>JAEUQX010000706.1 GCA_016788625.1 Anaerolineae bacterium
GGTGTGCCGGGTTATGGTTCAGCGCCAGCAGCAGGACAGCCGCTGACCATCAACACGACGCCCGGTGTAGCAGGCACAGCGACAGTTGTGATCAGCGAGACGGGCACAGCAGACCTGAACGTGACCAGTTTCGATGTGACGGGTGGCCCTGTATTGACGGTGGCAGGGCCGGGGCCGTCATTCACGATTATCGATGGCGGTGCGGACGAGACGCTGACGGTGACGTGCCAGTCGGCAGCTGCGGGCACATTCACAGGGACACTGACGGTAAACCACAATGCAGCAGGCAGCCCGGCGACATACAATGTGACCTGCAATGTGGTTGGTACGCCGGGTTATGGCTCTGCGCCAGCGGCGGGGCAGCCACTGACCATCAACACGACAACAGGTGTAGCGGGCACAGCGACAGTTGTGATCAGCGAGACAGGCAATGCCGATTTGACGGTGACCAGCTACGCTGTGACGGGTGGTCCAGTACTGACGGTGGCGGGTACTGCCGCTCCGTTCACGATTATCGATGGCGGCGGGACTGAGACGCTTACGGTGACGTGCCTATCGGCGACGGCAGGCACGTTCCCGGGGATATTGACGGTAAACCACAACGCGGCAGGCAGCCCGGCGACGTACAACGTGACCTGTAATGTAGTTGGCGTGCCGGGTTATGGCTCTACGCCAGCGACGGGACAGCCACTGACCATCAACACGACAACAGGTGTAGCGGGCACAGCGACAGTGGTGATCAGCGAAACGGGCACAGCAGACCTGAACGTGACCAGTTACGCTGTGACGGGTGGCCCTGTACTGACGGTGGCAGGTAGCGCGCCAGCGTTCATTATTCCCGATGCCAGTAATGCCACTGAGACGCTTACGGTGACGTGCCTATCGGCGACGGCAGGCACGTTCCCGGGGATATTGACGGTAAACCACAACGCGGCGGGTTCACCCGCGACTTATAATGTGACCTGTAATGTGACCGCTGCCGCCGTGCCGGGATACGGCTCGACTCCCAATCCTGGTCAGATTATCAACATTGCGACTACCGTTGGTACCAATGTGAACGCGAGCATTGTTGTAAGCGAGACGGGTACTGCTTCGTTGACGGTAGGGCCGATCTTCACTTCTGGAAGCCCACAGCTCTCACTCATCACTCCAGCAAGTTTCACAATTCTTGACGGCGGTCTGCCAGAAACAGTGCGCATTCAGTGCAATGCGGCGGCGGTTGGCAGTTTCAGTACCATAGTTACCGTGCCGCATAACGCGGCGGGCAGCCCCGCGACCTACACCGTCAACTGCAATGTGACCAGTGCGCCTCAGCCGAGATATTCCTCTGTACCTGCACCCGGGTCAACCATAAACGTGTCTACGATTGTTGGCAGCGGTGTTAGTGCCGGAATTGTCGTGACGAATGCCGGTACTGCCGCGCTGAACGTCGGAACGATTACGGTTACCGGTACAGGTACAAGCCAGATTTCATTGATCTCTCCTGTGACATTTACGTTGAACGCGGGAGTATCACAGACAATATCCCTCCAATGCGCCGGGACTGTAGCAGGGACTTTCACAGTTACGGTCACAGTACCTCATACGGGTACAGCGCCGCCTGCCAGCCCTGCCATCTATACAGTCATTTGTACTGTCAGCGCGGTGGGAGCAGCACCAGGTTATGGCTCGAATCCGCCACCGGGCAGCGTGATTAACGTGGGCACGGCGCAGATCGGGACATTGGTGACGACGGGATTGTTTGTGTTCGAGACGGGCGGTTCAACGCTGAATGTCAGCGCCCCCGTTGGTGGGGTCATGATTACCGGTCAGAATGCGAGTGAATTCGCCATCATCAGTGGTTTGCCGCCATTCAGTATCGTGGACGGCGGGCCAATACAGACGGTCACCATTCGCTGTATTCCGCTTGCGGAAGGTCTGCGTATAGCTTCCCTAACTTTCACCACAAATGCACCATCGCAGGCGACAGTCACCTATACGCTGAACTGCACAGGGAGTCTAACGCCTGTTGTTGGAACTGCGACCCCTGTAGGGTTTGTGCCGACGGTGACGCCATTCTTCCCGACGGCAACCGTGCTGCCGCCCGCGACTGGCGAGGTTGTCGAGGTGAAGGGGCTGGCAATTCGCACTGGGCCTTATCTGGGCGCGACGCTGGTTGGAGTTGCTCGACCTGGCAATACCTACTCAATTCTGGCACGTAACAGCGATGAGGGTGAATACACCTGGTATCTGATTGTCGCCGGAGAGGTGACAGGATGGGTTTCTGACCGCTACCTGGAGGTGGAAGGCGCGGTAGAAAATGTGCCTTTTGCCGGCAGCGTGTTCGATGGTATCGACGGCGCGCCGGATATTGGCGTGCGGCTGACGACGGATGCGATCATCGATATGCGCCGCCGTCCCAGCCCGCGCATCGAAATCGTTGGGACGATCCCGGCAGGTGCGGAAATCATTGTGATTGGCCGCAGTGTGCAGGAGCGTTCGACGTTCTGGTTGCACGTTTCCTACAATGGGGTGGTGGGGTGGATACCTTCCCTGCCGGTGACGATACGCGGGCCAGTAGCGAACCTGCCCGTGCGTTAGCCAAACTGGGGCGTATCTGATGAGGGTACGCCCTTTTTGTTCCCTCGCAAATCATGCCCTAAAACCGCTATGATTAATCCCGGCATTCTTGTATTGAGGCTGGGTCAATATGAATTGGAATTCTTTCAGTTGGCGTTTCTACAACTTGATGATGCTGATTATCGTCTTGGTGCTGCTGCCATCGTGCAGTGGCTTAGGTGGCGAGCCGCGTGTTGTGGCGACTATTCCGCCTTCAACACCAGTTCCTACAGAGATAGGCTTTCCCATCGAGCCGCCTGACTTGCAGGTTGGTGCGGCGGTGTTTGCAGAGCGCTGCACCGCGTGCCATGGAGTTACTGGTGCGGGTGACGGGCCGCTGATTGGTCCCGCCGAAGGGCAGATTCCCCAGGGGCCGCGCAGCTTCCGGGACGCGGCGACTACGGCTGATCAAACACCCTTTGCATGGTACTTGACCATAACTAACGGGCGCATTGAAAAAATGATGCCTCCGTGGCGCGATGCACTGACCGAGGCTGAGCGCTGGTCTGTTGCGTTCTATACGTACACGTTGCACAGCAGTGTGGAATCAGTTGAACAGGGTAAGTCTTTGCTGGAGTCTGCGGATATTGTGGCAGATGATGTGCCGCTTTCCGAATCCGTGAACCTGACCAACAGCGAACTGCTGACGCGCGCGCTGGGCGATGCTGTTGCACGGCTGCAACTGGGGGAGCAGGGTGATGTTCAGGCCTATTTGCGGAGCCGGGAATTGCTGAACTATGGCGCTCAGGCTCCGACTGAGCCATCTACTACACCGGAAGCACTGCCACAGCCTGCCGCGACTGCTGAGGCTGAGCAGCCTCCTGAAACAGTACAAGGTGTCGTGACGGGTACGGTGTCTAATGGGACTGCGGGTGGAAGTGTACCCACTGACCTGATCGTCACCCTGAACATTCTTGATGCGGAGTTTCGCAATGAAACGCGGCAGATTAACCTGAGTACGGACGGACGTTTTGTGTTTGATGATGTGCCGCTGCAGACTGATCAAAGCTACATCATCACTGTAGATTATCAGGGACGGACGTTTGGCAGCGACCTTCTGGCGGGTGACCCAACGGCTGGCAGCCTTGAACTTCCTGTGACGATCTATGAACTCACTAACGATCCAACCGTAATCGACATTATTGGTCTGGTGTGGCAGGTGTCCGTTTTCGAGGACACCATCCAGGTCGCCCAAGTGGCGAGCTTCCGTAACAGTAGCGACCGCGCCTTTTCATCCGATGAACTACTGCCTGGAGGCCGTTATGCCTCAGTGCAGTTGGACGTGCCTGTGGGCGCGGAGGTCATGAGCGGGGTTGACCAACGTTACGCGAGGACTGCTGATGGGACAGCAGTGATCGATACTGCGCCTGTGCTGCCGGGCAGTGAACATCTGATGCAGGTTGTCTATCGAGTGCCTTATGTCGAGAACTTCGCTATTAGCGCTGCGGTTGATTATGCGGTCAGCGGCCCCGTGCGGTTATTGCTCGCGCCGGCGACTTTGTATGTTGATTCTGGGCAACTGAGCGATATAGGGCAAGAGACGCTGCGAGGGGTGACGTATCGGGCCTATGGCACCAGCGCACCACTTTCTGCGGGCAGCACGATTGCCTTCACGTTGGGCGCCCCGGAAATTGCTGTGACGAGTGATAACGTACCGATCAGTACCGTGATATCTGTAATGCTGCTGCTGGTTGGCGCTGCTGTGTTTGGCTCCGCGATCTACAGTTATTGGCGCAGGAAGCGCGCAGGTGAGGATGGTGATCCTGACGATGCGACACTGCCTGACGCTGATCAACCGTTGATGGACGGGTTGATACGCGAGATTGCGGAACTTGATGTGGCATTCAGTGCAGGTGAACTTGATGAGGATACCTACCAGCAGCGACGGAACAAGCTGAAAGCACGACTGGCGGAGATCATGGATCGTCGCTGAGACCGTGTGTCTTGGCGTTCCATCTGCTCGGTGACATGGTTTTTCTCGGCAAAACCGAGTACAGTTGAGATCGTGTCCTGAAAGCCCGCTGTAGCCATGCAGCAGAGGTTTTATGTCCATTGAATTCCTGAAACGACTCTTGTCAGTGCCCGGCCCATCGGGGCGTGAGCATCTTCCCTCGCGTGTCTGGCGCGAAGAAGCAGGCGCTTTCGCAGATCAGGTTACGGTGGATGTTCGTGGCAGCAGCCTTGCCGTCCTTAAGGGCGATGATCGACTGCGCGTGCTGCTGGCGGGGCACATTGATGAAATTGGCCTGATTGTTACATATATCGACGATGATGGTTTTCTCTCATTCGCGGGAGTCGGCGGATGGGATGTGCAGGTGCTGGTTGGTCAGCGGATACGCCTATTGGGCAGAGCAGGCGATGTAATCGGTGTGATTGGCAGGAAGCCGATTCACTTGATGCAGCCTGGTGAGACGGCTCCGAAACTGGAAGACCTGTGGATAGATATAGGCGCACGTAATCGCGCGGAAGCTGCCGAACGGGTGAGTGTGGGTACGTTTGGCGTGATTGATGCGCCTTTCTATGAACTTCCCAATCAACGTATTGTTTCGCGCAGTATCGATAATCGAATCGGAGCCTATACCGTTTTAGAGGTGCTGCGTCGGCTTGCAGCAGAACGCCCCGCTGTAACTGCTGCCGCTGCTGCGACGGCACAGGAAGAAATTACCTTTGCGGGCGCAAACACAGTAGCCTTCGCTTATGAGCCGCACGCTGCGATTGTAGTCGATGTCACCCACGCAACCGATTATCCGACAGCCGATAAGAAGCTGCGCGGGGAAGCGCGTTTGGGCAGCGGCCCTGCGATTGCTTGCGGTTCAGTCAACAGTCCTGTTGTACACGATATGCTTGTCGAGGTCGCACGGCAAAATAACATCCCATATACCGTCAAAGTCAACCCGGCCGCATCGGGTACGGACGGCGATGCAATCCATCTGTCACGGGCGGGGGTCGCAGTGGGTGTCGTGTCGATCCCAAATCGTTATATGCATTCACCAAATGAGATGATTCAGTTGGATGATGTGGAAAACGCCATTCAATTGATTGTCGGTTTTGTGAAGGGCCTGACGCCTGAAACACGGTTTGAGCCAGTTTAGCGGAGGCCGTATGGGCTACTACATGCGCTATATCAGTTTTGACAGTCAACCGATTGATCTGGGGACGATTGAAACTGCATTGAAGCAGATTGATGCTGCGTATCATGTGCGTGTATCAGATATTCCCGGACTAGGTGAACTGTTCCATGGTGAGTTTAGCTGCGGCGAGATTGAGATTAACGGGTCGGAAGATGACATCTTTGCGGATGACATCACGGAGTTTCGCGAGCTAGTTGGAGAAGCGACGACCCTGCACGAACAGCATGTGCTGGATGTGTTGAACCAGGCGACCTGGATGGTAGCTGTTGAGACTTTCTGGGAAGGCGATCAATCTGAGGCGGTGTTGAGCAAGATTGACCCCCTTTGGGATTGGCTGTTCATTAACCGCAAGGGTGTTCTGCAAGCCGACTTCGAAGGGTTTTATGACGAGTCTGGGGTGATCGTGCCGCGCAACTTCATGATCTGACGCTGCATTCTGTCCGCCCGGTGAATTCGCAGATGATGTATTGTGTTGCGCCGCTGGCACGATACGCGCTCAGCAAGTCATGACTGAAAAGAAACTCTGGCTGTCGCGATGCGTTATGGCAGTTAAAACAGGCAGCAATGCTCTCCTCAAACGGCTCACCTGTGACCGTATCAAATGAGCCGAAATTCCAATCTCCACTGCGGAGTTCGCTAACAAAATCCGCTGGCAGCCAATCTGAACGTTTCTCGCGAACATGGATCATGGGAGCTGCTTCATCGCGGATGTAACGACCGAGTTCGTCGGTGATGAACTGTCCATCGTTATTGGATTTCGCATAGTGATTGACAATGACAATCACAGTATTGAATGGCAGTGAGCTTGTCGCCAATGCATTGGGGCTGATGTAAAGGTCACGAATGGTGCCATCGGGACGCTGCACGCTGGCATAGTGAACGAAACGCGATTCAAAATCTTCAGGATAAGCGACTGCCGAATATGCGGGAGGGGAGGGGGACTCTATCCGACTCCGCGAATCACCAAACAGCAGCCCTGCTGCCAGAGGAAAGCCTATGACAGCTAAAGCAAATACAAAAACGATTCTACCAATACTGGATCGTTGTAGTGTTGCAAGCATGATCGTAACCTTTGCACAAATCAACTTCGCGTAGTCAATGGGCACAAGAACCCAAAGCTTATACAATCAGGAAGAGATTACAGGACAATATCGGAATACTAGATCCAAAGGAAACTCATGAAACTCAAATTTCGAGTTATAGGATTACTAGCAATCCTCATACTCAGCTTCAATATCCTAATCACAAACAGCCAAGACACACAACCAACAACCGTTACTATTGCCGGAAGCTTCCAAAAACAGCTAGGATGCAGCGAAGATTGGCAACCAGCCTGCGAAACCACACAACTCACCTATGACATAGAAGACGATGTATGGCAAGCTACTCTGGAACTCCCAGCAGGGGAGTACGAATACAAAGCCGCACTCAATGGTGCGTGGGACGAGAATTACGGCGCAAGCGCAGCAGCAGGCGGCGACAATATCAAACTCAGCATCAGCGAAGCACAGAGCGTCAAGTTCTACTATGACCACAAGACGCATTGGGTCACCGACAATGTCAACTCTGTAATCGCAGTCGCCATTGGCGATTTTCAGAGTGAACTGGGATGCAACGAGGATGGGAAAGCAGACTGCCTGCGCTCGTGGCTACAAGACGAGGATGCCAACGGCGTCTACAGCTTTGCGACCACGACAATCCCCGTAGGTGAATATACAGCCAAAGTTGCCTTAAATGAGAGCACAGAAGAAACCTATGGCGCACGCGGCGAATTGAATGGCGAAAACCTGACATTCAGCGTAGATACTGAGGGTTTCCGTACTACATTTGGCTTCAGTCCATCGCGCAAGCTATTCAACATTCGAGTTACTGATCCTAACGCTGTCGTCGAACCCACTGTACGTCCAACCCCAGCAGCAGAGATTGTTACTGGACTGACCGTAACCGTACCAGGCAGCTACAACAGCGAAATCGGCTGCTCTGAAGATTTAGGTGCTGATGGTGATTGGGCGCCAGACTGCCAGCTCACCCAGATGAATGATGATGATGGCGATGGCATATACACCTTTATCACCGCTGCAATTCCACAAGGTAGCTACGAAGCCAAGGTCGCCATTGACTATACATGGGGCGAAAACTACGGCGCTGATGGCGCACGCGATGGTGCGAACATCGCATTTGAAGTACCGGTGGATTACGCACAGGTTACTTTCATATTCGACTCTGCCAGCAAGCTGCTGACGATTACACTGGATGAATCCATCATCGGCAGCCCGGCAGGCCCAGGTGGCGCGCAGCCAATTGTACTGCCCCCACAGGATGTTGTTCAGCCAGAAACAGTGACCATCCCCGGTACTCTTCAAAGCGTGTTGGGGTGTTCTGGCGATTGGCAACCCGACTGTGACAAGACATTCCTCACACTTGATGCCGCAGACAACATCTGGAAGGGCAGCTTCGCACTTCCCGCTGGCTCGTATGAGTACAAAGTTGCCATCAACAAAACCTGGGACGAAAACTACGGTGGCAATGCTGATCTCGGCGGGCCAAACGTGCAGCTCGTACTGAGCGAGGATACTGTAGTCAACTTCTACTACGACCATGCCACACACTGGGTCGCAGACAGTGTCGGTGATGTGATCGCTACTGCACCTG
>JAEUQX010000718.1 GCA_016788625.1 Anaerolineae bacterium
GGTTCATGTGTGGTATTCGGTTATCGTCCCGAAGCCCCCTACCGGGGTCTTGCTCCTGCTCATATTGCAGGATGAGGGAGGTGACTATGTATTTGTTCGGACTCCAGCTTCAAGAGCTGTCCTTTCTGTGTCGAGTATCACCTCTATGCATACCGTATGCCCGTTCCGTCCCCCCGTCAACCCGCCAACGTTCACCCTTTGCGGGTGATGAATGTCATTGTCTGATAATAGGGGAAACGTTGGGTTTTCCCGGCGCTGCTGCGCTATGCTCATGGGCATGATCAATAAACTGACCGTTACTTCGGCGCTGACCTGGGCTGTCCATGTCCCGCGCCCGCTGCGTATCGTCCTGACCGCCGCTTACCTCACCGTGCTGACCGCCGTACTGCTGCAACCGAGCCAGCGGCCGCTGCTCGGCCCCGCCGCCCCCAAAACCTACGACCTCGGCTGGGACATCCTGCTCACGCTGGCGCACGTCGTCGGCTTCGGGCTGCTGACGTTCCTGCTGTGGTGGATGCTGTATCACCCCGCGCCGTTCCGCTGGGCGCTGCGGACGGCAGTGCTGTGCGCCTGCGTCCTGGGCGTAGCGACCGAGTTCCTGCAAAGCATGGTGCCCGACCGCAGCGTGTCGCTGCTTGACCTGCTGGTGAACTGCGGCGTGGCGCTGCTCGTCGCCCACCTGATCGCGAGGGCGCAGCAGCCCGACACAACAAATGAAAAGGGGTAATCCTGGACAGGTACGACATATCGTATCCCTACAAGTTACCCCTTTGTAGTGGAGTCTTCTGTATCTGAGACTGCGGCCTACTGCATGTTGCGGATGATCGCCGAGGCGAACTCGCTGGTCTTCACCTCAATCGCGCCCTGCGTCTGCCGCGCGAAGTCGTAGGTGACGATGTTCTGGTCGAGCGTCGTTTCATAGGCCTTCGTGATCATATCGGCGGCTTCCTGCCAGCCGATGTGTTCCAGCATCATCACGCCGCTGAACAGCAGCGAGCCGGGATTCACCTTGTCCAGGTTGGTGTACTTGGGCGCGGTGCCGTGCGTGGCTTCGAAGAGCGCCACCGCGTCACCGATGTTCGCGCCTGGGGCGATGCCGACGCCGCCGACCTCAGCCGCAATCGCGTCGCTCAGGTAGTCGCCGTTCAGGTTCGGCGTGGCGATCACGTCGAATTCCGAAGGACGCAGCAGCATCTTCTGGAACATGATGTCGGCGATCTGATCCTGAATCAGGATTTTGCCTTCCGGCACTTTGCCGCCGTGCTTGGCTTCGACTTCCGCCCAGGAGATCGTCTCATTGGGGAATTCCTGCGCGGCCACTTCATAGCCCCACTTCTGGAACGCGCCCTCGGTGAACTTCTGGATGTTGCCCTTGTGCACCAGCGTCACGCTCTTGCGCTTGTGCTGGATGGCGTACTGGATGGCCGCGCGCACCAAGCGCTTGCTGCCAAAGGCGCTGATCGGCTTAATGCCCAGCCCCGCGCCCTCGAAGAACTCCGCGCCCAACTCTTCACGCAGGAAGCGCGCCAGCTTGGCGTTCTCCGGCGAACCCGATTCGTATTCGATACCCGCGTACACGTCTTCGGTGTTCTCGCGGAAGATCACCACATCGACTTCTTCCGGGTGCTTGAGCGGGCTGGGCACACCGCGATACCAACGCACCGGGCGCACACAGCTATACAGGTCGAGCACCTGGCGCAGCGTGACATTCAGGCTGCGGAAGCCGCCACCGACCGGGGTGGTCAGCGGTCCCTTGATGCCGATCAGGTATTCGCGCAGCGCGTCGAAGGTTTCTTCCGGCATATAATCGCCGTCATAAATGCTGGCAGCCTTTTCACCAGAATACACTTCCATCCAGGCGATCTTGCGCGTGCCGTTGTAGGCCTTATGCACCGCCGCGTCCCAGACACGCTTGCTGGCAGTCATAATGTCATAACCGATGCCGTCGCCCTCGATGAAGAGCAGAATCGGGTTATCCGGCACATGCAGTTTACCGTTTTGCACGGTGATTTTTTGCCCTTCCTGCGGGACAACAATCTTTCCAACTGCCATAATGAACGTGGCTCCTTGTGAAATGGTGAGAGGCTGATTGAACAATTATACGTCCGTACAACGGGACAATCTATCGGCATTTTGGCGCAGTGGTGTTACACTGTGCGGATTGAAACGATTGTCTAACCAGGACACACGGCAATGACATCGATCCTTGAAGTCGCCATCGGCATGGTATTTATCTACAGCCTGCTCAGCATTCTGGTGACGCAGATCAACAACGTCATCCTGAATGTGATGAACCTGCGCGCCAAACAGCTCAAGGAAGGGCTGGTGGAACTGGTGCAGGATAAGGAACTGCAGGCCAAACTGCTGGCGCATCCGCTCATCCGCATGGTCGAGGTCAAGATCAGTCCGTCCGCTTCGCTCAGCCGCGAACAGGCCGAAGATATCATCAGCAGCAACCCGACGCAGGTGACGTACATCCACCCCAGCACGTTCGTCGAAGCGCTGCTCAGCCTGATGACCACGCAGACTGATACGACGATCTTCAAGCCGCTGGAAGAAGCCATCTCCTACCTGCCCAACAACGACTCGAAAGTGCGCCTGCGCGAGATGGTGCGCGACCTGCGCAGCTTCGGCGACACCGATACCAACAAGCTGCGCGGCGCGATCCTGGAGCTGCCCAACGAGAACCACAAGCAGGCGCTGTCATATTCATTGGAAGCGGTCGAGGACGCGCTCGGCAGGCTGCCAATCAAGGCCGGGCAGTTGGTGCCGCTGCTGGAAGGCATCCGCAGCATCAAGGATGAGGCTTTCCAGGATGCCATCAAGACCGTCGTCGTCACGGCGCAGTCGCTCGATGACGCGCGCGTCAAGCTGGAGAGCTGGTTCAACGACGGCATGAACCGCATCTCCGAACTCTACAAGCGCAAAATCCAATTGATCTCGATGATTGTGGGCTTGTTCATGGCGCTCGCCCTGAACGCCGACTCGCTGCAACTACTGCGTGCCTTCTGGGACGACCCGGCGCTGCGAGCCGCGGTGGCCGAGTCTGCACGAAACGCTGTACCGACGCTGGAAGACCAGGTCGGGCAGTCTTCTGACCCAACGAGCGACGCGGCCAACCAGATACCCTGGCAGCCGCCGGAAGATGCAGTGGCGCAGTCCTCCGCTGAGCTGCAAGCCTCTGTGCAGCAGCTCCTCGATCTGCAACTGCCCATCGGTTGGGAGTTCACACCCGTGACCGAAGAGCTGATCTACACCAGTCAGGCCGCTGGGCTTTCCGACCCGCGCGAGAACCTGCGCAACCTGTGGAATTTCATCCCTGGCAACAACCCGGACTGGCTGGGGCTGCTGCTGCAAAAGGTGGTCGGGTTGGCCGCGACGATGATCGCCATCGCCCAGGGCGCGCCGTTCTGGTTCGACCTGCTGCGGCGCATCACCGGGGGCGGTTCGAGCAGCCCGGCAGCCCCAGCGACGGTGAACGTAACCGTCAACCGCGACGAAAAGGTTGATGTGCTGGGGTAAACCCGCCAGGCGAATATCATTTCCGACAGCAGGAGATTGCATGATGTTGGTGCAGGATGGGCGGGAATTGGCGGACGTGAAAACGCGCGCACAGGCCTGGGTCATTGACATCACCCTGTTCACTTTGCTGCGCGGTCTGATTGAACTGCTCAATATCCCAAATATCGCATTGGGTGGTTCAGGGGTGTTGATCAGCGGAGGCATCCTCACCGTTGTACTGATGGTCGCCTATCTGTGCATTCTGCCTACCCTGACCAACGGGCGCACACCAGGCAAAGCTGCACTGGGTATCCGTATTGTCACCCTGGACAACCAGCAATTGACCATGAGCCGCCTGTTCATTCGTAATTGGCTGGGATACATTGCATCCGGACTGCCGTTGGGAGCGGGCTATCTATGGGCTGCACAGAACGAAACGCGCCAGACCTGGCATGATCTGGCGGCAAATACAATTGTGGTGAAGGGATGAGCTGCGTCTTTGTCTAGGTGGCAAATTACAATGGGTAATCTTGTAAAGATTGCCTACTCCGCGAACACACTGCGGACGGGCAGTGTGAAGCCGGGCAGCAGTGCGTCGAGGCTCAGCACGTCATCGGCCTGGAACACGCGCGAAGCCTGACCGGGTGCATAAACATCGACGCTCATCAGTTCCGGGTAGACTTCCCACAGCAGAATACCCGCCGCCTGATAAATCTGGCGCTTTCTGCGAATCTCAGCAGCCTTGTCTGTCGGGGAAATCACCTCAACGACCCACAACGGCGGTGTGGGGTCGGGATACTCATCTGACATCGGCGTGGATTTGTAGGCCAAGTCGGGTGCGATCACGTTGGCAGCGATCTGATATGCACCATCACCTGTACTGAGATAGCAGGGCAGCGACTTCTCGCGGCAGAAGAGGCGCACCTCAAATGCAATATTGACCGCGATAGCTGAATTGCGCGTCGTGCCCGGCATCTTTTCAATGATCTCCCCGTTCAGCAGTTCAAACGTGCGCTCGGCGTTTTCCGGCAGC
>JAEUQX010000722.1 GCA_016788625.1 Anaerolineae bacterium
ACTGGACGAACGCCAGCGCCGCGCCGTCTGCGGTTCAATCCACACGATCACGCGGCGGCCATCCGCTGCTCGGCGAACGCATCCCGCTGGCGGGCAATGCAGAGCTGCTGATCTGGGAAAATGAAATCAGTCTGCGCCGCCTGCCCTACCTCGATGATCACCGTGTGCAGGGTGCGGTCATCGTGCCCGCAACAGCCTATATGGAAATGGGCTTGGCGGCCGTAGTTGAAGCGGTTGGGCCGCTGCCCCTGGTCGTCCGCGCGGTGCAGAATCGCAAGCCGCTCTTTTTGCGCGATGGCGACACGTATACCTCGCAGCTTACCTTAACGCGCGGCGCAGGTGATGAGTGGCACTTCGATGTCTACAGCCGCGCCGCCGGGCAGAACTGGACGCATCACGTCTCTGGCACGATTGCGCAGGCGGATGCAGCGCCGAGCCTGCTGGACGGCTTCGATGCGCAGGCGATCATGGCGCGCTGCACAGAAGAAATTCGCGGCGAGGCGTTCTATGCCCAGCTTGCTGAAAAAGGCAACCAATGGGGGCCAACCTTCCAGGGTATCGAAAACCTGTGGCGCGGCGCGGGGGAAGCACTCAGCTTCGTGCGTGTGCCCAACGCCATCGCAGGTCAGTTGAACGCCTACCAGATACACCCGGCAGTCGCGGACTCCTGCGGACACGTCCTGACCGCGACCATTTCGATGCAGCGTTCGGACGACAGCCGGGGCGGCGCGTTCGTCGGCGGCGGCGTGGATGAAACACGCGTCTACGCTCGCCCATCTGGCACAGGTCTGTGGTGTTACGCCCGCCTGCGCCCGGAGGCTGACGGCCAGGACAAGGATGTGCTGATCGGTGATGTCGCCGTCTACGATGAAGCAGGCACGCTGATCTCTGAAACGCTCGGCGCGAAGCTGTGGTATCTCGACCGCGACGCCCAAACGCAGCCGGAGAGCGTGGAAAACTGGTTCTACACCCTGGACTGGCAGCCGCTCGAAGACCAGGAAATCACTGCGGCAGCGGGCAATTGGCTGCTGATCAGCGAGGCAAACACGCTGGCGCACGAAGTCGCCGCGCAGCTCGCAGCGGGCGGTGGGCAGGCGCTCGTCGTTAACAGCATCACGGAGGCATCAGCCGCCCTGGCAGGCATTACCGACCTGCACGGCGTGATCTATCTGAATGCCATCAAACAGTCCGATATTGACCAGGCCGCGACTGCTCCGGCGGACGTGCTGGCGCTGCTGCAAACCGCACTGACGATGATCTGGGCGCAGCCGCCCCGTATCTGGCTGGTCACGCGCGGCGCACAGTCAATCCTGGGCGAAGCGCCTGTCCTGGCACAGTCGCCACTGTGGGGTTTTGGGCGCTCGGTCGCGCTGGAAGCCAGTGAATTTTGGGGTGGGCTGATCGACCTCGACCCCATCGCCACGCCTGAAGAGTCTGCCCGGCATATCTGGCAGGCTGTCCAGACGGCAAATACGGGCGAAGATCAGCAGGCCTTCCGCGAGGGACAGCGTTTTGGCGCGCGGCTTGTACGGCAGCGCCTTGCCGCCACGGATGCGCCCTTCCATGCACGACCTGACGGCAGCTATCTGATCACGGGTGGTCTGGGTGGGCTAGGCCTGGCCCTTGCGCGCTGGCTGGCGCAGCACGGCGCACGCCGCCTGATCCTGATGGGGCGAACAGCGCTGCCCCCGCGTATCGAGTGGCAGCATGTCGAGGCGGACAGCCGCGTCGGACGGCAGATTGCGACCATTCGTGAATTAGAAACGCTCGGCGTCAGCGTGCATCTGGCCGCCGTCGACGTGGGCGACGAGGCGCAGTTACGCGCATATCTGGACACCTACCAGGCCGAGGGCTGGCCGCCCATTCGTGGGGTCATCCACGCGGCAGGCGTCATGCAGTATCAGGCCATGCAGGAGCACAGCCCCGCCGAAATGCAGCGTATCTTCCAGCCAAAGGTGCAGGGCGGCTGGCTGCTGCACACCCTGCTCCCCGAAGTCGAAACATTCGTGATGTTCTCGTCGGTCTCTTCGCTGCTCAGTTCGCCGCTGATCGGCAGCTACGCAGCGGCCAACACCTTCCTGGACGCACTGACCTACTACCGCCGCGCACAGGGTTTGCCCGCGCTGACCATCAACTGGGGTGCGTGGGGCGAGGTCGGCATGGTGGCCGATTTCGGCGGCGCGGACGGCAGCAATCAGCTCATGCAGCCGATGTCCACCGAAAACGCGCTGGATGCCTTTGGCCGCGCGCTGCGCCAGCCGCATCCGCAGGTCGCGGTGATGGCCGCCAACTGGCAGCGCTGGGAGAAGCTTTTCAGCGCCATGAGCCAACCACCATTCCTCTCTGCTGTGATGGGTCAGCGCGAGCCATCCGCACAGCCGGACGCGCCCGGCGGCTTCAGCCTGCAAAGCGTGTTGGCCGCGCCAGAGGACGAACGCCCGACACTGATCGTGACATTCCTGGCCGAGCAGTCCAGCCGCGTTATGGGCTTCAGCGGCAAGACTTTCGATACCTCGCTGTCACTTTCGAATCTGGGCATGGACTCGCTCATGGCCGTTGAACTCAAGAATCGCATCGAGACGCATCTGCGGGTGGTTGTGCCAATGGCGCAGCTCCTGCAGGGGCCAAGCGTTGACCAACTCGCGTCTATCGTTCTGGAACAACTCGCCGCGCTCGACACCTCTGCCGTAGCAGCGGAAAGCGCGGATGACCGCTGGGAAGAGGGGGAACTGTGACCGTAACCGAAATCATCGACTCGCTGGCGCAGCAGGGCATTCAGCTCTGGGTTGAGGGTGAAAACCTGCGCTTTCGTGCCCAGAAAGGCGCGCTGACGCCAGAACTGCGCACTCTGCTCACCGAGAATAAGCCCGCCCTCGTGGCGTATCTGCGCGAGCAGTCACGGCAGGCCGTCGAGTATTTCCCGCTGTCGTACAACCAGCAGTCAATGTGGTTCATGAACCAGTCCGCCCCGGAGAGTGCCGCCTACAACGTGGCGTTCACGGTGCGCGTCCGTTCGCACGTGGATGTCGATGCGCTGCGCCGCGCCTTCCAGGCCATCGCCGACCGCCACCCCACGCTGCGGACAATCTACGCCTTCCGCGAGGGCGCGCCGATGCAGGCCACGCAGGGTTCCTCCGAAGTCGCCTTCGAGGTCGTTGACGCGGCCAGCATGAATGACGATGCGCTCAACGCTGCCGTCGTCGCAGCCTACGAGCGCCCCTTCGATCTGGAGAACGGCCCAGTCTTCCGGGTCAGCCTGTTCACCCGCGCGGCTGAAGACCATGTGCTGATGATCGCCGTGCATCACATCGCACTCGATGGCTGGTCGATGTGGCTGCTGCTCGACGATCTGCGCGCACTCTACCCAGCTTACCTCAACCAGCAGCCCGCCGCGCTGCCCAGTCTGGATGCTGCCTATATCGACTTCATGAAGTGGCAGACCGCGCTGCTCAACGGCGCAGAGGGCGAACGGCTCGCTCAGTATTGGCAGACGCGCCTGGCGGGTGAACTGCCCGTGCTGGATGTGCCCACCGACCACCCGCGCCCGCCCACACCGAGCTTCCGGGGGGCGACGCACATTTTCGTGATCGAAGCCGATCTCACTCACCGCCTGCGCGATCTGGCAAAGGCCGAGGGTGTCACGCTATATGCGCTGCTGCTGGCCGCTTTCCAGACGCTGCTGTACCGCTACAGCGGGCAGGACGACATCATCATCGGCTCACCGATGTTTGGCCGCAATCGCCCGGAATTCGCCCGCATCATCGGCGATTTCGTCAACATGGTAGCCCTGCGCGCCTCGCTAACGGGTGACATGCCCTTCGCCGCGTTCCTGGCACAGACGCGCCAGACCGTTCTGGAGGCCATCGACCATCAGGAATACCCCTTCCCGCTGCTGGTGCAGAAGCTCGGCAGCAGCCGCGATTCCAGCCGCTCAGCCGTCTTCCAGGCCGTTTTCGATTTGCAGCGCGTGCAGCAGGCGGGCGCGTTTGCCGACCTGTTCATACCCGGTAAGCGCGACATACGTCTTGAACTGGGCGGCTTGCAGATCGAACCCTTCCCGATGCCGCAGCAGGAAGGTCAGTTCGACCTGGTGATGCAAATCGCGGAGGCGGGCGATGTGCTGCCCGGCACGCTCAAGTACAGCACCGATGTCTTCGACTCCGCGACCATCGAGCGCCTGATGCGTCACTTCACCACGCTGCTCGGCGGCATCGTCGCGAATCCGCAGCAGGCATTGGCGCAGCTTCCCCTGCTCGATGCTGACGAACGCCGCGCGATGGTCACGGACTGGAACCGCACGCAGGTCGAATACGCCCACGAGCGCCGCGTCACGCACTTCTTCGAAGAACGCGCCGCCAGCACCCCGGCAGCCACCGCTGTAATCTGTGACGGTGCAAGTCTGTCTTATGCTGAACTCAACCAGCGCGCCAACCAGCTTGCTCATTACCTGCGCGCGCAGGGTGTAGGGCCAGATGTGCTGGTCGGCGTTTGTATGGAACGCTCGCTCGATATGATGGTGGCGCTGTTCGGCGTCCTTAAGGCAGGCGGCGCGTATGTGCCAATGGATCCGGAATACCCGCGCGAACGCCTCGGCTACATGGTCGAGGATGCGCGAATGCCGATCATCCTCACGCAGCAGCGCCTGCTCGACCACCTGCCCGATCACCAGTCGCAGGTCATTCGCATTGACGCAGATTGGAACACCGTCGCGGCGCAGCCTGCTGAAAACCCGGTTGTACGCACCGAGGGTGACGACCTGGCCTATGTCATCTTCACCTCTGGCTCAACCGGGCGTCCGAAGGGCGTGCAGATTTCGCACCGCGCGCTGATCAACTTCCTACTCTCGATGCAGCGTGAACCGGGGTTGAGCGCCGCCGATGTACTGGTCAGCGTGACTACGCTTTCGTTCGACATCGCCGGGCTGGAACTGTATCTGCCGTTGATCACAGGCGCGACCGTCGTCATCGCTTCACGCGATACGGTGATCGATGGCACGGCGTTGGCCGCCCTGCTGGACGAAACCAACGCCACCGTCATGCAGGCGACACCTGCAACGTGGCGATTGATGATCGAGTCCGGTTGGCAGGGGCGTGCCGGGCTGAAAATGCTCTGCGGCGGCGAGGGTCTGCCACGCAAACTGATGGAACAGCTCCTCGAACGCGGGGCGGAACTGTGGAATATGTACGGCCCGACCGAGACGACGATCTGGTCAACGGTCTGCCGCCTGTTTCCCAACGACCCGATCATCAGCATTGGCAAACCGATTGCCAATACGCAGGTGTATGTACTGGATGAACATCTCGCGCTCGTCCCGGTCGGCGCGGTCGGCGCGCTGTATATCGGCGGCGACGGGCTGGCGCGCGGCTATCTGGGTCGCCCTGACCTGACCGATGAGCGCTTCATCCCCAACCCGTTCGACCCGGCGCTGGGACGCATCTATAACACGGGCGATCAGGCGCGCTGGCTGTCGGATGGCCGTCTGGAATGCCTGGGGCGCGTCGATCATCAGGTCAAGATTCGCGGCTTCCGCATCGAACTGGGCGAGATTGAAACCGCCATCGGCAAGCACCCCGCCGTACAGATCGGTGTCGTGGTCGCGCGCGAGGTCAGGCCGGGCGACAAACGCCTGATTGCCTACGTCGCGCCGAAGGCCGGGCAGTCCCTCGACGCGGGCGATCTGCGCCACTACCTGCGCGACCGTCTGCCAGAATACATGCTGCCCTCGTCCGTCGTCATGTTGGAGACGATGCCGCTCACGCCGAACGGCAAGGTAGACCGCAAAGCGCTGCCTCCCCCACCGGAGACGCGCAGCGAACAGACGCTCGTGCTGCCGCAAACACCAACTGAGCAGTTGATGGCGGGCATCTGGAGCGAAGCGCTGAGCGTGGCGCAGATCAGCACACACGACAATTTCTTCGATCTCGGCGGCCATTCGCTGCTGGCAATGCAGGTGATCGGCAAGATCGCCGACCGCACCGGACTGCGGCTGGAACCCGCCATCATGCGCTTTCAGACGCTCGGCCAGCTTGCCGCGATGGTGGACGAAGAACTGGCGAAAGGCGTCGATGCCCCGCCCACGCAGACTGACCAACCGGGTGCCGCACGCCGCCTGTTCAAGATCGTTCGCCGCGCCGTGTCATCGTAGAAGGGATCTTGCTCATGAAAGAATCAGTCCTGCAAATTGGCGCGCTGGTCGGCATCGTCAGCGAGCCGGATGAGGTTGGCGAAGCGCCCGCCGTGCTGCTGCTTAACGCCGGGCTGATTCACCGCATCGGCCCGAACCGTCTCTATGTCACCCTGGCGCGGCGGTTGGCCGAGATGGGCATGGTCGTGCTGCGCTTCGACCTCTCCGGCGTGGGCGACAGCCCCAACAGCGCCGATACGCGTTCGTTCGACAAAGTGATGATCAGCGATACCCAGGCAGCAATGGACGCGCTGACCGCCCGTTACGGCGTACAGCAGTTCCTGCTGATGGGTCACTGCTCCGGTTCGATCCTGGCATTCCGCGTCGCCAGCCGCGATGAGCGCGTGTTGGGCGCGGTGATCATCAACCCGGAAGGACAAGATCAGGGTTGGGTGGATTATGACCGCAAGCGCAAGCTGGCACGCTACTACCAGAACTACTATGGCAAAGAAGCACTGACCGACCTGAGCCGTTGGAAAAAGCTGCTCACGGGCAAAGCGTCGTACAGCAGCATTGCCCGCAACATCTTCCAGAACATCCTGTGGAACAAAATCTCCGGCGTATTCTTCCAGGCCAAAAACCGCCTGGGCGTCGAGCAGCCTGCCGAAGCCGTCAACCCGCTGCTCAACGAGGTGCTGGCAGACATGCGCACGGTGGGCAAACGCGGCATCCACGTCCTCTTCGTACATTCCGAAGGCAGCACCGGGCTGGAACGGGTGCGGCTGCTCATGAACACTGAACTCCCCGAACTGCGCGAATCGCCCGCCGTGAAGTTCGAGATCATCCCTCAAGCCGATCACACCTTCACGCTCTGCAGCGCGCAGGAGTATGTGACTGGCGTCATCCAGAGCTGGACAGAAGAACAATTCGGCGGCGTCTTCGTCACGGGGACGATCTGAAGTTGTAAAAGACAGTGATCCTTCTCACAATCGAATAGCCCTATGAGGAGTGAATGCGATGTCTGAACAGCATCTCCGCACACAGCTCGTCAACCTGCTCACCAAAGAGCAGGCGCACATGAGTTTTGAAGCGTCTGTCGCGAACTTTCCTGAGGCACAGATCAACACCCGACCAGCAGGCGTGGAGTACAGCTACTGGCACTTGCTGGAGCACCTGCGCATCTGCCAGTGGGATATTCTGGATTACATCCGCAATCCAGCGTACCAGCATCGTGAGTGGCCGCGCGAGTACTGGCCCGCGAACGACGCGGTGACCGATTGGGCGGGCTGGCAGCGGACAATTGAACAGTTCCTGGCAGACCGGGCAGCGCTGGTCGAGATTGTGCTAAACTCGCAGACCGATCTCTATGCGCCGATCCCGCACGGCTATGATGGACACACAATTCTGCGGGAAATACTGGTCGTCGCCGACCACAATGCGTATCACATTGGCGAACTGGGCATTCTGCGGCAGAGCGCGGGACTGTGGTAAGTGCGGCCAATCGCGCGTGGTCTACTTTCGAGGCTGCGCGCCGTAGGGTATAGTTAACCTCATTCTTGACAGCTTATTGACCTCGCTGAAACAGGGTTAACCACATGTCCAAATACTTCATTGGTGTTGATGTCAGCACCACCGCCTCGAAAGCCCTGGTCGTCGATGAACAGGGTAATGTCGTCGCCGTCAAAGGCTATCCGCACGATTTATCGACACCACGCCCCCTGTGGTCGGAGCAGGACCCGGAAAACTGGTGGCGCGCCGCCAGCAGTGCCCTGCGTGATGTACTCCAGCAAGTGCCCGCTGAGCAGGTGGCCGCTGTTGGCCTGACAGGTCAGATGCATGGGTTGACCTCGCTTAATAAAGACGGTCATCCGGTGCGACCGGCCATTCTGTGGAACGACCAGCGCAGCATCGCGCAGTGCGCCACGATCACCGCCCGCATCGGCGAGAAGCGCTTGTATCAACTGATCGGCAGCATCCTGCTCCCCGGTTTCACTGCGCCCAAGATTCTATGGGTGAAGGAGAACGAGCCGGATGTTTACGCACAAATCGCTCACGTGCTGCTGCCCAAAGACTACGTGCGCTACCGTCTGAGCGGCGCATTCGTCGCGGACGTGGCGGATGGGTCGGGCTTCGGCCTGATGGACTTGAGCAAACGCGACTGGTCGGACGAACTGCTGGACGCCTATGGCATCCCGCGCGCCTGGCTGCCCAAGCTGTGCGAGTCGCAGGATGTATCGGCTTATGTGAGTGAAGAAGCCGCCGCCATCACCGGGCTGAAGGCCGGTACGCCTATCGTCGGCGGCGCGGGCGACCAACCCGCTGCCGGGGTGGGCAACGGCATCGTCGAATTTGGCGGGTGCAGCCTGACCATCGGCACATCGGGCGTGGCTTTCGCCATCAATACGCGTTACGCGCCCGAACCAGATGGCCGCCTGCACACCTTCTGCGGCCCGATCCCCGGAACGTGGTTCCACATGGGTGTGATGCTCAGCGCGGCGGGTGGTTTGCGCTGGCTGCACGACACCTTCGCGGCCAACATGAGCTACGACGAAATCAACCGCCACGCCGAATCTGTGCCGCGTGGTTCGCTCGGTCTGCTTTTCGCGCCGTATATGACGGGCGAGCGCAACCCACACCCCGACCCGTTCGCGCGTGGGGCGTTCGTCGGCCTGACGCTGCGGCACGGTTTGCCACACTTCATCCGCGCCGTGATGGAAGGCGTAGCCTTCGGAATGCGTGACCAGCTCGAACTGCTGCGAACGCTGGGCGTGCATCCATCGGAAGCCGTGATCAGCGGGGGCGCGGCCAACAGCCCGGTCTGGCGCCAGTTGACCACCGACATCATGGGCATTCCGCTGTATACCGTCAACACGAACGAGGGCGCGGCCTTCGGTGCGGCCATCCTGGCGGCGGTGGGCGCGGGCGCGTATCCCAACGTCCCGGCGGCCTGCGCGCAGATGGTGCGCAAGGTGGATAGCCAGGATCCAGACCCGGCGGGCAAAGCCGATTACGAACGGTTGTATCCGGCCTTCCAGGCGTTGTATCCATCACTGAAGGGCACGTTCGCCGCGCTGGCACAATACGAGTCCTGAGATAGGCGCGATGCCGCTGCTGCTGCTGGTCGCCGCCGCGCGCCTGGCTGGATTATGCGCACTGCTTTGTCTGGGAGCGGGGATGCTCGGCCATGCCCTGCTCCCGGACGATGCCCGCGCCACTAGCCTGCAAACCTGCGGCGGGGCAGCTTGCGCGCTGGGTATCACGCCGGGCAGCACGTCGTGGGAAGCGGCCTACCGCGCCTTCTCCGGCACAGATGGCCAGCTATCAGCCAAGAGCATCGTCGTTCGTTTGCGTCCCAGGGCGGAGGCAGCGCTGTATGTGTCTGTCAACCGCGTGCATGTCGGGCGCATCGCGCTCTCGTTCATGGAACCGCTCGACCTGGGATGGGTGCTGGCGCGCTATGGTACGCCTTGCGGGGTCAGCATTTACCGTGGGGCGCAGATGCTCACGCTGCGCTACCCATTCCTGCTGGCAAATGTCAACCTGACAGGTGAGCGGCTGGATTCGCGTCTGCCCGTCACCAGCATTCAGTACAAAGACCCGGCCTTTGAGATGGCAATCCAGCCCGATATGTGTGTCGATCCTGTCACCGATCTGGCGGTGAACACGGACTGGCATGGATTCGCGCCGCTGTGGCATTACCTGCTGAGTCAATAGCTTTTAGTCGTTAGCCCTTAGTCTGTGTTGACATTTCCTCTCAAATCAAGGTGTCGCTCCAAATACGATGGAAACAGAACCTCGTGATAATGCCCGCGACATTCGCTGTGCATTACGCCAATACTTTCTTCAACTGATGACTGGGACAACCACCGATATGAGCTATGATCCTGAATTGTGTTCTTGAGTTTAGAG
>JAEUQX010000032.1 GCA_016788625.1 Anaerolineae bacterium
TTCGTGCCCAGGTCAACCAGCCGCACGCGCAGTTGGATGCTGGTCGCCGAGCCGCCGGGCAGCACCGGTGCCGCCACGCCCACGCCGGACGACGCCACGAACGGGTTGCTGCGCGGCAGTTCAACGTTGACCACGCTGTTATCCGACAGCACCTGCTCAAACACGAGGTTGCTGTTGTTCGGGCGATTATCCACCTGCCAGGCCACCGGGACGCGTGCCGTCTTGCTGCTCAACTGCCCACGATTCACATCGGTCGCGGTGGTGCTGAACACACTGATCACCGGGATCTGCACCTGGGCGTCCTTGATCGGCAGGGTGATCTCTTTCGTCGCCAGCACCGTACCGCTGCTCAGCATCGCCACCGAAAGGCGCAGCGTGATGCTGGTCGTCGCGGCGTTCTTCGGCGCAATCGGCGCGGCTACGCCCTGCCCGCTCGATGGCACAATCGGGTTCTGGCGCGGCAGTTCCACATTGACGACGCTGCCGTCTTCCAGCACCTGCTCGAAGACCAGGTTGCTGCCGTCGGGGCGGTTATCCACCTGCCACGAGACGGGCACGCGCGCCGTGCGGGCGTTAAGCTGTGCGCGGATGACCTCGGTGGCGGGTGTGCTGAAGCTGCGAATGCTCAGGTTGGGGGGCGGCACATCGCCAATCGGCAGGGTGAGCTGCTTCAGGCCATAGGTCGTGCCGTTGCCCAGATCAACCAGGCGCACCTGAAACGTGACGGTTGTCGCGTCGCCGCCGGGCGGGAACGGCTGCACCACACCCTCGCCCGCCGTCGCTACGATGGGGTTCTGGCGGGGCAGCTCGACGTTCATCACCCGGCCATCGGGCAGAAGCTGCTCGAAGACCAGGTTGCTGTTGTTCGGGCGGTTGACGGCGACCCAACGCACGGGGATCAGCGCTTTGCGGCTGGCGAGTGCGGTGCGGTCGACCATTGTCGCCGACGAAGTAAATTCACTGATGCCGGGCGCGCTGCTTTGCTGCTGCGCGGGCGCGGCCTGCACGGATACCGCCAGCCCGAAAATCAGGGCAAAGACGGCTACGAGTCGAATCCAGATGCGATGCATAAGCATGACTCCCGAAAAAACGCGCGTAATGTTCATACAAGCCAGTAGTCGCTAGTCTGTAGCTGAAAACAGGCGAGAACCCGCTTTAGGACTACTCGCTAACGACTAAGAGCTATTGACTCAATTAACGATTATAGCGCGTCCCAGGTTTCATACGAACCACCTACGACTGCACGCCGCTGACATCACCCCAGCAGATTCACCGCGATCAGCCGCAGCCCAACCAGCACGAGCAGCACCAGCACCAGCCTGCGGAACAAGACCGGGTTGAGGCGCGGTTCTAACCGGAAGCCGACGATCAGCCCCAGCACGAGCATCGGCAGCGCGACGACATAACCCTCCATGACAGGCGTAGTGACATGCCCGGTGAGAAAGTGCAGACTGACGATGAACACGCTGTTGATCACGAACATGCCCTGCACGCTGCTCTTGAAGGCCTCGGCAGGCCAGCGCGACAGACTGCCATAAATCACGACGGGCGGGCCACCTGTGTTGTATGCCCCGCTCAGTAACCCGGCCACGAAGCCGAACGGAAACGCCCAGTTGCGGTTGCGCAGCTCCGGCAGTCGCAGGTTGAGCAGCGCATAAGCCCCGTATCCGGCAGCCAGTACGCCCAACGCCACCAGGACAATACGTTCATCCAATGCGCGCGCCAACATGATGCCGAGCGGGATGCCTACCAGCGCCGCCAGCGAAAGCCGCCACACGCTGCCGATGTTGATCTGCCGCCGGTAGCGCACCAGCATGATCAGTTCGCCCGTGAGCGAGACGATGGCGACCAGCGGCGCTGCCACCTCGATACCCACCAGCGGCGTGAGCAGCGGCATGGCAACCAGCGCGTGGCCGAACCCGGTCAGGCTGAGCGTGAGAAAAGCAAAGAACATGATGAGCGCAATCAGCAGCAGTGTCATATATCAATAGCCGTTGGTTGATAGCTGTTAGTCATGCGTCGATAGTCGCCAGCCAGTGATGAGCCATTCGCCTCCAGCCACTCGCACAGCGAGGTGTAGATAACATTAGAAATCGAGCCGAGCGCCGCCAGACGCTAAAGCGCTCTGGCTGAGTTGAAGAAAGCCCTCTGAAGGGGCTGGAAGACTGGAGTGTTTCTTACAGCACCTTTAGCGTGCTTGATTGACGTCAGCCGATAGGCTTTAGCCATCGGCGACCACAGCGAACCGAACTATTGGCTCTTTTCAGCCGCCCTGTAGTCCCACCTGACGCAGAGCTAACCGCTAATGACCAACGACTATCGTCCGTCACGCCCGTTCCATCTTAAGCGTGCGGAACGGCCGATAGGCCTCCAGCCACTCCTGGTCATAGAGGCGGATATACTCCTCGGCCTTCTCCACCAGGTCGCGGTTGCCGACAAACAGCGGCACGCGCTGGTGCAGCGAATACGGTTCCAGGTCGAGCACGCTGCCCACCCCGTCCGACGCATACCCGCCCGCCTGCTCGGCCAGGAAACCAATGGCCTGCGCCTCGAACATCAGGCGCATCTTACCATAGGGCTTGGATGGATCCTGCATGTCGCCGGGATAGAAGAACACCCCGCCGCGCAGCAGATTGCGATGGAAATCCGAGACCAGCGAACCGATGTAGCGCTGGCCGAGCGGTTTGCGGCCTTCGCCCTCGATGCCTTGCAGCCACTTGGCATAACGCCGCACGCCGGGCGTCCAATACTTCTCGTAACCCGCGTTGGCGCTGTAGTACAGCGCATTCTGTGGCGCGCGGATATTCTCGTGGCTCAGCAGGAACTCGCCCACACTGGGGTCGAGTGTGAAGCCGTGCACGCCCTGCCCGGCACTGTAGACCATCATCGTGCTGGAGCCATAAATCACGTAGCCTGCCGCCACCAACCGCCGCCCCGCCTGCAAGACATCTTCCAGCGTGCCGCGCTCACCTGTGGAAATCTTGCGATGGATGGCAAAAATCGTCCCGACCGAGACGTTCACATCAATGTTCGACGAACCATCCAGCGGGTCATAAAGCAGCACATAGCGCCCGGTGTCGAAGTTCATCGGAATTTCGATGATCTCCTCGTGTTCTTCCGAAGCCATCGCGCACAGCCGTCCGGTGTGGTCGTTGATGCGGAAGATCGTCCGGTCAGCGAAAATATCCAGCTTCTGCTGCTGTTCGCCGTAAACATTGTGATCTTCCGACGCACCCAGGATGCCGACCAGCCCGGCGCGCGTCGTCTCGCGGGCGATGATCTTGGCCGCCAGCGCCATATCATAAAGCAGGTTGGTAAAGACACCCGTCGCATTGGGGTGGTTCTTCTGTTGTTCGAGAATGTGGCGTTCAATCGTAACAATTCTTGCCATCGTCAGCTCGCTCCTTTTTAGATTCAGCTTAAGGGTGGATGGCGCTTTCGCACAAGCGAGATTTATCACGTCCTCCTTGCCCAATCCTTCCTGCTGCACATTCTGCTGCAAAGAACACCGTTATCGACAGCGCCTCGCGACTTCGCTACACTGGTCGAAGTGTGCTTTCTGCATGTTGTTACACTTTCATCCGAATCCTTTATTGAATAGGAACGCCAATGTTCCCCACTGAAGATTACCGCAATAAACTGCTGCCGCTGCGCGCACAGGCCGACCTCCGCAACGCCTGGCTGCGCGAACGCCTTGACACGGTGCTGCCGCACATCATGCAGCGCGAGGGCTTTGACATGTGGATCGTCGCCGCCCGTGAATACAACGAAGACCCGGTGATCATGACGCTGCTGCCCGAACCCGCGATGGCCGCGCGCCGCCGCACCATCCTGGTCTTCACCCGACAAGCGGACGGCAGTGTCGAGCGGCTGACGATTGACCGCTATGGCTTCGGCGAGTTTTATACGCGTGCCTGGGACCCGGACAAAGAGGAACAGTTCGCCTGCCTGGCGCGCATCGTCCGCGAACGCAACCCGGCGCGCATTGGCCTGAATATCTCGCCGGAGTTCGCTTTCGGCGATGGGCTGACGCACAGTGAGTACGAACAGATCGCCGCCGCGTTGGGCGCTGACCTGCTGGCGCGCGTCGAGAATGCGGAACGGCTGTGCATCGGCTGGCTGGAACGGCGCATCGAGTCCGAACTGATCGTCTATCCGGGCATCATCGAACTCGGCCATGCGCTGATCGCCGAAGCCTACTCGACGCGCGTGATTCACCCCGGCATCACCACGACTGACGATGTGGTGTGGTGGTTCCGCCAGCGGATGCACGACCTGGGTCTGCGTGCGTGGTTCCACCCGACCGTTGAGATTCAAGCACCCGGACAGCGCTACGACGCCGAGACGCCGCGCACGCTGATTTTGCCGGGCGATCTGCTGCACTGCGATGTGGGCTTCTATTACCTGGGACTGGCGACCGACCACCAGCAGCACGCCTACATCCTCCGACCCGGCGAGAGCGATGCGCCCGCTGATCTCCAGGCAGCGCTGCGGGCGGGCAACCAGCTTCAGGACATCCTGATGGAGGAAATGCAGGTGGGGCGCACAGGTAACGCGGTGCTGCGGGCAGCGCTCGACCGCGCCACCGCCACCGGGTTGACGCCGCAAATCTATTCGCATCCGCTCGGTTATCACGGCCACGCCGCCGGGCCGACCATCGGCTTGTGGGATCGGCAGGAAGGTGTGCCGGGCAAGGGCGATTACGAACTGTTCGACTCGACGGTCTATTCGATTGAACTGAACATCAAGGCGGACATCGCCCTATGGAATGGGCAGCAGGTGCGTATCGCGCTGGAAGAGGACGCCACGCTGGTGAACGGGCAGATGGTTTGGCTGCACGGGCGGCAGGAACGGCTGAGTGTTATCTAGTGACGAGATATTGAACTTACTTTGAGTAATAAGATAATAGATCGGCGAACAGTGTGAGAGAAGTCGAGATAGAACATGACAGGCAAAAACAATAGCAGAATAAGGGTGGTTGGCGTCTCACTCCTTATTTTGGTTGTTGGAATAGCTTTGAATCCAACTCAAGTCGCCTACACTTCATTGTATATCACGCCAACACGCCTGCCCCCTGTCAATCCCACAGCGATTGGCTCGCCTATTATTCTCGACACTCCTCTTGAAACCCCCATGCCTTCATCAGCAATCATCTCCCCTTCTAATGTCGCTCAAATTACTGAAGTGGCGCAAATAAAATCAGATGAACACGCACGCAGAGGAATCTTTCGTTTCGTTTTCTCTCAGGATGGCAATTGGTTTGTTGGATTGGGGGATACAGTGCAGGTATGGAAAATGCCTGATCTAGTGCTAGCGCATACTTTGCCTCTACGACTTTTGTCCTCAGAATCAGTTGCAGTGAGTCCCGACGGACGGATAATTGCAATCGGTAATTATGAACAACCTGGATGGGTTGAGCTATGGGATATCACTTCCGAGCAACGCCTTCGTCAGCATCAAGGCGGAGAGCATGTGCGATCTGTTGCATTTAATGGAACAGGGACACTTTTGCTTGCGGGAAGGCAATACGGAGGAACTGTCTGGGATGTTGCAAGCGGTGACTTGCTAGCCGAATTCCCATATCCGTATTGCGACGGCGCAACATTTCATCCATATCGTGACGAAATTGCAGTGAGCACCTTCTCAAGTGAGGTCGACATTTTGCAGCCATATACCGGTGCAGTCATACGGCACTTGGCAATACCCGATTCAGCTTCAACTATTCCCCCTTGTGCCATCAGCAGTCTTTCCTATTCACCGGACGGCACGATGTTAGCGGCAGGGATGTTTTGGGAACACTCTATTGCTCTCTGGGACGACGATGAATATGTTGGCGAATTAAGCCATAAAGAAGGTGGATCAATTTGGCAGATGGCATGGAGTCCTGACGGACGATTGTTGGCAGTTGTTGAGCCAAACGCTGGAACAGAAGGTGTGCAACTTGTATTTTGGGATATACCAGAGCGCCGCGTTGTCCACATTATCGATCAGTATGCTGGAACGGTGAGTTTCAGCCCGGATGGGTCACTTTTAGTTATTTCAGGGATTCATAATCAGGAAACCGTTCTGCGAGTATTCTCTATCCAATGACGCACTTGTCTACAACATCGTGGAAAACACGCGCGCGTGTAAACGACCTAAACGTGAACCCAAACGACTGTTCACTCCCGAAATCTACAAGCGCCGCTTTAGCAGTGAACGGACGTTTGCTTGGATCGACAAGTTCTGCGCCTTGCCGATTCGCATCGACCACAAAACGGCTCACTTCATGGGTGCCCATTACATCGTTTACACCCTCACCAACCTCTGCCGCTCATTGGCGCAGGAAAATCTCAATAAGTTCGATGAGTGATGGGCGATGAGGAATGAGATAATCACAAGTTGCCGCAGGGAAAGCGCATTTCGCCTCTGCCTGATCACGCAATGCATCTGCGCGGCGCTGCTGGCGCTGATCACGCTCGGCACAGCGGCGGCGCAGTCCCCGACAGCGACACCTACGCCCCTGCCCACGCTGATCCCTGATCCGGCGCTGACGACCGCCTATCAGGATGCGGTGGTTTACGCTGGCCCCGGCGAGACTCATGTACAGGTCAATCTGCTGCGCCCCGGCGTGCAGGTGCGCGTCATCGAACGCAGCCGGGTGGGCACCTGGGTGCGCGTGCTGCGTACCGGCGCTGATGGACGCACGCTGCTCGATGGCTGGGTGATCAGCGGCTACCTGAACCTGGCAAGTGATTTGCGCTTCAGCCATGTGCGCGTGAACGACGAGGTAGCGGACGCCAACCCCGCGACACTCGACAGCCAGTCGCTTAAACAGCTTTACGCCTACCCGGTCATGCCGACGATCAGCGAGGCGATGCGCACCGTCTACGCGGCGGGACAGGCGCGCGGCAATCGCTCGAACGCCGTGAGCAAAGTGGGCGACAGTCTGGTTGCCAACCCGATGTACCTGCTGCCGATGGCGGAAGATCAGGCGGCGCTGGGTGCGTACGACTTCCTGGCGGAAACGCTGGCGCAGTTCCGGCGCTCGGCAGGCGTGGAGAGCGCGGCGGCGCGTATCGGGCTGGGCAGCTACTCGGTCTTCGACGCGATGTGGGCGACCGATGAGCGCTGCACCGGCGGCGAAGGGCCGCTGGAATGCGAGTACCGCCTGAAGCAGCCAAGCGTGGCGCTGATCATGTTCGGCCCGAATGATGTGAAACATTCGACGACCGAGGAATACAGCGAGCGAATGCGCGAGATCATCACGTACTCGTTGGAGCAGGGCGTCATCCCGGTGCTGTTCACCTTCAGCTACCACCCCGACGATGACTTATGGTGGAACGCGGTCAACTTCAATCTGGCGCTGGGGGCGCTGGCGGACGAGTACGATGTGCCGCTGGTCAACCTGTGGGCGGCGGCGCGCATCCTGCCGGATTACGGGCTGGATGTGGACAAGCTGCACCTGAAGAACAGCGGCTTCACTTACCTCAAGTTCACCAACGGCAACGAGGCATCCTACGGCGTCACGCTGCAAAACCTGCTCGCCCTGCGCGTGCTGGACGAAATTCGCCGCGCGCTGATGTGCGCGGGGGAATGCTGAGGGAAAGGCACATTTTGCATAAACTCGAACACTGAATTAGCCAGGTCTAGGTGTTGGTGATGGCGTAGCGCAGACTAAGTTCTCGATCTTATTCGATATGTATCCTGCTGATGTCACTAACCATGTACTATGCACAGGATACTGGGGCCATGCTCCACCAAGATTTATTACATATATACTTTCTCCGGGATAGAATGTGTATAGGGCATCATTAAACGCATTCGACGCATTTGATACATGAACCTCAGCCCGAATAGCATCCCTCCCAGTGACAACTACTGTGAGAGTTGCGGTGCACCCCTGTCCAGTTGGCAATGTTCCATACAGACCTATATTCATGGCTGCTCTGTTAGGCTTGATGTATATAAGTGGTAATGAGGGGCGTTGGATAGATGCTATTAGGGTAGCATCTCGTATCGGAGTGACCACATCTGCCTGAACCCACTTGCTACCCTCTAATTGATACCATGTACGTCCATCAGTGCCTGTTGTTTGTCCGATGACCTCTGCTGAGATGCCTACAGCGAGTGTGCCCACCGTCGGCCACTCCGGTCCAGGGCCAGAGCGCAGATTGCTTCCATTCGTGCGATTGGTACTGACCAGAACAGGTGTGGGTGTAGGTGTCCACGTAGGAGTAGGAGTATAAGTGGGAGTATGGGAAGGCGTGGGGGTGGCAGACGGAGTTGGGCTTGCGGTCGCAGTTTGCGTGGCGGGCGGTATTGGAGTCGGCGTCGCACTAGATAATGATGTAACAGACGGTGTTGATGTGGGTATCGGCGGTGGCGCAGAGCGGGTGCTGCTCAGCAAAAGCAGAACTACGGAGCCGACGACAATTGGAGGTAAAATGACCAGCAGGCGCTTCAGCCACTTCCATAACCGCTGCCACCACAGCAAATTGCCTATGCGCCTAACTTCAAGAGATACCCTGTCATAATTGTCGGCAGAAAGCTCAATCGCGTTAAGTTCCCGTAAATGTACAGGTAGTCCTGTCTCGTTGATTTGCACTGGCAGGATCGACTTGCCAAGTCTCTTAGCGGTGTCGTACTCCTTAAAGACGTGGTCAGATTCATTTGAAGCGGGCGTGACCAGGACAATCAGGATGTCACACCAGCGAGCACGCTTATCTAAAATACTTCGCCACTCCGCACTTCCAGGAATGTTATCTACATCCAGAAAAACGTCATTGTCGTCAGCACGCAATCGATTGGTAAGAGCTACCGCTATTTCCTTACCATCCCGACGCGCATAGCTTACGAAAACCCGGTTCATGATCACATATTCCTTAAAATGATGTAATTTTAATCATACATACGTACATTGGTAAAATGGGGATTCGCTTGTCACCCACTGTCAACGACAAACCGTTCCACCGTACTCCAGCTACCGACTTGGTTGCCACTGCGTGCCCTGACGCGCCAATAGTAGCCGCAGTCAGCTAGGGTCGGCAGGGTTGCGGACAGGGCGCTGGCGGGCAGCACCGTGCTATGAACAAAGGGTGCAGTGAAACGGCTGTCGCTGTCCACCTCCAGTTCGTACTCGGTCGCCCACGACACGCGCGTCCATGTCAGAGTCGGCGTCGCAGTCGTGTAGTAGTTACGCAAAGGCGGTCGCGTACTGTTCGATGCAATCGTCAAACTCTGTGTCCGCGTCCAAGGCGAAGCGTGTCCGCCAGCATCAATTGCACGCACCCGCCAGCGATAACCCTGTGGCAGGAGCGCTGAAGGCGGCATGTAACAGGCACTGCTGCCCACATAAACCGTGGTAGTCGGTGGGTCATTCACACCAAGCTGAAGCTCGTACTGTACGGCATTAACAACAGTATTCCAGGTGAAAGTGGGGCGGTCATCTGTGGAGATCGATCCGTTTGTAGGCGCGGCAGGCGCGAGCAATACCGGCCAGCGCACAAAAGTAACATCATCCAGCAGCACATCGTAAGGATCAGGAATGGAATTGGCATCCAGTTGCAGGGCGATTGCCAGATGATCGCTTTGGTTATTGCTCACCGCACCGACGCTCAGATTGTCTAGCTCGTGTTCCGTTCCATTGATGATGAAACTGCGATATTCCGCCCTGCCGCCCAGGATCACCCCTTCCAGGCGCAGACTGTGCCAATTGTTCGCACTGGGCGTCAAATCTCCACTCAAGCACTCTGGAATGGGTAAGGCGAACGGACGCCAGGCTCTACCATTCCAGTAGCGCCACTGTGGTGCTGCATCATTCAATGAGCCATCCGTGACGTTTTCCCATTGCAGGGCAAATTCGTGCCGTACTCCGCGAAGCCATTGTGAGAAGGTGAATTCAATGCCTTGGATAACTGACGAGGTGCTCAGGTTGTTGCAGGTTGTAGAGGTGAATTTGAAACGAAAATCCCCGGTAAACATTGCAAAGCCAACACCACCCGTCAGGGCGAAGTTTCGGTAACAGTGCAGTTTGCCGTATTTATCACGGCCCGTGATTGAGCAACGCAACGCCTGACTATCGCCGGACGGGGTGGGCGTTTGCACATTCACCATTTCCCATTCCGGCTTAGAATTGTCACAGAAACCGCCCCAGAAGGTGACATCGTTGTCCAGGTCGGTGACTGACATATCAGTTTCGGCGTCGGGGTTGGTTGGGCCTTTACTGCATCCGCCCTGACCGAGTATTGGCGAGGTATTGTGGATACTGGTAAGGGTGATCACAAAGATTGTAAGAAGAGATTTTCTTAAAGTACCCATATTTCGTTTTACCAAACACTATGCATTCACAAGTATTTGATTAGAGATTATGACATGTATTGTGAATTCCCGCCACCAAAATGAATAACGGAATTATGGGCAGAGCCAAACTGTGACCTAGTGAAGAATATCACCCCCCGCACCCCGGCGGGCCTTCCGGCGGGTACGTCCAGCGCTGCGGAATGGTCGCGTCCGCCGTCATCGCGCGGTACTCGTTGTAGGTCGCCAGCAGGTTCGGGCAGTCCCCGATGATCTCCGCCGCCTGCCCCTGCAAA
>JAEUQX010000045.1 GCA_016788625.1 Anaerolineae bacterium
ACGCAGATCGGCCCGCTCTTCCGGGCGACCGAACGCGCACTGCTGATCCTGGGCGCGCCGGGCGCGGGCAAAACGATCACGCTGCTGGAACTGGCCGAAGACCTGCTGGACGAGGCCGACGCCGACCCGACACGACCGATCCCGCTGGTGCTGAACCTGGCGTCTTGGGCGGAGAACGCGCCGGAACGCCTGGAGGACTGGCTGGCCGAGCGGCTGACGCGCGATTACGGCGTGAGCAGCAAGGCCGCCAAACGCTGGATTGACGACGGCGCGCTGCTGTTCCTGCTGGACGGCCTGGACGAGGTGGCGCAGGATAAGCGCGACGCCTGCGTGACGGCCATCAACGCCTATTGGCAGGGGGCGCAGCGCTGGGGCGATAACGGGCTGGCGGTGTGCAGCCGCATCGAGGAATATGCATCGCTCAGCGCGCGGCTGAACGTGCAAAAGGCCATCCAGCTCGAACCGCTGGCGCTGGGGCAAGCGCAGGAGTACGCCGCGAAACTCGGCACGGCCTGGGACGGGCTGCGCGCGGCGCTGGCGACGGACACGACGCTGCAAGCATTGGCGCAGTCGCCGCTCGACCTGAACATCATGGCCGTGGCCTATCGCGGTAAGGCGGCGGGCGAACTGACCGGCTTCGCGGATGCCGAGGCACAGGAACGCCACCTCTACGACAACTACGTGACGCAGCGCCTGCGCGAAGAGGGCGCACATCCCACCTACAGCCACACACAGACGCGCCACTATCTGGCCTGGTTAGCAAGGGCGATGACGGCCCATGACCGCATCGTGTTTCACATCGAAGATTTGCGCGGTACGTGGCTAGACGAGGGGCAGCGTAAGCAGGCACGCCGCACGATACTCGCCATTGCTGTGGGTTATGGGCTGATCGTCGGGCTGGTCGATGGGTTGGCCATTGGGCTGGTCGGTGGGTTGGCCATTGGGCTGGTCGGTGGGTTGCACAGTAGGCTGTCAATATCTACAGCATTGAATTCGCCACAATTCGCCGAACGCTTCAGTTTGAGTCAAAAAGGCCTGCTTGTCGGGTTGGGTATCGGGTTGGGTGTCGGGTTGGTCGGCGGGCTGCTCGGCGGGCTGCTCGGCGGGCTGCTCGGCGGGCTGGTCTTCGGGCTGGTCTTCGGGCTGGTCTTCGGGCTACTCGGCGGGCTGCTCGGCGGGCTGCTCATTGAATCGGTCGATCTCAAGACACGCCCCAACCAGAGCGCTTGGCGCTCGCTGCGCAGTGGGCTGGGCGTCGCTCTAGGTGCCGCTCTGGTCTTCACACTGATCGCCGGGCTGATCGCCGGGCTGGTCGGCGGGCTAACCCACGGGCTGATGGTCAGGCTGGTGGTCGGGCTGGTCGGCGGGCTGGTCGTCGGCCTGGTCTTCGGGCTGCTCGTCGGGCTGGGCTTAGGTTTAGCTGCCGTCATCGCCCATGTCATCCTGCGGCGCGTGCTGTGGCGGGGTGGGGATGCACCGTGGAATTACGCCGATTTCCTGACCTATACGAGCGAACGGCATCTGACGCGGCAGGTGGGCGGCGGCTTCCTGTTCCGCCACCGCAAGCTGATGGAACATTTCGCGCGGTCGGGGTGGTGAAGCGGAGAACCTCACCCCGTTTCGCTGTGCTCAACCGCCCCTCTCCCTGGGGCGAGGGGCATAAGACCTGCTCGTAGGTTTACCCTCTCCTTGGGAGAGGGTCGGACGCAGTCCGGGGTGAGGTTTCAGATGGCGAATCCGGCCAACCCGCAGGACACACGCTAAGAAAACAGGAGAACCGCTATGCAACCCGCGTACTGCATCGTCATGACCACCGTCTCCGATGCCGAAGTGGGCAAGCGCATCATCGACGCGCTGCTGGCCGGGCGGCTGGCGGCCTGCGTGCAGGTGCTGCCCATCACCAGCTACTACACCTGGAAGGGCGCGGTCAGCACCGACGCTGAAAACCTGCTGCTGATCAAGACGCGAGCGGCGCTCTACGCCCAGGTCGAAGCGTGCATCAAGGCGCAGCACAGCTACGACGTGCCGGAAATCGTGCAGGTGCCGATCACCGCAGGCTCGGCGGCCTACCTGGGCTGGATCGACGACGTGACCCTTGAGAGCTGATCTCAAAATTTCGTGAAAAGCATAAACTTTAGCTTCTGTGCGCGCATTCCGCAGCAATAATGAAATAGAGAGGTCTTATTTAGCAGAAGGCGCATTCGCATGGCCGTCGACTCCAAACTCATTAGACAACTGAAGCACAACGATCCGCAGCAGCGCCGCAAGGCCATCATCGCCCTGGCGGATTCGCGTGATCTGGCCGCTGTCCAGCCGCTCGCGCAGATCGCGCAGAGCGACCCGGACGAGAAGCTGCGCGCCCTGGCCGAACGGGCGCAGAAGCACCTGCAAGAGCAGGCCGCCCGCGCGGAAGCCCGCGCCACCAACCCGCCGCCCGCCCAGGCCAGCGAACGCGATGTCAAACGCGCCAAAAGCTACATGGACGAGGCCATGAGCCACTACATCAACAAGGACAACGCCAAAGCCACCCGGGCGCTGACCAAGGCGCTGCAAGTCAATCCGACGCTGAAGACCGACAGCTACTTCCAGAGCCTCGTCGGCAACATCACGGGTAAGAACGGTGAAGAAGGGATTAGCCTGCTGGTCAACGCGCAGTCCCGCGTAGAGTTCATCCAGACCAGCGAGCGCGGCAAGGTGCAGAAGCGCAAGGATGACCACCGCGCCAAAGCGGTCGAGATCGGCTGGGCATCGGCCATCTTCGATCTGGGTGTCTACGGCCTGGTCATGCTGGTGATGAGCTTCCTCACGCCCTTCGTCGTCATCCAACTGCTCACCTCGGCGCTGGCCTACCAGTCCGGGCTTTCGGTGGAAGACCTCCAGGCCGAGACCATCCAGTTCTCGCCGGAATTCAACGAGATGGTCGGCAGCGCGCAGGGCATCGGCATCGTCACCTTCCTCGTCTCGGCGTTGATCACGGCGGCTGCATCGATCTTCACCATCATCGTGCTGTGCGGGGTGATTCACCTGGTGGCGCGCTACCTGCTGCGCGGCAACGGCACGCTGCCCTTCATGATCAGCAAGCTGGTGCCCTGGTACTCGTTCACCACGCCGGTCTTCTTCATCTGGGGCTTCATCGCGCTCGGTATGCTCTCGATTGGCGCGGGCATCTTCGGCGTGATTTGCAGCGGTTTCATCCCGCTCGCCAGCCTGTTCGTGATGTTCAAGGGCGCGGCGCGCATCGGCGAGGCTTACGACTTCGGCGCGGCAAAGGGCTGCCTCTCGCAAGGCATCGCGCTGGTGCTGCTGGGCGTGCTGAACTTCCTGGCGGGTTACCTGCTGGCCGGACAGGCTGCTGTGAACATGCTCAACATGTCGGGGTTCTAGGCACTTGATCAGGTTGTGTTGACATTTGACCTGATATCCGTTTTTCGTCAGGCGGACGGCATGTATGCTGTCCCTACGAATGGCATAGAACTGTGTAGGGACATGATACATCGCGTCCGCTGACCTGGAACGGTATCCGAAACGCGAAACGCCAACAGAACCTGGTCATGGGGCGGGCTGCCAGCGCACCTGCCCCAGCGCCTGTTCATGATCGGTCGTTCTTCGCACTGCCCCAGCAATACACGACACATTCTTGTAACAATGTCATCTGAAATTGACGGAAATGTTGTGCAAACTATATGAACATTTTATAGAACGCATTTTCGTACCAAAAGCGTAAAACTTGCCCGACCTCAACCCTTCACAACAGCCACCAACACTTCATCAACACTTCACGCATTGTGAAGACTATTTAACGTTGCTTTCATCTTACTCTTACAAAGCGAGAGAGATTGTGTAAATCAGAATTATCGTTAATTCCGTATCTCACAATCAGAGCAACATTTTTACACTGGTTGACTCACGGCCAAACCCTCCATATACTGTGCGTAGAAATATGAAACGGTGTGGGGAAAAAATAAAACTTCTTAAATAGTTTTTTACCCTCCTCTCCACACCATGAAACCAAACAGCACCCCCCACGCGGGGGTGTTGTCATTCCAGC
>JAEUQX010000047.1 GCA_016788625.1 Anaerolineae bacterium
CAAAGCCGCACAGAGGCGGTCGTTCGCGCCACCCGCAGCGGGCTGATCATCTTGTGACGTGCTGACACGCACCGCCGCGTCCCCGTCCTATTGACACGCCCGCTTAATCTTTGATACCTTGTGATCTGAAGGATGTGCACACCAGGAGCAGCCATGCCAAGCGCCACCATCATCTCACCAAATGCCGAGGTCATGCCGCTGGATGACGCACGCGCGGTCGCCCGATTCTTCCAGGCACTCGCCGACCCGACACGCGTGAGACTGCTCAAAGCATTGGCAGCTGGTGAGTGGTGTGTGACCGACCTGACCGAAGCATTGGGCATGGATCAGCCTGCTATCTCGCACCAGCTCAAGTACCTGCGGGAGATGAGTTTGGTACGCTGGAAGAAAAACGGGCGCCACGTCTACTACACACTGGGCGACACACACCTGCGCGAGGTGCTGCTGAGCAGCATCGCCCATTTAGAATTGGAATAAGAGACGACAGTACGTCATATTTGCGGGAGAATATGCGTACTGATACGAGGGCGAACAAGCAGTTCGCCACTACAAAATCCTTCCGCTCCCCTTCCTCTGCTTCCCTCTGTTACCAGCCAAAGCGACCACTGCTGCTTCACTCCACCCCGAACTCGGCACGTTCATCGTCGGTAAGTTCGCGCGTGGCGCAGCATTCCCGGGCTTCTTCCACCAGCGCGGCGGTGGACGGCCACGCCCGCCAGACCGTGATCAACGCGCTGCCATCATCAGTCATCAGTGAATTGCCATCCGGCGACCATGCCACCCTACTCACAGGCACCTGACCGAAAGTGTAGAGCGTCTCGGCGGATGCCGAGTCCACCACCGCAGCGGAGAAATCGGAGCGGATGACAGCCATGCGCTGACCGTCCGGTGACCATACAGCCCCAATGCCCGACAGCGTCTGCAAGATGACGTTACGCTCCACGTCCCAGACATCCACGCGCATATCCTCCAGCGCGCCAGTAATCAGCCCGAAGCTTACCCGACGTCCATCAGGCGATATGGTGGCTAATGTGGTGAAGCTTGACCATGAAGTTTCGTGTGACCAGACTTCCTCACCCGTCGCCGCTTCCCACACACGCAGCCGGACAAGATCATCCTCCTGGAAAACTTCAATACCTATCAGCCGAGAGCCATCACCCGACCACGCCACGCTGTGTCCCGACAGAGTCAAACGGGTTTCGCCTGTGTCGGCATTCCAGACCTTGAGCACCCCGGCAGCATCCACGCTGGCGATCTCGCGCCCATCCGGCGACCAGTGCGCTTCGTACAAGCCCATCTGATGTTCGGTGTAGGTCAGTACGGGCAACTCATAGGCTTCGTCCAATACGGCCAGTGCGCCATCGATATTGACAACTGCCCGCCCGGTGCTGGACATCCCCATCACATAATAAGGCACGCGCGTTTCGACCGATTCCTCCGGATCGAGTGACCAGATGGTACTCGTCAGGAAGTCATCGTTGATGCTGTAGAAATGCTGATTGTCGATCCAGTTTTGCCCGTATCCAATCGTGTTGAAAAGCAGATCGGAGTCTCTGCTCCAGTCCCAGACGCGCGTCGTGCCCTCAAAGGCTCCTGTGACGATATAGTGTCCGTCCGGCGACCACGAGACGGCATGGACCGGACTCGTATGTCCTTGCAGCAGGCGCACTTCGCCATTGGTAAAGGTGTCCCACACCGTTGCTAACCCGCTCGTCTGCCCACCCGTCACGATGTATTCGCCATCTGGTGACCAGGCCGCGCGCCATCCGCTCAGGCTGAGCGTCAAATCACCCGTAATGGCATCATACACACGCGGTGTTGGGTCGGCGCCCACCGCCATCACCTGATCCCCGTATGGCGACCAGAGAACCTGATATAACTCATTAACCGCCTGACGATTCGTCCATAATTCCTCGCCAGTTTCTGCATTCCAAACCGTTATCCGGAAGTCCGCCACAGCATCCTCAGTGAGTATGATGCCGCCCCCTGCGATGAGTGTTCCGTCAGGAGACCAAGCCAACGCACCCACGTTGCTTAGAAAGTCACCTATTGTCAGCACCAGTTCGCCACTGGCAACGTCGTACACCTCCGCCCGGTTCTGGACACCCACCACGACCTGCGTCGAATCTGGCGACCAGGCAAACGGCGTCGCAAAACTATTGAAAGGCAGCGCGTCGAGTATAAACAGCAGTGATCCATCGACGGCATCCCAGAGCGCGTAGATGGGCAATCCATCCTCGCCCACGGTCCAGGTGAGCAAAGTCGCTTCGTCTGGCGACCAGGACACGCGGAAGCCTTCGATACGATAGTACTCGTCCCAGTCAACCGTGCTGTAAACCACCACCTCCAGACTGGAGAGCGCCACCGCCAGCCACTTTCCACCCGGCGCCCAGGCAACATCGGTGATCCACATGTTGTCGGTAGGCAGCGTTTGCACGGCCTCTCCAGTGGCGAGTTCCAGGATCGCCAGTTGATCGCGCGCAATTGGCAGCGCCAGCAGTTCACCGTCGGGCGAGATAGCCGGCGCGGGGATTATGCCTTCTGATGGCGAAACGGCGAGCGGGCGTTTGTACCCAGGAATGTAGGACTGCACGGCTGCACTGAGCGCATACTCCGCCTCAACGGTATAGGGATAGGTTTGCAGCGCTTCCAACGCCAGCAGCGCGCTGAGTTCGCTCTTGCCCAGTTCGGCTTGCAGCCGGGCGCTCGACGCCAGCGACCGTGACTGCGCCAGCCCGCCCTGATACACCGCCGTGGCAGCATTCGCTTCGGCGCGCAGCTCATTGGCGACCGCCGTGCCGCGCTGGAACTCGGCCTCACCCTGCGCCACCGTCGCCGTCGCCGCGTTCGCTTCGGCAATGGCCTCGTTGGCGACCGCCGTGCCACGCTGGAACTCGGCTTCGCCCTGTGCAACTGTCGAGGTTGCTGCCTGCTGCGCCACCGCCGTGCCGCGTGTTTCCGCCAGCGAGAGATTGACCTGTGAGGTCTGGAACAGCGCGAAGGAGAGCAGCGCCAGCCCGACCGCCACCGCCAGCGCGATGCTCACGCCGAGCAGCAGTTGACGCTGACGACCTGTCTCGGCCTGACGACTGGCGGCGATGTACTCGGCCTGGAGCGGCGTGCGTCCGGGTTTCTTGCCGGAAGCCTGTGCCTGCCAGGTTTCCGCCTGCGCCAGTTCTCTGCCGCGCAGCAGCAGGCTTGTCTCGCGATTGCCAGTGTCCCAGGCCAGCGCGCGCACCTGCAAACGGGTATGCTCACGGATGTGCGCCAGGTCGTCGTTCAGCGCGCCGAGCAGCTTCTGATAGCCCGCTTCAAAGTCGTCTTCCGCCCGAATGAATATCCAGTTATGACTGTTGATGGCCGAGTGCATCTTGGCGAGGTCGTCCGACTCGGTAACCGGGCGGTACAGTATAGGGACGAAGCGCTTGTTATTTGCGACAGCCGCCTCGATCTCGATGCGGCACTCATTCGAGCGCACTGAGTCCGGGCTGACGACGAAGATGAATGCATCCGTTTCTTGGATGCCGACCTTGATGTAGTCGCGCCAGTCCGACGCAGGGGGAATATCGTCCCAATCAATCCACAAATCACCTTTATCGAGCTTGAGGCGCTCGACCAGCTTCTGAACGAACACCTTGTCACGGCGAGAATAAGAGATG
>JAEUQX010000060.1 GCA_016788625.1 Anaerolineae bacterium
CCTGGAATCAAAACGGGGCAACCGTGTGGCTGCCCCGCTGTGGTGAGTGATGCTCAGCCCTTCACACCCGTCGAAGCGATGCTTTCGATGAACGCGCGTTGCAGCGCCAGGTACAGGATCAGCACCGGGATGGTGATGGTCGAGAGATAGGCCATGATCTCGCCCCAGGCGATGTCCAACTGGAAGAAGTATTGCAGTCCCACCATGACCGGGCGGTACTGCTCCGACTGTACCACCATTAGCGGCCACAGATATTGATTCCACATGTCCAGGAAACGCAGGATGGCCGCAGTCGCGAACACCGGCCCGGATACGGGCACGATCACCCGCCAGTAAATCTGGAGCGCACTCGCGCCGTCGATACGCGCCGCCTCTACCAATTCCTGTGGCAGGTCTTTGAAGAACTGGTAGAACAGGAAGATCTGAAACGCGCTGACCAGGAACGGGATGATCTGGACGTGCAGCGAGTTCAGCCAGCCGATCTTCAGGCCTTCCGGGCCAAGCCAGGGCAGAGCGTTGACGATCAGCAGCAGCGGGATGGCAATCGTTTCAAATGGCACGATGAAGGTGGCAATGATCACCGAAAGCGCTGTGTTTTTGCCACGCCAGCGCAGCAGCGCGAACGAGAACGCCGCCATCGAGTTGATCACAAGCCCCACCACAACCGTGACCGTTGTGACGAACACCGAATTGAAAATAAACGTCGGCATTGGCACACGCTGGAATGCTGCGGTGTAATTGTTGAACGAAATATCGCCAATCGGCAGGAAGGCACGCAGCGAACTGGTATCGCGCAAAAGCTGCAAATCCGGCTTGAGCGACGAAACGATCATGAACACGATGGGGAAGACGAATACCAGTCCCAGGATGATCAGCAGCGTGTAACGCCCCACAGTCGCCCAACGGTCGGCGTTGGTCTGCACACGGCTCATGGCCATCGTCGTCATGCTGTGTTCCTTTCCCGCGTCAGATAGCGTTGAATCAGTGTTACCAGCAAAACCAGCATAAAGAAGATCACCGATATGGCGGAACCGCCCGCGATGTCCTGTTTGTCATAGCCGCGTTCGACGGCCTGGAAGATGATCGTCTGCGTCGCGTCCAGCGGGCCACCGCGCGTCATCACGTTGACCTGAGTGAACAACCCGAACGCCTGCATCGTGATCACCACCAGCACGAAAATCGCCGTATTGCGCAGCCCCGGCCACGTGACAAAGCGGAACTTCTGCCAGCGGTTAGCGCCGTCAATCGACGCGGCTTCATACAGCGAGCCAGGGATGGTTTGCAGCCCTGCCAGCCAGATGACCATGTGGAAGCCGACGCCCTGCCAGATCGACATCGCCATCAGCGCAGGCATGGCGGTCGAGCTATTGCCCAGCCAATCGACAGGCTGCGCACTGCCAAAGCTGATCATGCTCAACAATGTGTTCAGCAGGCCATTTTCGCCGTCGTAGATGAAGCGCCACAAGATCGAGACGACCACCATCGAGACGACGACAGGCATGAAATAGATCGTGCGGAAGATGTTGATTCCTGGAAGCTGCTGATTGATCAGCAGCGCCAACAGCAGTGCCAATCCACCCTGTGCGGGTGCGATTATCAGGACGAAGTACAGGGTATTGAACAACGCCCTGACAAATACGACATCTTTTGCCAGCAGGTAATGGCGCGTCTCGCCAAAATTCCAGGACACCAGCTCTCGCAAGCCGTTGAGATGCGGATAATCCGGGTTATTGCGTGTATAGTCGCGCAGTGCTGGATACTCGACGTTGCCATCTTCGTCCAGAACAACAGCACCCGTCGTCTCATCCCGGATCGGCTCCAAAGTCAATGTACCGAACGCCAGCAGATCGGTGAAGTTGCGTGTTCCCACGAATTCTGTTGGATTGGGTGATACCAGGCGCTGATTGGTGAAGGCCAGCAGGAAGGCCATGATGAATGGGATGATCAAAAAGAGCAGGATCAGGAATAGGGCCGGAGAGGCCATCAGCCACCCCGTAATCTCTTCCTGCCGCTGGAAAGCGGGTTCGCGGTGTCGTTTGGTAGGTGATTTGGCAGAAGAACCTAACATCTAATAATTCTCCTTCAAAAAAAGCGGGGACTGAGGCACATCATTCTATCGCACTCAGTCCCCAACAGCTTCAATTGGGTGAACTAGCCGCCGAAACCGTAACCGCCGTTTGCTTCGATGTCGGCATTGATTTCGTCAGTGGCAGCATCCAGGGTGTCCTGAACATCTGCACCGTTGGCGATGTCGGCCAGCGCCTTTTCAAAGACCAGCGCCATCACGACGTAACCGGGTGTCGGCGGGCGAATGAGCGCCTGTTCCGCGCTCAGCTCGAAGAACACGGCCAGCGGGCCACCTTCGGCATAGTTTTCGGTCAGCGCGGCGGCAGAAGCGGTCGCCGGGATCAAGCCGATGCCGTCCGAGAACGCCGCCAGATACTCGTCCTGGATGGCGAATTCGATGAAAGCATTCGCGCCTTCCGGGTTCTCGCTGTTGGCAGAGACGCCAAATTGCCACGAGGCCGCGCCAATGGTCGAGCCGTTGCCGAGGTCAGGAGCAGGCAGGAAGAGAAGGTCATCGCCGATCGCTTCCAGCGCCGGGATAGCCGCCCAGTTGCCGTTCCACGACAGTGCGTAGCGGCCGTCGATGAAGCCAGTATCGCGATCCGCGCCGTCCTGCGACGTGCCCGGAACCAGACCACGCTCGAACAGGCTTTGCCACCACTCGCCGAACGCGACGGCCTGTTCGCCATTGAACACGCCTTCAGCGGTCAGATAGGTCGAGCGGTCAATCATGTCGGCGCCGAAGCTCTGCAGGAATGGCGAGAACGCGTACGGATACCATTCACCCGTCCAGGCCATGCCCAGGTCGAGCGCGTATTCGAAGTCACCGGTCCCTTGCAGCGCGACCAGCGCGGCGTCGAATTCTTCCAGCGTCCAGGGTTCTTCCAGCGTCGGGATGCGGATGTTGTTGGCTTCCAGCACCGAGCGGCGCGCGTACATGGCTACCGCGGCGTCCCACAGACCGACCGAGTAAACCTCACCGTTCCAGGTTCCAATTGCGCCCGGCAGGAAATCGTCCAGCGCGCCTTCGGAAAGGCTGAGCGGCTGCATATAGCCCGACCACGCCCAGTTCGGCATGACAGGGCCATCGACATCGATGATGTCTGGCAGTGTGTTAGAGAGCGCGGCGGCCACGATGGATTCGTTGTAGGCCTGCTGCGGGAATTCTTCCAGGGCGACGACCCAGTTCGACTGCGAAGCATTGAAGTCCTCAATGATTTGCAGCAGGATGGTGCGCTCAACCTCGTTACCAGCACCGTGATACCACAGGCTCAGTTCTGTCGGCTCCTGGGCGCTGACGGTGCCGCCCACGATGACCATAAGCATCAGTACCAGGACAAACCATTTGCGGCTGTTCATGTATGTCTCCTTACATAAGCGAGCGTTCGTATCAATGCAGTAAAGGTGGTTCGTTTTGATAATCCTGGTGAGGCGGCTCCTTTCATTTGATCGGGTATCCACTGCTATCCAGGCTCAGGACCAGATTGATTTCATGTGCCATACATCGAGGGTCTTGAGCGCGGTCGGTTGGATAATCCGGATATGCTGGCTGTCGTGCTGCGATGGGTAGAAGCGTGTGGTGATGCTGGTGCGTTGATTCGCGATGATTTCCACCACCGATCCATCCAGGAGAATGCGTAGTTCCAGTGCCTCGCCAATATCCAGGCGGTGTGCGGCCTGGCGTTCTTGTGTGATGACTGTGCCATCTGCTTTCGCGCTGTGCGTGAGGATACGCAGCGTGGAGGTGGCGGTGTCGTAGCGCACCTCGGTTTTTTCCCGGCCATCTGGCGAACAGGCCAGGGCGATGCCATATTCACCGGCTGCTGTCACCAGGAAAGCGGCTTCGATGTCCAGCGCGCGGCCCGTGAGGGGCAGGAAGTCAGAAGTCACTTCTGTGCTGCCGAAGTGATGATGTGTTGTTCGAATGTGGGTCAGCTCCGGGGCAGGGCGCATGTTTAGGCGATGCTGTCCATCCAGTGTCAGCACACGCGGAATCGACTGCACGCCTGACCAGCCAGCCTGCCGCTGCTCCTCGTCGGAACGTGCCTCGCGTATCCACCCAAACAGCAGTCGGCGCTGCTGATCGTCGAGCATCGAGAGCGGTGCATACAGTCTGTCGTAATCGAGCACGCCCGATGAGCTTGGGGTGAAGCGGTGGTTTTCGTAGTCCCCGACGAAATACAGTACGCGCCAGGTCTCGTTGCCTGTGTGGGCAGAGATGATCAGCACCCACTTTTCACCCAGCCTGAAGAAGTTCGGGCACTCCCAGATCATCCCGGTTTCTGGCCCATCCCCCTGGTGCAGCGGGTTCAGGTATTCCCAGTATGTCAGGAACTGGGAGCGATACAGGTAGACAATCCCGCCGTGATTTTTGACGCGCGAGCCGACGACCATGTACCAGTAGTTGCCTTCTTTCCAGACAAATGGGTCACGAAAATCGGCGGTTTGTCGAGATTCGGGCGGGACATCTCGCAGCACAGGGTTCTGCGAGTGTTTTGTCCAGGTCAGCAAATCATCAGTACTGGTCGCCATGCACTGTGTTTGCACGTCAAACCGTTCGCCGCGCACACCCGTATACAGAAATGTTGGCAGCCCGTTGTTCACGGCGCAGCCGGAAAAACAGCCTGCTTCGTCCGGGCCTCCGGGCGTTGGGGCGAGCGCAATCGGCAGGTCTGTCCAGTGAATCAGATCCGGGCTGACGGCGTGCCCCCAGTGCATATTGCCCCAGTTCGCGCCGTAGGGATTGTACTGGTAGAAGAGGTGATACTGGCCGCGCCAACGAATCACGCCGTTGGGGTCATTCATCCAATTGCGTGGCGGCAGATAGTGGTAGGTTGGACGATGGACATCCCCAACAATTCGCGGGAGTAAATCGGGAACATGCTGATCAATCATAAGAATTTCGCCTGAAAGAATAATTTGTCCTGTTTCCACGCTCTATCGACAAACAGGCATTCATGATGTGAATGATGCGTGGGAACGATCCCACGTGATATCATTAAACCGTGGAAATGTTTCCACGTTCTGAATATAGCACTATTTTTTCACGAATGCAACAACCTTTTTTGGAAAATCCGTAGAATTACATCAATCCGTGATTTCCGATCGTTTTTGACTTTGACTTAACAGTGAGGATTAACCAACTTTATGCCACTGCGATATACGATTGAAGATATTGCCAAACGTGCGGGTGTCAGCCGTGGTACGGTATCGCGTGTCCTGAACAATCATCCCGCCGTCAGTGATGAGACCCGCGCACACGTGCAGGAAGTCATCGACCAACTAAACTACCGACCCAACTTCAGCGCGCGGCAGCTGCGTACCGACAGCTCCAATCTGGTCGGTTTTATCACAGATGAAGTGACCACGACTCCCTACGCCGTTGATATGATTCGCGGTGCGCAGGAGGCGCTGTGGTCGCGGGGAAAGGTTCTGCTGGTCATCAATGCCGGGTATGGGACGAAGCTGATACAAAGTTCGCTGGAAGTGCTGCTGGAACGGCGCGTCGAAGGGGTGATTTATATGGCGATGTATCACCATGTCGTCGAACTGCCGCCGCAGGTGGCCGAAGTTCCGCTCGTGCTGGCGAACTGCTTTGCGACCGATGCGAGTTATCCATCTGTAGTGCCGGACGAATTTGGAGGGGGCTACGCGGCTACGCAGGCGCTGCTGGAGCGCGGGCATCGTCGCATCGCTTTCCTGAACGCAGGCGAACAGCCGGGTATTATGTCCAGCATACCCGCAGCAGGGGGACGGTTGGCTGGATTTAAACAGGCACTCCAGGATTATGGCGTGTCAATGGATGAGGATCTGCTGCTGTACACGGATCAGTCACCGGCCTGTAATTACCGGATGACTATGGAACTGATGCACAAAGCATCGCCTCCCAGCGCAATCTTCTGTTTTAATGACCGTGTGGCGCTGGGATGCTATGGCGCGTTAGCCGAACTGCGGCTGCGTGTTCCTGATGATGTCGCCGTCGTCGGTTTCGACAATTTCACGGCGATTGCCGAGTGCATGTGGCCGCAGCTCACGACCGTGCAGCTCCCGCACTACGAGATGGGCCAGTGGGCAGTGGAGTATCTCATGACGGCGCAGAAATCCTCACTGCAACCGATTCAGCACAAGCTGCCGTGCCCCTTGGTCAGACGCCAGTCGGTATGAGGTGTTGATGGGGCTGACTGGCATATATGATGGGGCTGCCAATCGGAAAATATGCCGATAGGCCAGATGATCAATCTTTACGGCGCATCGAGGTACGTGCTCACATCGGGATACGCCGCCGTCGGCCAATTCTCGAAGCGGAAGACGAATACCTTGCCCTCCGCGTCTGGCCCATAGTTCACCTGTACGCCGCCGCGCGCCAGACGGTAGACGCGCACCGTTCGCGTTTCTTCGAGCAGTGTATCAACATCTGTCGCCTGTTTCAGCGCGGTGTCTGGCACGTTGACCGCGAACTTGCCAACGCCGTCCGGCTCGACCACCCACACACTCAGATCCGTGCCGTCTTCGGTCTGTAGGGGGTAGAGCGCTACCTTGTCGCAGTGTTGGAAATTCAGCCGCCCATCACGACAGCCTGACGTCGCGCTTCCGGTGGTGACGCTGCCGCCGCGCCCGCCCGGTGGGATGCTAAACAGCCCACTCGCCAGCGCCAGGATGGTCGTGCCGCAGTCCGCGTTTGGCACGGCCTCGATTTGCACCAATTCGTTTTCCTCCACGCGTGTATCGTCCAGGGCGAACTGCGTGCCACGCCCGACGCCGACTACTGCCGGTATCGTCTGCGAGCCGACGACGCCATCGACAGTAGTGCTGGCGGTGAAGGTGATCTGGGTCGCCGCCGTGTCGTTGTCATAGGCGATCACCACCCAGTTGCGGTAAATGATGGCGCTGTTCAACGTGACGAACGCTGTACACTGCGCCGCTGCGGGTTGTAACGAATAGCCGAAGAGGACTGCCGCGATGCACACCACGATGACGCGCAACAATCGTCTTCCGTTCATCTGCTTCCTTTCTGTCAAATCGGACTCACATGATCGTCAAAGTCACACTGATTGTAACGCATAGGCTGACGGAAGCCGAACCATGAACGTCCGACCTGCTGGTCTTTCGCCGCGAAATTCGTTACAGTTAGCCTCAGGTTGGGCGGTTGCAATGACCGCCCTTTGAGTTGTGCTGTAACTAACCGTTTCTGAGTTGTATTGGTTAATCATGCCTGTGGTACGTCTGGATACCTACAAAGCCTCTGCCTTCCTGGTTTCGATGCTGCATCACTCTGGTGCGACGGTGCTGGAAGACGGTGGCGACATCATCGAAGTGCGCCTCATCAGCGGCGAGCGTATCAGTATTCACCTGATCGAAAGTTCGATTCCTGCTTACGAGATCAAGAGCACAGTTGCCTACAACGAAGCCAACAATGCCCATACTTTATTCCTGATCTGGGCAGATATGCTGCTGCCGCCGGAAGGTCATGTCGTCGAGATTGAAGAATGGGAGCGTTCGTTGCTGGCGCTGTACGGCGACTGCATCTGGGCCTATGATGTTTTTGGTGGGGAGATCTTCGTCTATCCGATTCACTATGACCGCGCAGGGCAGTATCGCGAGATTCGCTACGGCAAGATCATCAATGTGCGCCAGATGATTGGCGTGGTGGTGGATGTTGCCTGGCCGGACATGCGCGGCACCTGGCGTGTGGCGGGCTTCGCTGATCGCTCTCACCACCATTATCACCAGCATCACGGCGGGCAGGATGCGAAAGTCGTGCCGCCGGACAGTCTGGCGGCGTGCTGGCTGATGCTGGGGTTGGAGGCCGATGACTCTGAGCCGGAAGATGTGAAGACCGCTTTCCGCCGCCTGGCACGCCAGATTCATCCGGACGTGAACAAAGCGGCTAATGCCACCGCACAGATGCAGGCGCTCAACGAGGCCTACCGGCGTGTGATGGCGACATTTGATGACAATGAACTGTGAGGGATAAGAATGCGTCTGCCAAACCAGCGCGTGCTGTGGGCCGTCAGCCTGGGGCACACGGCCAACGACATGTTCATGAGCCTGCGTTCGGTGCTGCTGGTGTTCATCAGCGCCTATATGATGCCGATGACGGGCGGCCAGATTGGTTTGGCGGTCAGCGCGGTTGAATTGACCGGCGCGCTGAGTCAGCCGTTCTTCGGGCTGCTGGCGGATCGCACCGGGGGACGGCTCCTGGGTTCGATTGGTGTGGCCTGGACGGTCTCGTTCATGCTGCTGGCGATGCTGGTGGTCACGCTGGGCGGCAGCTACTGGATGATGGTTATCCCGCTGGCGTTGGCAGGGCTGGGCAGCGGCGCGTTTCACCCGGTCGGCTCAATGCACGCCGTCGATGCCGAACCGCAGCGCGCGGCACGCAACGCGGCTTTTTTCTTCCTGTTCGGACAGCTTGGCTTGGGGCTGGGACCTGCGCTGGCCGGGCTGCTGCTTGACCGGGCGCACACGGATTACAACAGTTTCTTTGGGGCGGCGTTGGGGCCAGCATTCCCGCGCCTGTTTATCGAGCGGGGCAGCGTAACGCCACTGTTCGTGCTGGCGCTCATTGCTCTGCCTGCCGCGCTGCTGATGGCGCTGACCATCCCCAACCGGACTGCCTACTTTGCGCATCATCCCCGCACGAGCACCCAGGCCAGCACGCCGCGCGCCCCGCTGAACAAACGCGCGTTCGCTGTCTTTGGCGCTGCCGTCGCACTGCGCAGTCTCTCGGCCATCTCGGTGATCACCTTCACCTCACTGATCTTCCAGCTCAAGGGCTGGACGCCCGCGCAGTATGGCCTGCTGGTCAGCGTGTTCTGGGTGGCGTCGGGGCTGTCCGGCATGGTCTTCGGCACATTGGGTGACCGTTACGACAGCCGCCGCGTGGTCATGCTCAGCCTGCTGATTGCCGCGCCGTTCATTTTCCTGCTGCCGGACTTAACGGGCATCTTCGCATTTCTGGCGATGATCATCATCGGCGCGATGGGTGGCTCGCACAGTCTGGTGGTGGTGCTGGCGCAGAACATGCTGCCGGGGCGCAGAGGCTTCGCGTCGGGCGCAATTCTGGGCTTCATCTTCGCCAGCGGCGCGTTGGGTAATCTGGTGATGGGATCGCTGATTGATGCGCTCGGCCCGGCGACGACGTATCAGATTGTCGCTGGTGTTACGCTGGTGGGCGGGCTGCTGTGGCTGCTGCTGCCCAACCCGCGCCGTCCGCGTCCGCTGCCCGCCGACTCCGCGCCGCAGGAGGCTGTGGCACCCGCGCGGGCGTGAACAATGCGGCAGTGCTTATATCAGCGTTGATGCCTAGATGAGCGAGAGAATCATCAGCGGGATGAGGCTGCCGACGACGATGCCCGCGATGACCTGCGCCAGCGTGTGCCGCCGCAGCTTGAGCCGCGCCGCGCCCACCAGCGGCACCAGCGGCGAAACGGCCAGCGCTGACGCCGGGCCGAAAACTAGCCCCGTCGCCACGACCGCGCCCGCGATGCTCATCGTGTGCATACTGATCTGCCAGTAGAGCGTGATCAGCGCCATGATCACCAGTTGAACGGTGCTGAAGATTGCCACCAGAGGCAGCATATACGGCGCGCCCGTCTGTACCAGCAGCAGCACCGACAGCCCGGTGCTAACGATCGAGACGAGGAACGGGCCGAAGCGCTCGCGGCGTTCCTTCATATGGATGTCGCCAATCCTGCCGATCTTGACCATCCAGAAGATATACAGCACGGGCACCAGGCACACCAGCACGCCGTAGATCAGGCCCCAGATGAGCGCTTGCTCACGCGATTCGGCATAATGGAAGGCCATCGGGATGACGACTGCTGCCCATACCAGTGGCGGGCTGAGCAGATTCGAGACCAGTCGCGCCCATTTGCTGTTTTCCACGTTCAAACCCCTACTCCCGTCTCATCGATCTGTTGTATCATAGCTAAATTATGACGTTGATAACATTGAGAAAACTTTAAGTAACGGTTAGAAGGGGGGAAAATCTAGGTAAACGTTCTACGCTCCAGCCGCGCGAGGTAATCTTCACCCTCGAAGACGCTGCGGGTGATGCGTGCTTCTTCCAACTCATCGGCGTTCAGCAGCCCATAGGCCTCACGTGCAGTGGCAGCCATTCGCAGTGAGCCAGCCACAACAGGCAGTGTTTCGGACGCATTCGGCAAGGTTCTGAGCGCGGTATTTAAGTCTGGTTCGGTGATCACGCGTGCCCGCTGTAATCGTGCCCGTTCGCGCAGCACCTCAGCCGCAATGCCGCGATGCCCCGGCGCCTGCGTCAGCACCACTGTGAAGCGCGCTTCATCAAAGTGCCGCAGGAAGGCCTGAACATCCTTATCGTCCAGCATCCCAACCACCAACCGGGCGTTTTCTTCCGGGTGCAGCAGCGTGTCGATCTGCGTGCGCAGCCGCGCCCCCGCCAATGCCGTGTGACCGCCGTCAATCAGCATCTGCCGTCCATGCAGTACGACAACTTCCAGGCGTCCAGGCAAGCGCACAGGTACACTTTCGTTTAGTGCGCGATTGTTAAGAATACCATGCGCCATCAGGGATTGACAGGCGGTTTCTGGCACTTGTTCAAAGGGCACAAAGCTCAGCGCTGCGTTGAGCGACTGCGCCACATCGAGAAGTACTTCCTCCACGACGGGTACCTGAGGCACGGAGAAGGCACTGCCGCCTGGCTGGATAATTCCCGCTTTGTGGAAGGCGATGGTGTGCAGCGACCCGCCCAACATTGCCGCGTGTTCCATCTCGATGGGTGTGATCAGCGCGCCCGCATTCGGTACCACGTTCACCGCGTCCCAGCGTCCGCCGATGCCGACTTCCAACACAGCGACATCCACGCGCGCCTGGGCGAACCACCACAAGGCCAGCGCGGTCGCCTGCTCGAAGGTGCTATAGCTCTGCCCAGTACGTTCGGCGGCGCGGCGCAGCGTCTCGCCTTCCTCGGCAAATTCGCCTGGCGTGATCGCCTCGCCGTTGATCAGGAAGCGCTCGCGGAAGTGGTGCAGGTGTGGTCCGGTGTACAGCCCGACGCTGAAACCGCCGCTCTGGAGCATGGCCGCTGTTCGTGCCGCGGTTGTGCCTTTGCCGACCGAGCCAGCCACAACCAGCGCCGGGTAGCGTTTGTGGGGATTGCCCACTTCGGCCAGCAATCTGCGCAGCACATCCAGCGAACGCGGATAATCCGCCGCGCGCACCGGCTGGCAAATATTCCGCAGCGTCCTGAGGTAGTTGCTTCGCATCAGTCGCTCTTAGCGCCCGGTGAAGTCGCGCAAATACAGGAAGTCGTGGCCGATGGTGCGGCGGCTGAGTTTGGCGATGTTCGGCATCGTGCGCTTGTAGTGGTTGGCCTTGACGCGTTTCCAGACCTTCTCGACGAAGCTGCGCTCGAAGCCCTCTTCAGCCACCTCATCGACCGTGTAGCGTTCATCCACCAGCAGGAACAGCGCCTGATCGACATCGTTGTAGGTGAAGCCCAGTTCGCCCTCGTCGGTTTGCCCTTCCCACAGGTCGGCGGAAGGTGCTTTATCCAAAATTGGCTGCGGCACGCCCAGCGCCGCCGAGAGCTGGCGCACCTGTGCCTTGTACAGGTCGGCAATTGGCTGCAATGCCACGCCGCTGTCGCCGTAGATGGTGGAGTAGCCCAACAGGAATTCGGTCTTGTTGCTCGTGCCCATCACCAGCCCGCCCCAGGCCACCGACTGATCGTAGAGCGTGACCATGCGCAGGCGCGCCATGATGTTGCCCTTCCGCAAGTTGCTCATGTCCGGGAAGCGTTCGATCAGCGGGTCGGCCATTGGGGTGATGGGGATGTCCAGGTGTGGCAGACCGAGCGCCTCGATCACCAGTCCGGCGTCGTTCAGGCTGGCGACTGCCGAGGTTTTATAAGGCATCCGCACGGCCAGCACGTTCTGCGCGCCCAATGCTTCTGCCGCCAGGTAGGCCGAGAGCGCCGAATCGACGCCGCCGGAGAGGCCGATCACCGCGCGCTGCATCCCGGCTTTGGCGATCTGATC
>JAEUQX010000075.1 GCA_016788625.1 Anaerolineae bacterium
CGCAGCGCTTGCAGGGCGGTCAGCGCCGCGACTGGGGTGGCTGCGGCAGCCTCGAACGACACGTTATCGGGTTTGAGCACTAACTGGCTCGCGGCGGCGCAGGCGTATGCTGCGAACGCGCCTTTCGAACCCGCCGCCACGCCGAACACCGCGTCGCCCGGCTTGAAGCGCGTCACGGCGCTGCCAACTGCTTCCACCTGCCCGGCGATGTCCGCGCCCAACACCGTGTTGACGGCCTTGAGCAGCATCCCATCCATCAGGCGCGTCATCAGCGGCACACGCGCACCCTTCAGCATCCCGGCGAAGCGGCGGTAATCCAGCGCATTGATGGACGCCGCCTGAACCCTGACCAGCACTTGCTTGTCTGTAGGAACTGGAATGGGAACTTCCCGCACCTGGAGGACTTCCGGCGGGCCGAGTTGGGTATAAACGACGGCTTGCATGTGTTCGGGCATGGGCTGCCTCGCTTTGGCAGATTGGCGCTGTAGTTGTATACGCCGCTTGCAGTCAGCGGGTTGCAGCCTCACCCCGCCCCGATGTAGCGCATACTGGCGATTTGCAGCATGACGGGCAGCGGCCCCGTGTTGATCTGCGCCGCCAGTTGCAGCACTTCCGCCTCGCTGAAATTCCCTGTGAGCCATATCGGAGATTCGACGCGCGCCTGAATGACGGGCACGCTCACGACGACTCCGTTGACCACGATTGCCATGCCGCTGCCGATGTGCGCCTCGCTGAATTCACCCAATCGCTGCGCGCCTGTTTCCGTGAGGTGGATTTCCAGACCTACCGCCTCGAAGTCTCTGGAAGGGTCGGGCGTGATGGGAACCGCGCTGAGGATGTCTGCCTGATTCAGCACGACGAGAAAGGAACTCGGATCGCCGCCCCCTGCCGCGTCGGGCGTCGTCGTAATGGTCTGCCCGACATAAGTTTGCAGCTCATCGGCGGGCACAGACGAAAAATCGACCAGTTCAACGGAAGCGGACTGCGTGAGCAGCGCCTCGATATTCTCGTTCAGCGTGTCTTCGATCAGCCGGATGGTGATTTGCTGCGGATCGCGGCTGAAATCCGTGCTGTAGCCTGCCTGAATGGTCCCCGCCGCTGCCAATGCGGCCAAACGGGTGTTGATGACGATATATGAGGCTTCAAACAACGCTGTATCCGTGCCGGATTCTTGCGGTACCAGCACGATTTCCAGCGTTGGGGCAAGCGCTGCCGGCGTCGGGATAGCGGTGGTGACAGTTGATGAGGCCTGCCCGAAAACAAAAAAGAAGCCGAACCAACCGCCAATCACGGTGATCATCAACCAGAATGGCAGCAGACAGCCTGTATTGCGCCCATCGCTCATAACAGCTCCTGTGTATTCCACTGCTGCTCAGCCCAAATTATGCACCCGCAGGTTTCTGAGCCAAGCATTTTTGTAGTATACGCCAAAGCTGATAGAGCGCTTTCTTCGCCTTCACTCCAAACGCGAGTCCGTGCGGATTTCACCCCTTGCGCTCGACCTGCTCCCAAAATCCGGGTGGTGGAAGCTGGCGTGATGCGGCTCGCGAGTAGGGGATGTTGCCGAGCGACATCGGGCCTTCCGCCAGATCGTCGTACAGGTCCATCCAGGGGTTGCACACACGCCCTTGCGGGTCCACCACCCAGGGTTCCCAGGTTTTGCCGTCTTCGTGCAGGCGCGTTTTCCAGGTGCTGTTGGGAATTTGGCGGCGCATCATCTCGCCCAGGTAGGCCACCACTGCCGGGAAGATCGGCGGTTGCAGGCACTTGTCGAAGCCTAATCGCTTGAGCTTGCGTTCGATCTTCCGCAGGCTTTCAGCGCTGTAATCCAGGTCAGTAGGGGTGAGGTTGAGCAGGGCGGGCAGCGCGGCGAGCAAGTCGTCAACCCTTGCGGGAAAGTCGCGGCCATCCGGCAGGCTGTCTTCCAGGATGTGATGGGGTCCAGATTGCATCCGTGCATGAGTTTCACGCAGCATCAATTCATATTGCCCAACCTCATGCGCTTCAAGCAATCTACCACCCAGATTGGGCAAAGCACTAATCATTCGACCATCAATATGGCGATATATTGTGAACCGACTCGGCTTCAAGGCATTAATCAGATCTTGATCAATCGACCAATGTTCTGCTTTCAGAATTTTATCAAGTGCCTTTTGCGATAAAGAGCGCCCCAGCCGTCTCTTTGCCATACGCCATCAACTTTCGAGTTCTATTGGATCAGGATCGCCCACAGCAGGTGCATAAGGGTTAACATTTGATAATCTGAAAGGAGATCTGATGAAGGTTTGTGGAGTAAAATCGGGACAGCTGGTAAGCGCGATTGGGGAGGTCAGTAAATTGACCTCCCAGTTTAGGAAACTACTGTTGCCAATAAATATCATGGGATTATAAGGTTGGCTAGCATCAGGAATCTCCCATGCGATCGCGTAACACAATGCAACGCGAAAGCTATTCGCCTCAGGCAGTACCCCAAAATCCAGGTGGTGGAAGCTGGCGTGACGCTGCCCGTGAGTACGGGATGTTGCCGAGCGACATCGGGCCTTCCGCCAGATCGTCGTAGAGGTCAATCCAGGGGTTGCACACGCGCCCTTGTGGGTCCACCACCCAGGGTTCCCAGGTCTTGCCGTCTTCGCTCAGGCGCGTCTTCCAGGTGCTGTTGGAAATCTGGCGGCGCATCATCTCGCCCAAGTAGGCCACCACTGCCGGGAAGATCGGCGGTTGCAGGCACTTGTCGAAGCCCTGCCGCTTGAGCTTACGTTCGATTTTCCGCAGGCTCTCGGCGCTGTAATCGAGGTCGGCAGGCGTGAGGTTGAGTAACTTAGGGAGTGAATCCAGGAATTGCAGAATCTGTTCAATGAAGTCCTCGGCAATCAATCCACTGATTGCCGAACGCCCGCGCGGATAGTCCCGCCGCAACCGCCTTATCTCGTGTACAATGTCTATGTAGACTTGTCGTTCATGTGCTTCTATCAGACGACCTTTCCCCTCAAAGAAACGAATGAGAATCTTACCATCTGGATGAACATAAACTATATTGGGCAGGTTTGACAGATCATCATCGGGTTTCCAATGCGAATCCCTCAATAGATCATTCACCATCGCTTTGGATATCTTCTTGCCAAATTCCTTCTTGGGCATGAATTCATTCCTGTAACTCGATAGGGTCAGGATCGCCGGACATTCAATCAGGCCACGCTCACCCCAAACGCGGGTCGCCCGACGCCACCTGCACCACCGCCGCCCAGGGCAGGTAGTGCGTATAGATCGTGTCGGTGCGAATTTCGTTGCCCGCCCCGTCCAGAATGCGCCGCGTGAAGGTCACGTCCGCGCCGTCCTTCGCCCAATCGACGTACATCTCCTGCCCCGGCTGCAATTCCGGGTTCAGCTCGTAGATCGTCGTCAGCGCGGGCACGACGTCGCGGATGACCGGCCCTTCCAACACCACCTGCCGCCCCGGATTGGTACTGTAAAAACGGAACTGCACCGCCTGCTCCTGCGGGAAGATCGAGGTTTCCATCAGCAGGTGATACTCGGTGTCGTTGACGAAGCGGAAATCGGCGGTCGGCTGGAAGATGGCCGCGTCCAGGCCGGGGGGCGAACCGTTCAGTTCATAGAAGCCAACGCGGTAGCCGTGCGAATTGCGCTCGGTGATCGGGAAGCCGCCCTTGAGCGCCGCGCGGAAGATCGTCGTGCTGACCTGGCAGACGCCGCCGCCCACGCCCTCGACCGTGCGCCCGCCAAAGATGATCTTGCCCTGCACGAAACCCTCTTCGACGCTGATGTCGCCCAGGTAGGTGTTGAACGAAAATTCCTCGCCCGGCGCGATGATCAGCCCGTCGAAGCGCTGCGCCGCCTCGATGATGTTGGCGATACGGCTCTGCGTCGAGCCGGTGTAGTGCGACGTGGCCTCCGCCACCAACTGTGTGATGCCCAGCTCGGAGGCGGTCATGTTGTCGTTGTAACGCGGCAGCGTGTAGCTGTAGGCCAGCGGCACAATGCGGCTGCTGGTGCTGAAGATCGCCTCACCCAGCCGCGTCAGCGTCGCATCCACATCGAGCGCACGACCACTCACGCTGGACACAATCGGCTCCAGCGTCCGCAGTTCCTCGTTGAAATGGAAACGGCCATCGACCGGCAGGCTGATCAACCCCGGCGCGAGGCTGGCGACGAACGGGCGAAAGGCCTCGACATCCGCCTGCACATCATAACGCTGCGTGCCGTCGCCATTCTCGACGAGCGTCAGGCTCAGCACCGCGCGAATCTGGTCAATCGTCGCCGTCCAGGGGCCGAGCGTGCCGCCGCGCTGGTCGTCGGTCGCCAGCGTGAGCGGACCGCTAAGCGCCGTCGTGATCTTCGCTGCCGCTGCCGAAGCGTCGGTGATGCGCGGTTGTGCTTCATTGACGATCAGCGGGATTTCCGCGCCTGTGTTGAGCTGAAGCAGCGCCTCTTCAAGCTGGCGCAGCGTTGTGGGGATGTCCAGCGCCAGCCCGACCTGCGGCTCGGTGACGATGATCTGCGGCGCAGTCATCGGCAGCGCCTCGCCCAGCGTGAGCGTGGCATCGACGGGTGGGCGGTTGAGTTCGGCGGCAATCGTGTTCAGCCGCGCAATCGTGATGTTCTGGTCATAGCGCACAATCGGCGCAACGCTGCGGCCATTCAGCCAGATGCTGGCCTGCGAGACCAGATCATTGACCGGGCTGCCGCTGTGCCCGGCAGTGAAAGCCGCATCGACAGTGGCATCCACATCAAACGAGATACCCAGTTCGCCCGCGCTCATCTGCCAGAAGCGCTCGCCGTAGCGGAAGGTGAAGACGGCGTTTTTGTCGTAGGTGAAGGCGTCGGAGAGCGCCTGGACAGCTTCGGCGCGCGTCAGTCCGCTCAGGTTGACGCCAAAGGCCGACATACCGGGCACGATCTTATCGGCAAACTGCACCTGCACGGCGATCACCAGCGCGACCAGCGACCCAACCAGCAGCAGCGTGCCGCAGATCAGCAGGATCGGCAGCCGCACCAGCCAGGGGTTGAAGCTCGGCTCGTGACGCGCCGCCGGGACGTAGTATTCACCACCGGGGTAACTGGTCATGGCATCCTATCCGAAAGTCGTTGTTGGTTATGGATGTTGGGCAACAAAACAGGCGGACATGGCAGCGCCATGTCCCTACTTTTCTACGTGGTTGTAACTGGGATAACGGCTTACTCATTACTCATCACTTGCACCTACCCACCGCTCTCGTACTTCTCCACCAGCGCCAACGCCTTATTGTATTCGTCCGAACCCTCAGCAGCAGAGTCCAGCACCTTCGAGGCTTCCAGGTACTGCTCCAGAGTGATCTTCTGATCTTTGCTGCGTTCGCGTTCGTAACGTTCGGCTTCCAGCTTGGTGCGTTCGTCGTCGGTCATCGAACCATGCGCGGCAATCGCCTGATTGATATCAGCTTCGCTCAATGTGTTCTGCTTGATCAACAGCTCTTTCAGTGTGTCGAACGTCTTGGACATGCGGCGCAGCCTCCGGTAGCAAGAGCCAAAATCTACGCTATTTTACCATTAATTGCCAGCATGTCCGACTAAATTTTCGCAAGCAGCGTCAGGGTCGCACGGCCTTCGCGCCCGGCTTGTACTCCGGGAACGTGAACGACGTGGGCAGATCTTCCAGCGCCGCAGCCTGGAGCGGCTGGTCGTCAATCTGAAGCGTACCCAGCAGGCGTGGCAGAACATCCCGAATGCTGGCGGCCTTGCCCTCCGGCGAGCTGATGTTGCAGACCACCAGGCGCGGCGGCTGCGTCACCACCAGCGCCAGCAGCATACTCAGGTTGCCGTTGCCATTGTTCGCCAGATAATAGGCCGCGTCGTGATCCGCCCAGGTGAAGCCCTCCACCGCGCTCACCGCCGCCTCGCCAATGTAGCTGGGACTGGCGACGATTTGCTCCAGCACCGCGTAGGCGGCGTTGGCATCCGTGTTGGTAGGAAGGTCAAATCCGTCGAGCGAATGAAAGAAGACGTAGGCCTGTACGCCCATCAATGCGCTGCCGACTTCCATCGGCGCGAAATGCTCGGCCATCACCAAACCTTTGTCGGTCGTCTTCCATTCCCAACCCGCTGGCACCTCCACGCTAAGGCTCATGCCATCCAGTTCATATTCGATGCGCTTCTCGCTCGCTATAGGCGTCGGGGTCAGCGTAATGGTTGGAGTTTCGGTTGTCGCTTGCATCGCCTGACACGAGGCCGCAAGCAGCACCCAGAGCAGCGATAGCAGCTTGAGAGTTGATCGATTGAACACCGCTCACCAGATTCATTTACACACTAAGTCCTGAGCTTTAGTCGTTCGCCAAGCGCTTTGTCAGCCTGTCTGACCGAGGGCTGTGGCTGGAGACAATTGACTAAAGCCTATCGACTACTTGCCAGGTTTCATTTTGTCTCCTTCAACAATAGCAGCAGGCGCGGTAATTTGCCTGAAGAATTGCTGAACGCTTTCTCAGAAAATCATGTCTGTTGGGGCTGTTGTGCGATATGCGTGGGGTTTAAATCATTGTCCGCTGGTTGTGCGGCGGAAAGACTCACCCCTCTCCGAGGAGAGAGGGGCACATTCAGCGCAGATTGCGGGAATTTGTAGAGACACGGCAGTGCCGCGTCCGCTTGAAAGATTAGCAGGACGCAGCACTGTGCGTCCTGCGGGCCGTTGAATAGCGGACAAACCTTTTAAGGGTCTGATTAGTTTAGCGTTCCGAGACCGGTTTGTAATGGCGTTCGGTCGCGCCCGTGAAGATCTGGCGCGGACGGTTGATGCGCGTGCTGGGGTCGCCACGCATCTCTTTCCACTGGGCAATCCAGCCAGGCAGCCGCCCCAGAGCGAACAACACCGTGAACATATCGACCGGGATGCCCATCGCGCGGTAGATGATGCCGCTGTAGAAATCGACGTTCGGGTAGAGCTTGCGCTCGACGAAGAACGAGTCTTTCAGCGCGATTTCTTCCAGGTTCTTCGCGATGTCCAGCAGCGGGTCCTGCACGCCCAACGCGTTGAGCACATCATCCGCTGCCGCCTTCAGGATTTTCGCGCGCGGGTCGAAGTTCTTGTAAACGCGGTGGCCGAAGCCCATCAACCGGAAGCTTGAATTCTTGTCCTTCGCCAGGTTCATGTACTTCTGATAGTCGCCGCCGTCGGCCTGGATCATCTCCAGCATCTCGATGACTTCCTGGTTCGCGCCGCCGTGCAGCGGGCCCCACAGCGCGCACACGCCCGCGCCAATCGAGGCGAACAGGCTGGCGCGGCTGCTGCCGACCATACGCACGGTCGAGGTGCTGCAATTCTGCTCGTGATCGGCGTGCAGGATCAACAGCAGGTTCAGGGCGCGGTCGAGCACATCAGGAACCTGATACTGTTCGGCAGGCACGGCGAACATCATATGCAGAAAATCTGCCGTGTAGCTCAGATCGTTGCGCGGGTAGATGTACGGCTGGCCGATGGACTTCTTGTACGAGAACGCCGCCAGCGTCTTGGCCTTCGCCAGCAGCCGGATGATGTTCAGGTTGATCACGTCCGGATCATCCGATTCGGCGTAATATGTCGAAAGCGAGGTGAGCATGGCAGCCATGATCGCCATCGGGTGCGACTGCGCCGTGTAACCGTCGAAGAACTTCTTCATGTCTTCGTGCAGCAGCGTGTGATAGGTGAGCTGGTGACGGAAGGCGCTGAGCTGTTCGGCGTTGGGCAGTTCGCCATAGATCAGCAGGTAGCAGGTTTCGACGAACGTCGCTTTCGCGGCAATCTCCTGAATGGGATAGCCACGATAGCGCAGGATGCCCTGGTCGCCGTCGATATAGGTGATCGCGCTCTGGCACGCGCCGGTGTTGCCATAGCCGGGATCGTAGGTGATCGCCCCGGTCTTGGCGCGCAGCGTCGAGATGTCAATCGCCACCTCGTTCTCCGAGCCAACGATAACCGGGAACTCGTATTCTTTGCCGTCTAAAATTAGTTTTGCGGTTGTCATCCTTAAGAACTCCTTTGTCTGCAACAGCCGCTTGCGGATCACAAACCGGGCGGCAGACATTCTATGAAACTGTTACAGTTGTAGCGCAAAACTCGCAAACTTGCGATGCGTGGACTGCACGAATCCGCCAATTCCTGCCACAGCCCCGCCAGCCGCCGCGTGCCGCTTCACACGAGTTGCATTTTTCAGGCTGAATCGTCATTGGTACAATTACGTAGAATAGTGCCACGTCACAGCCAGAGGACACGCTCATGCCTGAACGCCCGCCCTTGATCCGCACCGATAGCAGCAACGCCTTCGCCCATAACACCATGTCCGTGCGCGTGCCGGGCATCATCCGCGAGGTTTCGCGCCTCAACCCGGATTACGCGCCGCGCATACACGCCGCGCTGGAAGATCTGGCGCGCTCGATTGCCGAGAATACGCCGATACCGCCGCTCGACCCGCTCGGCCCCGATGTCGATCTGTGGGCGGAGGCCTACAGCGCGCACGCCGGGCATCACTGGCTGCAAACCGACTGGTTCTTCGCGGAAATCTACTTCTACCGCCTGCTCATGCAAACGGTGCGCTGGTGGGAGACGGGCCGCGACCCCTTCACCCCCAAGAAAGCGGCTGAACTCGCCAACGGCGAATTATGGGAACTGATGGAACAGGCACTGCGACTGCGCGGCGGCGCGCTGGACGAACGGCTGCAAGCGCTGATTCACCTGGCGCTGTGGGGCAACCGCGTCGATCTCAGCTTCGCCACGTCACTGGGGAACGCCAGCAGCGGCAGCCACGAAGACCTGCTCGTCAACGATGACATCCGTGCCGTGACACACCTGCTGCGCACCTCCGGTGAGGTGCATATCATCGCGGACAACACGGGCACGGAACTGGCGATGGACTTCGCGCTGATCGATGCCCTGCTCGATACCGAAGTGCGCCGCGTGGTGCTGCATCTCAAGATGCACCCAACCTTCGTCAGCGATGCGACGGTAGCGGACGCGCTGGCGCTGCTGGACGCCTGTCACGAACCGGGGCGCGGCCTGGGCACGGAAGACCTCTCGCGGCGGCTGCGCGCGGCGCTGGAGGTGGGGCGGCTGCGGTTTGCGCCGGACTTTTTCTGGAACAGCTCGCGCTTCCTGTGGGAACTGCCGCCGCGCCTGCGTGACCTGTTCGCCGGTGCAGGACTGGTCATCAGCAAAGGTGACGCCAACTACCGCCGCCTGATCGGGGATGCCTACTGGCCATCGGAGACGCCCTTCGCCCATGTGCTCGACTACATGCCCTGTGCCACACTGGCGCTGCGCACGCTCAAGAGCGACGCCATTGTCGGGCTGCCAGCGGGCGAGGATGTCAAACTCGACCCCATCGACCCGCACTGGCGCGTCAACGGTCGGCGGGGCATCATCCAGTTTCGCGCGTGATACCCCACTGTCAACCTATGCACATTTAACGCTTATCCGGTATTCAACGGCCGCAGGCAGCGCGGTGCTGCGTTCTGCCAATCGTTCAAGTGGACACGGCAGTGCCGTGTCCCTACAAATTCCCACAATCTGCGCCGGATACGTTCCGCATGAGCCACTCAACGCCACTGCATGTGCCCCTCTCCGAGGCGAGAGGGGCGGATGAGCGCGGCGAAACGGGGTGAGGCTTCCCGCAGCGCGAATACCGGACAACGCTATTTACGGCGTCACGTTGATCGTCACCGTCGCGCTGGCCGTGCCGCCGCGCCCGTCGCTGATCGTGTAGCGGAACGTATCCGCGCCCGTGAAGTTATTGCGCGGCGTATACGTGACCGCAGCGCTGCCCGCTGCCGTGAGCGTGCCATTCGCGGGCAAGGTGGCGCTGATCGCCGTCAGCGTATCACCGTCCACATCCGTATCATTGCTGAGGATGGTGCTGACCTGAAGCGTGATCGGGGTGTTGCGCCGGGTTGTGAAGCTGTCCGGGTTAGCGACGGGCGCATCGTTCACCGCCGTGATCGTGATCGTCACGCTCGCGATATTCGACAAGGTGCTGCCATCGCTGGCGCGGTAGGTAAAGCTGTCGCCGCCGTTCACATTGGCATTCGGCACATAGGTGAATGAGCCGTTGCTGTTCAGCGTCAGGCTGCCGCGCGCCGGCCCGGCGACGAGCTGAGCGGTGATCGGACTGCCGTTCGGTGCACTGTCGTTGCCCAGCACACCCGGCGCAGCGATCGTCAGTGTGGTGTCTTCCGCCGTGCTGGCTGCGTCGTTGCTGGCGACAGGCGTCTGGCTGCCGCCGCCGCTGCTCAACCCGGCGGTCTGCAAAAGCTCCTGGTCGGTGAACAATGGAATATCCGGATTACGCACGCTGTTGATCAGGGTCAGATAGTAGTTAGCGACCACTCCGCTGATCACCGTTCCCGCGTGGATACGGTCACCCAGGATGCCGTTGACCGGGTTATCGCCCGTGCTGAACATGTTGATCAGCACACCACCGACATTGATGCTGCTGCCCTGCATCCGCGCCAACAGGCTGTTCAGGAACGTGTTCGAGTCGAAGAGAGTCACCCCGCGCGCGTTCGCCATCGCCACAATGCCCAGGTTCGTCTGCTGAATCGCGTCGGCCACACGCTGCCGTCTGGCGGGGTCGCTGAAGCGCGGGTCATTTGTCACCAGCGGGCTGTAGTTCCAGTTGCCAATGGTCGTGACGATGATCGACACGGAACCCGCGCTCCGCAGCGTATCGACGGCCGTCGTGATATTGGCGACTACGCCGTTGATCTTGCTTTGCAGCGCCGCGCCGCTCAGCGTGCCATTATAGATCTGCTCGTAACCGTTGGCCGTATATGGCGCGAAGTCGTTGAAGCCGATGTTGATCACCGCCAGGTCGATCAGCCCGGCGCGGATTTGCCCGGCCAGCCCCGTATGCTGCCCTTGCGTCAGCAGACTGGCGGAGGTCGCCCCGGAGCGCGCCCAGTTGTATTCCAGCCCGGTACGGCGTGGCTCGCCCCAGCTGCCAAAGCGTCCTACACTGATGCCGCGATTCAGCACAAGCTGTTCGACCCAGTTAAAGGTGACGCTGGCGAACGCGCCGCCGCGATTGTCCGTGCCGCGATATTCATCTGAGCCGCTGTCGCCCAGCACGCCCATCCGCAGTGGGCTTTGCGCTCGTGCGGGCACGCTCATAAGCAGCGTGAGCAGCAGGATGATGATCAAAGGCAGACGGCGGCGGATGTTCATCATAGGCCTTTCAATGCTGGTTGGCGGGATGGTAGACTTCCTTAAGAATGATGTGAGACTCAATGTATCATCAACACTTATAGCTATAGCACGACCTGTGCTACACTCCTATGGTATCAAGGTCAGAGCGCTGGCGAGGCTTGATGAATTGGAAAGGTGCGTAAAAAATCGTGGCGATTGAACTGACGCGACCCGATAAACAGACGGTGATCGTCGAGACGCCCGTGATGGCCGCTTCCGGCATCCTCGGCTTTGGTGATGTCTACCGCGACCTGATCCAATTCGAAAAGCTCGGCGCGTTCGTCACCAACCCGGTCACCTATCAGCCCTGGCAGCCTGCCGTCGGCACGCGCGTTGTGCGCCTGGACGCCGGGATGCTGCTGCACACCGGGCTGCCCAACCCCGGACTGAGCAAGATCATGGGCGAATATCGCGAGGTGTGGAAAGCCATGCCGCTGCCCGTGATCGTCCACGTCGTCGCCACGACGCTCGAACACGTCCGCAAGTGCGCCAGCCGCATCGAAGCCGAAAACGAGGTGGATGCCATCGAACTCGGACTGCCGGATGACATCGGTTGGAAGGATGCCGAGCAGTTCGTCAGCGCTGCCGTCCGCGCCACCGAGAAACCTGTGCTGGTGCGCCTGCCGTTTCAGGACGCGCTGGAAATCGCCCAGCCCGTCAGCGACGCGGGCGCGGGCGCGCTGGTCGCCTGTGCGCCACCGCGCGGCACAGCGCGAGACCCGCTCACCGGGCGGCTGGTCAGCGGGCGCGTGTATGGCCCACTGGTCAAGTCCATGGCGCTGCGAATCGTCGGCGTGCTGGTCACTAAACTCAAGGACATCCCGGTGATCGGCGCGGGCGGCATCCACAGCCAGCAGGATGCGCGCGACTTCATCGATGCCGGGGCGCGCGCCGTGCAGGTCGATACCGTCACCTGGGTGCAGCCCAATATGCTGGAATGGATTGCCCGTGATCTGGGTGGGCTGGTTGTCACGCGGCAGGCCGGAGCGCTGGCGGACGAGTGGCATCCCGGCATGGGCGAAACCGAACGCAAGGCGCGCGGACACAAGCAGATTGGTGCTCCGAAACCCAACGCTCAGCAGGATAAACAGTAGAGACGACACATGACCGCACGGCAGCAGCATCGTTTGTTCGAGCAGTACCCGCTGACGGGCAGCGCCGTCGTGGATGGGCAGCAGGTCAGCACGCCCTATCACATCTACGACGGCTCCATCGTGTTCATGGGCGGCACAGCCGACGCAACTGCCGCGCGCCATCTGCTGCGCGATGAACGGCTGACGCCCATCCTCGACACACAGGGCAATGCGCTAATGGCGCTGTGGCTGTGCGACTTCACCGAGGCCAACCTGGGCGCGCATCATGAGCTGCAAATCTCGTTGTTCGCCGCCTATACGCCGCAGCCCGCCGTGCCCGCGCATCCTTTTGCCATCTACCGCCTGCTCAGCCTGAACCCGGCGACGATGATGGTCTGTCACGGCCTGTGGAACAACACCGCGCTGGTCGTCAATTACAATCGCGAAGTGCTGGGGCTGGATGCGCGCCTCTCCGCCAGCCAGATCGAGACACTGCCCACGCCGCGCCGCCGCCGTTTTCACGTCAGTGACGCCGCCAATGGGCAAGCCATCGCTGAAGGCGAACTGCACGAACCGGGGCAGCAGAACGCCAGAACGCTGTGGGAACTTTCCGCGCATCTCGGCCTGAAGGGACTGCTGAACATGACGCGCAGCCCCTTCATTCACGTTCCAGTTATCAACACGGTGAATGAACGCCTGGCCGATAACCAGATCGCCCACACCTACACGCGCGCTGACCGCCAGATCATCCGGCGCTTCGATCCCGCTGCTGACCGCTTGAGCATCCAGCACGAAACCTATGCGCCGCTGCGTTTCCGTCCCTCATTCGTACAGCATGGCTATGGCGTGCGCTTCGTCTACCTGCTGCCGCAGCCGTTCAGCCAGCCCTATTGACGTCAGTTGAGGGAAGGGCGGCGCAGTCGTGCCGCGCCGATGCGCCCCACGACGAGAGATAACCGCGCCTGGCTAAATTCTGTTGACGTTTTGTGTTTCCGAGACAATCCCAAGTCAGCGGATGCGATATATCGCGTCCCTACGAATGGCACCCGACCGTGTAGGGGCGGAATACATGCCATCCGCCTGACGAAATGAGGTCAATATCAATACAACCTAATCCTTCATCACGCGGATCTGGCGGAAGCCAAAGACCAGCAGGACGAAACCGGCCAGCACGATCAGACGATGGACAAAATTGTTGGTCGGACCATCGACGATGGCGAGCTGCCCCGGCCCGGCAAATGTAGCGACCAGATGCGCGATACCCAGCACAATCGCCCCCGCCACGATCAGGTTGAGCGAGCGCCCCACCAACCCGCCGATGCCGCGCACGGTGAACACCATCCACAGCGACGCCATCACCAGCACGATATCAAGGACGATGTTGACGCTATTGATGCCTTCTCCCATATTCATGGCGATGAATCCTTTCTTTTCAGAGTACGTCAAATAAATCGTAAAAACGGTAGCTGCTGACATATTCAACCATGCGTGGGTCGA
>JAEUQX010000098.1 GCA_016788625.1 Anaerolineae bacterium
TCCCTCGCACGCCGCGATAATCTCCGGCAGGGCGGCCAGCGACGCACGCCAGTCCCAGCGCACTTCTAACGAGTGGTCGAGACCGTCAAAAACGCGCCAGCGCAGCCCCGGATGCTGCTCGGCCACTGCTGCCGCCGAGTAACGTTCGTCCGCCGTGCCGATCAGTGCCAGCGCTGGAAGGCCGCTGGTTATCAGGTGCGCGCCGCCGACGGGCGTGAAGAGAATCAGCCGCACATCCACGCCGCTCAGTCCGCTAGCGATCTGCCCGGCCAGCGGCGTACCCAGCGACTTGCCAGCAAGCACCACACGGCGGTAGCCCCGCTCCAGCGCCGCCCGTACCGCGTCCAGCGAGTCGGCCAGCAGGTCGGGCATCCGTTCCATACTGAAAGGCTGGCCGCCAACCTGAAAGGCGTACTGCACGCTCAGCGCGTCATAACCCAGCTTCAGCGCCGCCGCCCGCAGGTAGTAAAACAGCGGATAATCCACCAGGTAGCCGTGACCCGGCAGCATGATCAGCAGCTTGTCCGTACCGTCATTCTGCGTGACGAACGGGTGCTGCACAGCGCCGCCGAAGCGCGAGTGCGTCGTCAGACTGCTCGTCGTGACGCTCATCCCTGTTCCCGCCCGCGCCACGTCCGCAGCTCGTTGGTGGGCGTAAAACCGAGTGACTCGTGCAGCGGTCGCCCCTGGTCGCTGGCGTGCAGGATCAGGATGTGGATATTGTTGGCGTAAGCCCAGTCCATCGCATGGCGCATCAGGCGGCGGCCCAACCCGTGACTGCGGAAGACGTCATCAACGAACAGATCGAGGATATAACCACGAAACGGCTTCTGGTCATACGGGCCGGGCGGCCAATCGATCAACCACAGGCCGACGCCGCCAGCGATGCGACCATCGTCGGCGACGGCAAAGAAGCCATGATAGCGCCCGTTTGCCAGCCGTTCGCTGACCCAGGGCAGGAAGGCCGCGTCCAGTTGATCGAGCTGTTCGGGCGAACCGGACTTCATCGCTTCGAACATACGCCGCCGATGCGATACAATGATAGGTGCCTCACTGAGCGCTGCTTCCCGTATCGTGAATTCCATGACATTCTCCCTTGATCACCGCCTCGATGATACCCTGAGCGACGATGAGCCGCTATGCCGGCGGGCAGCAGCACCGTTCCGCTCAGTCCCGGAATGCGCCTTTCCACCCCTTCGGGATGTTCTCGCCGTACGCAATCCGTTCAGCGCCCAGGAAGCCCGCCAGCGACTCAATCGCCCCCACGACGGCTCGCCCTGTCTCGCGGTTGAGCGGCGCGTCGGCTTCAGCATAAACATTATGGACGTGAAGCGTCTTGCTGCGACGATCCATCAGCGGGTCAATCCTGCCGATCAGCCGTTCACCGTGCAGAATTGGCAGCACGAAGTAGCCATATTTGCGCTTGTCTTTCGGCACATAGATTTCGATGCGGTAGTCGAAGTCCCACAGCAGTTCGGTGCGCGCCCGATCACAGATCAGGTTATCAAACGGAGAGAGCAGCGTCGTGCGCGGCGGCGGCTCACTCGCTTCGATCTGGTCGAGCAGCGCCAGGTCGTCACGATGGATGTACCAATTACCCGTCAGCGCCTTGCCTTTGCGCACAACCGCCACCTGCTGCACCAGTCCTTCACGCTCCAGCTCGGCCATCACCTGCGGTAGGCCGGGATAACGCGAGCGCGTGTAGTGCTGCTGAATCTGCCGCAGCGTGCCGACGCCCAACGCCCGCAGCGACTTCTGCGCGGCAAGGCGCACAACCTCATGTGTCGGCAGTTCGTCACGCGGCGTCCACTCCGGCAGGCAGCGCTCGGCCAGATCCCAGTAGCGGTGACCGCTCTTGCGCGTAGCAACCAGGATCTCGCCCACGTCCCACAGGTAACCGAGCATCTGGCTGACGTTGCGCCTGCTGGTCCAGCCTGACGAGTACCAATCGGCCTCAGACTTGTCCTCGAAGTATTTGGAAGGCAGCGGCCCGTTCGCTCGGATTTCGCTCAGGATGTGGTCACGCAGCACACGGTTTTCTTCGACCCATTTCCGCACACGCTGCCCCCAGTTCGAAGTAGACGTGCGGTAACTGCGCATCTGGTGGTGATGTATCGGATAATCCTCAGTCAGCACGATCGAGGCGGCGTGCGCCCAATACTCGAACAAGTGGCGTTCATTCCATAACAGATGGTCGAGGTCGGCGCTGTCGAACACGCCCAGACGGCTCCACAGCACGAGCAGATGACTGCGGGCGACGGCGCTGGTCGGGTCGAGCTGCAAGCAGCCGATCTGCCGTACCAGGTCGAGCATCGCCCGGGCGTCAGGTTTGGCTCGCGTGCCGCCGTCCAGTCCCTGGCGGGCGATGCTCAGGCGGCGGGCGTTGGTCAGTGAAAGGGTACGCATTCGCAAGGCCTTTGTTGTGATGAACGACAAAACTAACCGCAGAGTCGATCCAGCAGCGGCAGATCTTTCTGAGATGGCACGGGCAAAGCCGCTCTACGGAACCCGAGTTTCGGACGACTCTGTGTCGTTGACCTGACCCCGCCGCGCCACGCTTAGAGTCCCCTTATGCTGGCTAGCCCGGCGATCGTCCCAGCGCGCTATCAACACCCAATCTCATCCCTACACTACGGCTGCAGGGCCTCCTGAAGCTGGCGCGTGGAGAACGCGGTGCTGGTCAGCGTGGCGAGTTCCTGGAAGAACTGCTGCGCCTCGCTGCTGGCTGCTGTCAGCCTCTCGGCGGCGCCGCTCACATTGCCGTTCAGCGCATCGTTCAGGCCAGCCATCAGCGCATCCATCGAGGCCAGATAGCGCGCGCTGGCGGGCTGCACGCATTCCGGAAAGGCCGCGCTGTCGGTGGCGAAGGCGTTACGCAGGTCGCGCGTGTCGCGCAAGGCTGTTTGCGTTAATCCGGTGTCGGCTATCGTCTGCGGAGTGACGCCGTCGAGCAGGCGGTAGTAGCGCAGGAAGTCGCGCCCAACCAGGATATCGTAGTACCAGCGCTGCGCCGGACACTCTCCACGGCTGAAGTCCACCGCCGCCACGACCCAATCATCCTGTGGGCTGACGGGGGAGAGTGCCAGCGTTTGCCACTCATCGGCGGCGCGCAGCAGGCTGTCCATCGCCGTCAGGAAGACCTGGCCGCGCTGCTGATGGGTGCTGGTCGTCAGGAAGCTATCGAACACGGCCTGGGCACTGCTGCTGAAGTCCAGCAGGGCGCGGTAGGTCGGGGTATTGCAGGCACCATCGAGCACAGGCGCGCCTTCCAGCCCAGTACGCCAGGCAGCGAATGCATCGGCCTTCGCGCGCAGTTCGCCGGGCGGCAGGTTGATACTCAAGCTGGTCATATCGGTGATCACCTGAGCAGTCGCGTCGCGGTTTGCATCCCACCAGGCCTGTGCTTCACAGGGGATGGGTGTCGCTGTGGGCAGCGGCGTGGAAGTCGGCGCGGCGGTTACATTGGCGGTGGGCACGGCGGCGACGCTGTTAAACTGGATACCACCCGGCACTCCAATCGCGACTGAGGCCGCCAGCGCGATGGCTGTGAACAACACCGTGCTGATCAGCGCGATGAGGATGACGTGCAGGATGTCCCGCCCTGCGCCACCGGAGGAACGTGCTTTCGACGCTTTGGCCGCGCGTTTCGGTGTCGGCTTTTTTTCCGGCGCTTTCGCCATGATTTCATGCTCCATCACGAGACGGTCATTACTCCTCACATTGTAGCGAGGTTGGCATAGACGCGAAAGTGGGGGTGGTTTGACCAAAAGGATAGGCACGGCCTGGAAAACGCGCGCCAGCAGTGTGATACTGTCGGCATTGCTGCATTCAACACGGAGATGAACTGTCGTGAACCTGTCTCGGCGTATGGTATGGATAGGCGTGGGCACACTCGCGGCGGGCGTGGTGCTGATCATTCTGACGCTGGCGCTGACCCCCCAGGCGACCAACCCGGCCTTTGCCGCCGCAACCACCTTCTGGAACGCGGCGGGCGCGGGTGATGATGCGACCGCACTGGCACTGCTCGATGAGACGATGCAGGCTTGGGTGGCGGATAACTGCCCGCAAGGCAGCGTCTCGGCCTGCGTGCGCGCCTATACGCCAGCCGAATGGGGTAACTTGCTGGAAGCGGTCTTCCGCCGCGCTGCCCCGGATGGCCCACGCGCCTGGAACGTGGACGTGATCGCCACCTATGAATTCGAGCGCGGCTTCAGCGGTGTATGCGGCTACTTCCGCGTCGAGCAGGGCGCGGATGAGCAGTGGCGCATCGCGGGCTGGGCGGGTTACCTGTGGTGCGGCGACCCGGCCTCGCGCAACATGGCGACCAACCCCGATTCACCCAACCGTGCGCCATGACGAGCCTGCGTTTCTGTAGCCTGCTGCTGCTCTGCGCCCTGGCCGCCTGCATCCCCGCGCGCGTGCCGGATAACCTTGACGACACGCCAGGGCCGCCCGTCGTGATCGTCGATCAGGTGTATCGCGGCGAAACCTTCAGCGCACAGGTTCCAGCGGGCTGGCGCATCATCACCAGCGAAGCGCGTGCCCCGCAGGCGGTGATCTTCGTCGCGCCGGACGAACAATCTACGATTCGACTGACAGCGGGGACACTGACAGAGGCAGAACTCCCGGCGGGTGAGGAACACGAACTGCGGGTGATTGACCTGGGCGAGGGTGTGCGCGTCACAGCGGCCTTGAGCGCCCCTGCTGACGTGTTTGCGGCGCTGCAGCCAACGTTCGAGGCGGTCGCGGCGTCGGTACAGTAGCGACGTGCAACGGCGCGTCCGCCTGAACTCAGCGCACGGGAGCGAAAATCTCCGCTAGCGGTAGCGCGCAGCCGTCGATCACAGCGCTCAAGTCCAGCACGGCGTCCCCGGCCAGTTTGAACTGACGATTACTCGAAAGTCTCTAAAAATTGAGCCCGGGTTGGTTTGACAACGGACATTCAGATTTCTCAACCGACTCGCAAAGATTCTTCGGTCTGGGAGAGGCTACTTACGTTCGCGTTGTCCTAGTCTGCGGGCGTATTCCATTCTGAGCAAATAGGTTGGAAGGCGATTCTGATTACGTTCTATGATTCTACGGCGTAGCTCGCCATCACTTATCTCTACATTGTGATATGGCCTTTGAATAGGCCCCAGTGGGTTTGGGTCAATTGACTCACCAGCAAACTTGTCTAACTCTTCCCATGAAAGTTCCGATGTACGCCTAAGCATCACCGTTACCAGAGCGACTACTAATGGGATTCCAAAGAACGCAAATACCCAGTAGTTGCCAAGGAGTTCTCTAAGCTTATTGCCGGTGAAATATGTGTATGCTTCAGTGATACCCCAAAGAGATGCTATTGAGGCCAAATAGATCCCACCAAATATGATGACCTGCGCCCAAAGTCGCTTCATGGCACTGTCAACCTCACACGCATTGTTCCCTTAAAGGCTAACCAGTACTCGACCACCGAGATGTCTAGAGGAATAGGGTAGTTCGGTGGAAAAATTGAACAGAATTAAACCGATTTTGAGAAAGTATACTGTATAAATCCGCATCACGAGCAAACGCCACCACCGCCACGCTCGTTACCCGAAAATTGCCGCTTCAAACTGGGTTTGCATAGCCCATTATGCCCTGTGTAACGTAGGTGACAAGGGCACATCGTGCAGCATAGAAACGGCTTATCACCCTACGCTTTCGAGCGTGTGCGGTACACTGTTCACAGGTCAGTATGTCACCTGTGGACGGTAAACCATGAGCGAACAGCAAAGCAACTCGCAAACCAGCCTGTATCAGCGTGAGCCTTTCGATTACAAGAAGTACCGCAATTTCTATGAGCTGCTTGGCGGCTTCGTCGCCGTCGTGGTGCTGGTGGGCATCGGCGTGCTGCTCTTTGCCAGTGACGCGCCTGACTACTGGCAAAACATCTACATCACCGGAATAGGTGCGGTTTTGACGGTTGGGATTCTGGATCGGCAAGCCGAGCATCGGGCGGAGAGGCAGCGCAAAGAAGAACTCATCCTGCAAATGGGCAGTCCTGATAACGGGTTCGCGGTTGAAGCCGTGCGCCTGCTCAGGCAGAAGGGTTGGTTGACGGATGGTAGTTTGAAAGGTGCAAACCTCGAAAAAGCAGACCTGCATGATGCGGACTTGAGGGAGGCGAACCTCCAAGACGCAAACTTGTGGTACGCGAACCTGCAAAGCGCGAAGCTTGAGAGTGCTAACCTGCGAGGTGCCGGCTTGGTGGCTGCGAACCTGCAAAGCGCGATGTTGCTAGGCACGAATCTGCAAGGTACGGGCTTGGTGGCTGCGAACCTGCAAGCCGCGCTTTTGTTGCTCGCAGACCTACAAAGCGCTGACTTGAGAGACGTGAACCTGCAAGCCGCAAACTTGTGGGGTGCGAATCTGCAACGCACAAACTTGTGGGACGCAAATCTGCAAGGCACGAGATTTAACGAATCCACATACTTACCCGATGGCACATACTGGATACCGGACACAGACATGGCCCGTTTCACAGACCCGAATCACCCGAATTTCTGGCGATCAGAAGACCCGCTTAGCCCCGCCTATCGCGGCAACACGCATTCAAAGCCGTCGTAGCTGTGACAGATAATTCCCGGCTCACCCGCAAAGCGCTTAATCTGCGGCAAACCTCCGCAGTCTCTCGAGAAACCGTGTTCAAGTTGATATAACGACTTACACTCAGCAGCAGGTGGATGTGCGGCGGTGCGCGCATCCACCTACCTTCCATTCTATCCAGAAATGCGGCAGGCAGGCCAGCCCGTTACGGCGTTGCTTCCGGCGTCACAGCGGGTTCGTCTTCGGCGGCTTCCGTAGCGGCGGGGATGGGTGACTCCTGCTCAGCAGCGGGTGTGGCATCGGGTGTTGCGGCTGGCGCGGTTTCGGGGGTCACTTCCGGCGTGGCGACGGGCACGCCCTGACCTGCGCCACCGATAGGCAGCACTTCGTAGCGAATCAGGTAGTTGAACACGCCCAGCAGCGAGGTGATCAGCCACAGCGTCAGCGTCAGGCGCATGATCGGCTTGGCGTTGAGGAACCAGTACTTGCGGAGCTGCTCTTTGCTCTCGCCGCGCTTCTTGCCGCGCGCCACCAGCGTGTCTTCGCGCAGCATCCGGTAGATCACATAGGTTGCCAGAAGCTGCGCGGGCAGTCCGAAAACAGCGTGAATGGTCGGCATCAGGTAGCGCGGGTTGGCGGGTTGGCTGCCGATATTGCCGACGACATCGAAGCGGTAGGCGACGATCATCAGGAAGATGATCAACAGCCAGTTGACGACGGTGATGGTGATCATCGTCCACTTGTGCTGTGGGCGGTGCTTGCCCATGCGCGCGAAGAGGAAACCAGCAATCATGCCCGGCACGATCAGCAGGATATAGGCCAGCAGTGTGAGATCAGCGAACAGGCTCGCGCCTGTGCCCAGGAAACCCTGGGGTTCAAGGTAGTTCATGTTCATATCCTCCGGCGGTTGTGTTTATGCTGATGAGCATAGCAGCGAATGTGTATCTTCGCATAACATACGCCGCCGGAGACTGGAATCGATGCAGGTTTTTTACAGGAACAGCAGCGCGATGCCGACAATCGAGACGACGCTGCCGACGACCGCGCGCGCTGTGATGCGTTCGCGGAAGACCAGATAGCTGATCGGGATCAGCATGATCGAGGAGGTGTGCGAGAGCGTGGTCGAGACGCCAACGGGGACGAACTGAAACGAGAACAGCAGCAGCAGCCCGCCGATCACCGGCCCGGAGACAGCCGCGCCCGTCAGCAGGCGCATTAATGCCAGATCGCCGCGCACGATCTGCACCAGCGCGCCAATCCGCTTTCGCGCGGCCAGGAACAACCAGAGCGTCAGCGTTGCGGCGGTGATGCGTACCAGCGTGGCACTGATCGGCGCAAAACCGCCTTTAACGCCTTGCGAGGCGAAGAGAAAGGCAACCGACTGCATCAGCGTGCCCAGGCAGGCCAACAGCACGCCGCGCCGGAAATCACCCCGGTGGGCGGCGGCCTTCCCGCTGCGAGGTTCCGCCACCACCATGATGATGCCCAGGATCACAATCACGATGCCAATAGCCGAGTCGGTCGGCAGCGACTCGCCCAGCAGCGCCCAGGCCAGGATCGCGACTAGCACCGGGGTGAACGATAGGATGACGGATGCCAGGCGCGGGCCGATGTGCTGGAAGGCGATCAGCATACAGTACGACGAGATGATGAACGCCAGCACGCCCGATGCCCCCAGGTAGAAAGCGCGCTCCAGCGATAAGCCCGGCGGAATCCACGCGCCAAGCAGTAGCCGATGCAGCCCAATGAGCAGCACCCAAGCGATGGGCAGGCTCAAGGCAATCGAGGTGATGGCGTTGATCTTGCGCCCGGCCAGCGTGTAGCAGACCGAGGTCAGGCTGATCGACAGCGCGGCCAGCAGCGCGGCAGTCTCTCCAATGGGCATGACTACTGGCCGAGATACTGCTGGTACAGGCGCAGCGCGTGCTCCATCGGTGACTGGTAATATTCTTCAGGCGTGATGTCCAGCGTGACCGTGCGGCGGGCGGGCTGCACCGTTGGCTTGGTCGCGGCGAAAGCCTTCATCACCTGCGCGTGCGGCTTGAGCGTGCCATCCGGACGCACCAGGCCGAAGAAGCGCTCATGCCGCGATTCCAGGTTAGGCGGCAGATTCCATAGTTCGGGCACATAGTCCGCGTAGCACCAGGTCATCGCGCCCGTCGCGCCGACCTCGACCAGCTTGGGCAGCACGGCTTGCAGGTACTCGGCCAGCGCGTCTTCCGCGGCCATGAACTGCGTGCGCGGCTGTCCGTAGGCCGTCCATTCCCAAATGTTCGATGCTTCGCCGGGGGCCGCCGTGCAGCCGCCGAATTCCTCCATCAGCGTGGGTTTGCCGCTCAACGCGCTGGTCAGGGCGCACAGAAACGGCACGAAATCGGCGTCAAGTTCGTGGCGCGCCCAACCGACTGCGTACATCGGGTAGCCGTGCATCACCGCCACATCGGTCTCACCGTAAACGTCCGGGACGCGCAGGCCGTTGTCTTCGATCAGGCTGGCGACGTGCAGCCCACAGGTGACCGGATGCGTCGTGTCGATGCTCTTGATCAGCGCGGTCATCTCGCGTACCCAGGCGCGCCCGGCGGCGGCATTGTGCGGCCAGGCGAACAGATCGGGTTCGTTGCCCAGGTTCCACATCCAGATGGCCGGGTGATCCTTCAACGCGCTGACAACGGTGCGCAGCAGCAGGCGCGTGGCATCCAGCGCGACCGGGTCGTGATACAGGTTGCGGTAGCCCTCGCTGACGATCACGCCCTTGCTGACCAACTGGCGGCAGTGGGGCGAGGGATAACCCGCGCCCGCCTCCAGCAGCCAGCGCGGCGACCAGTTCGGGCCGCTCATGTGCCCGGTGAAGAAGGTCATGTCCAGCCCCAGGCCGTTCTCGGCGGCGATGTCGCAAACCGTCGTGAGGTTCTTCAGCGCCTGGCTGTCTACCCCGTCCGGCGTCGGCTGAAAGTCATCCCACAACAGGAAGATGCGGACAATGTTCAGGCCGATCTCGCGAATGAGGGCGAATTCTTCGCGCACTTCGGCGGGGTCGAACTGCGACCACCAGTACATGGCCTTGCGCCTCGGCCAATAATTGACGCCCAGGACAAACGGCTGAGTCATGAGATGCACCTTTTGAGTCGTTAGCGAGTAGTCTTGAGTCGATAGCGTTTGATCTGTAGCCCAAAGCAAGCACTGCTGGCAGCCGGACATCTGCCCAGATGGATGACCAGCGAATGACCAATGGCTAACGACTTGGGACTTTATAACTCGTTTCCGGCAAAAGCGGTAGGCTTGACGATTAGAACAAAGGTTCATATAATGGATTATAACGAAGATAAGTTTCCGGGATAGGAAAAGGTGCAGCACCACAACAATTGGAATGTTTTTGGGATCGATTCACATGCTTGAGCTTTTTAAGCTGGCATTTGTAGTCTTAGTTGGAATTTTGTTAGTCGTAGGTGGTTTCATAGCCACCAAGAAGCGGCAATTCGAAATTGGGATTGGCGGGCGGGCCGCCACTCGACCTCTCATTACCCTGACGATCAAGGGAATAGGAGCTGTCATAGTTGGCATTAGTTGTATCGCAACTGGTACCATTTTGCTCATATACCTATCCATCATTGTTGTACGGCAAGAACTGTATTTGTTGGATTTTGTCTTCTCTAGCGGGGCTATTGTAATCCTCGTGACTCTGACTTTTGGATTCATAATCGCTATTGCCCTTCAAATATTGATGAAATTGGTTGCTACGTTTGGAAGGGATAAACGCTAATCCAGTAGAGGATTTTGTTCTGATCACCAACAGTACAGCTTGCCCGAAAGTCAAAACAACCTTGAGCGAACTTGAGTGCCAATGAACATTCACAAAGCTCCTTCTACCATCGAAAAGCTGGCGTTGATGGGCGACAGCACCGAATTCGAACCTGCTGGCGACCGCCCGCGCGACGAAAAGCGCCTGAAACGGGCGCAGTCAATGCCGTGCGTCACCGAGGTAGCGACCCCCACAGGCGCGCTCCCGGTGATGAAGACGATGATCACGACGGCATGTGAGCGCAACTGCTTCTACTGCCCGTTCCGCGCGGGACGCGGCAAGATGCAGCGCGTCACGTTCAAGCCGGATGAGCTGGCGGCAACCTTCGATCAGTTGCAGCGGGCGGGCATCGTCAAGGGGATGTTCCTCTCGTCAGGCATCATCAAGGGCAGCGTGACGACGCAGGACAAGATCATCGATACGGTCGAGATCATCCGCAGGAAGTACGGCTACAAGGGTTACATCCACCTCAAGATTATGCCGGGCGCGGAGTTCGATCAACTGCGCCGCGCGATGCAGCTCGCCACCCGCGTCTCGGTCAACCTGGAAGCACCGACACAGCAGCGGCTGGACGCACTTGCGCCCAAGAAGAACTTCGCCGATGAACTCTTGCAGCGGCTGGCCTGGGCGGAGCAGATTCGCCAGACGGGTGTGCGTTCCAGCAGCGTGACGCAGTTCGTCGTCGGCGCGGTGGGCGATACCGATGTTGAACTGCTCGCGCTGAGCGAACGCCTGTATCGTCAGATGGGGTTGGCGCGGGCGTATTATTCGCGCTTCAATCCGGTCAGCGATACGCCGCTGGAGAATGTCAGCGCCGCGCCTGCCGCGCGCGAACTGCGGCTGTATCAGTCCAGCTTCCTGCTGCGCGACTACAACTGGAATGTAGAAGAACTGCCCTTCGAGCCAGATGGCAACCTGCGGCTGGATGTCGATCCCAAGCGCGCCTGGGCAGACGCACATCTGCGGCTCGCGCCCATCGAGGTGATGCAGGCCAGCCGCGAGGAACTGATGCGGATTCCGGGCATCGGCCCACGCGCCGCCAGCAGCATCCTCGACGCCCGTCGCGAGCGGCGGCTGACCGACCTGAGCCAACTGCGCACGCTGGGCATCCGCGCCCCGGAGCAGGCCGCGCCGTACCTGCTGCTCAACGGCCAGCGCCCGCCGACGCAAATGCGGCTGTTTTAGCGGGAAGATTGCGGTCGTTAGCTGAGCGCTAAAGACGGAAGATTCCGCCGTGAAGTCGCGCTGAGTGGGAGCCACGCCCACTCAGCCTGATGCCTGCGCCAGCGGCACTACATGGATTCACCCTGGGCGCTACAATTCCCGCATCCACATCGTTCATGAGAAAGTGACTCCATGACTACGGCAACATCATCCCGCTTTGCCGCGCTGCCACCCTGGGTGCTGCTGGTAACCGCTGTCCTCTCTGTGCAGATCGGCGCTGCTGTCGCCAAGCAGCTCTTTAACACCACCGGGCCGCAGGGTGTGGTCTTCCTGCGTACCCTGCTGGCTGCCATACTCTTCCTGCTGTTGTGGCGGCCCACGCTGCGGGGGCTGACGCGCGGGGGGTATGCCTACATCGTCGCTTATGGCGTCAATATCGCCCTGATGATGCTGGTGTTCTACGCCTCGATTGACCGCATCCCGCTGGGCGTCTCGGTAGCGATCTCGTTCATCGGCCCGCTGGGCATCGCGGTGGTAGGCTCGCGTCGGCGCATTGACCTGCTGTGGGCCGGGCTGGCGGCGGTCGGCGTGCTGCTGCTCACGCCGCTGGCGGCGGATAGCCTCGATCCGCTCGGCGTGCTGCTGGCGTTTGGTTCGGCGGCATCCTGGGCGTGTTACATCCTGCTCACCAGCCGGGTGAACCGCTACTTTGACGGCCAGATCAACACCTCGCTGACATTCTCAATGTTGGTCGCGGCGCTGGTGGCGCTGCCTTTCGGCGGACAGGGCGCGCTGGCGGCGCTGGCGAATCCGGGGCTGCTGCTGCTCAGTCTGGTTGTCGCGGCGCTGTCTTCGGCCATCCCATTCGCGCTGGAATTCGTGGCGATGCGGCGCATGTCCCCGCGCGCGTTCGGGCTGCTGCTGGCGCTGGAGCCAGTGGTCGCCGCGTTGGTCGGGCTCCTGCTGCTGAGCGAGGCATTGTCCACGCAGGAGGCGCTGGGGGTTGTGCTGGTCACGATAGCCGCAGTGGCAACCGCACGCGGAGAGTGAAGGTAAACTATCATTTGATTTGAGTGGAGGCAGTGATTCTATGACTTCAAATGACATCCACCGTTATTACAACCAGGGCAAGGAGCAGGGCAGGCTGCTGGCGGGCAGCGGCCAATTGGAAGAAGCCCGCACGCGCGAGATCGTGCTGCGTTACCTGCCAGCGGCTCCGGCGACGGTGCTGGATATTGGCGGCGGCGCGGGCGTGTATGCGCTGTGGCTGGCGCGGCAGGGATACGAGGTGCACCTGGTCGATCTGGTGCCGCTGCATGTCGAACAGGCGCTCGCCGCGTCTGCCCAGCAACCTGAACACCCCATCGCCAGCGCGCGCGTCGGAGATGCCCGCGAGGTCGAGTTCCCCGATGCCAGCGCGGATGTCGTGCTGCTGCTGGGGCCGCTCTATCACCTGCACGAGCGCGACGAACGGCTGCGCGTGCTGCGGGAAGCGTATCGACTGCTCAAGCCGTCGGGCACGCTCATCGCGGCGGGGATTTCACGCTTCGCCTCGCTGCTGGACGGCCTGGGGCAGGGATTTCTGGCCGACGACAAGTTTGCCACGCTGGTCGAACGTGATCTGCACGACGGACGGCACGAGAACCCGACGAGTGAGCCAGGCTATTTCACGACCGCCTATTTTCATTACCCGACCGACCTGGCCTCTGAACTGACTGAAGCGGGATTCCAGCACGAAACCACGCTGCCCGTCGAAGGGCCGATGGCATTCATGCCTGATTTTGAGCGCTTCTGGAATGATGCGAAGCTGCGCGAGCGGCTGCTGCATATGATGCGGCTGATCGAGCATGAACCGGCGATGCTGGCGACCACCGGCCACCTCATCGCCGTCGGGCGCAAATAGCGCGAGGGGCGCGGCACAAGCCAACGCCCCTGCAACGATTGCCCCTGAAGAGAGGTATTACGCACCCTGTGCGGCGGGCTGCTGGCGCACATAGGCCGCCACGTTGTGCATTTCCTGCGTGAAAATGCGCCGCATCATCACAGGAGTCATCAGGCGTTCAAGCACGCCCTTCAGACCAGGGCTGGGGACGAATTCGCTGGCGATGGTCATGCGCGTCTGCGCCCCGCCGTTCAGCGGCTCGAAGCGAAAGCTGGACGACAACCCCGTGTTGATATCTGTCTCGACCAGCAGGCGTCCCGGCTGCGGCTCCGTGACGACCATGTGATAGTTGAAGCTCTGCCCCATCATTTCTGTGCGAACGCGGATGACTGTGCCCGCGCCCACCCCGCCCTTTTCCACCGTCATTTCCTTGAAGACTGGCGGCAGCACCGCCGCGTGCCCGACACGATAGTCGGCCATGATGTTGTAGAGCGTCTGCGCGGGCGCGTTGATCACCAATGATGCCTGAACCTGTACCTTGCTCATTCGTTTCTCCTCCTGCAATCCCTTCTCGGACAGACCATAGACCGCCAGCAGCGTCAGCCCCAGATCGCGGCAGCGCAGCAGGTGGCCGTACAAGGCGGCCTGGTCGCGCGCCGTGCCAGTCAGCAGCGTGCTGCCGTCCAGCGTGTATTCCAGGGTGAAGCCCTCAAAGGAGGCGCTTGTCGCCGTATCGAGCTGTCCCTGAACTTTGATCTGGTACACCGTTTCCATGCTGTCCTGCGCTGATGGTCTCATTTGATGATCACAGCATAGCGCGGGTAAGACCGCCTAAGCTCCCGCCAAAAGGTGGGAAAGGGGGGTGGGAAAGGCGTAATGAGTGACTGTATCAGGCTTTCTTTTTGCCGGGAGACGTCAGCGGCGGCACGGTGCGCCCGGCCTGCGAATCCGCGATCAGCGTTTGCAGGCGGCTGAGGCGCGTCTCTGCCTTCTTGGCGCTCATCACCCAATGACGCGCGGACTTCTGGTAGCTGGGCGCGCTGGCCGTGAACCAGTCCCACGCGGCACTGTTGGCGCGGAACTGCTGCTCGTATTCCGCGTCGAACGTGATCGCATCGCGCCGTTCGTAGCTGTAGGGCGTATCGTCCACGACGCGTGCCGCGAAGGCGGCCAGACCCGCGGGCTGCATCAGGCCGAGCGCGCCAAGTTCTTCGACGCGCTTGATATTGACCGCACTCCACTTGCTCCTGGGTTTGCGCGGCGTGAAGCGAATCTGGTAGCTCACAGCATCGATACCCTTGCGAATGCCGTCAATCCAGCCGAAGCACAGCGCCTGATCAACTGATTCCGGCCAGGTGATGCTCGGCTTGCCGGAATCGACCTTGTAGTAACCCACCCACAGCTCGGTTGCGCTGCTGGCGTGCTGCTCGAACCAGGCGCGCAGGTCGGCAGGTGTCTCGAAGAAAACAGGGGTCAAGGTCATTTCTCCTTCCAGAATGGAACATTTGTTCAATTATAACCAAAACAAATGTTCATTGGAAATAACCAATGGACTCCGGGGGAATTTGGTATTCGGATGGCTGGCAAACAAGCGCTGGTGGGTGAAAAAACAGAGGCGAGCCTGTGTGCCCGCCTCTGTGCGTTTCAAGAGAAGGTGGTTAGCGCTGCTGCTGCCGTCTGCGCCCGGTGATGACGAAGAACAGGATTACCAGCAGGAGCAGCACCCCGGCGATGCACACCGCGATCGGGATGATATTATCCGCGCCGGATGCCGCGCCCTGCGTCTCGGTGATCATCTCAACCGGCGTCAGCGTCGGCGCGGGTGTTGAGGAGGTGGCGCTGTCGCCCGTCGGCGTGGCCGGGATATTGACTTCCTCGGTCGGCTCGACGGTCGCGTCCGGCCCGGCGCTGGTCGGCTCCGCAGCGGTAGCTTCCTCGGTCGCCTGCGCGGCCTGCGACTCTGCCGTAGCGGTCTGGCGAGCGTCGCGAGTAGCCTGGGCATCGATAGCGGCCTGCGCGTTGGCTGTCGTCATACCGTCCACCGTAGACTGCGCCTCGAGCGTCGCCTGGGCATTTTGGGTGGATTGGGCGTTGATGGCGGCCTGGGCATCTGCCGTCTGCGTCGCAGACTGAGCGCCCAACGCGGCCTGGGCATCCGCCGTCTGCGTGCCAGCCAGCGCATCCTGTTCAGCCTGGGCGACTGCGGTCTGGGTCGCGGCGGCCTGGGCATCCTGTTCGGCCTGGGCAACCGCCGTCTGGGTCATGGCCTCGGCACCCAGCGCATTTTGAGCGGCGACGGTGCTGGTCGCAGCAGCAGCCTGGGCATCCTGCGTCGCGCGGGCGTTGGCCTGCGATTCAGCCTGTGCGGTCATCGCTGCCTGAACCTGCACTTCGGCGGTGCTGGTCGCGGCGGCGTTGGTCGCCTGTGCCACTGCGAAGGCTGTGCCCGTCGCGTTGACGGTGGCGGTGGGGATGAGCGTGGGTGTGTTAGTCGGGACGAGCGCGGTCGCCGTCAGCGACGGCCCTTCTGCGACGATGAAGGCCACATCCGTCTGCGCATCACCACCTTCATTGGTCACAACCGCCGAGAAGATATGCGCGCCGGGTTCGGCTGCCAGCACATCGATCTCGAACGAGAACGGCGCTTCGGTCTGCGAGCCGATCTCGACGCCATCCAGCAGGTAGCGCACGCCGCTGACCGCTGTCTGACTGACGACATCGAGCGTGACGGTGCGATTCTCTTCAATCGTCTCTCCCGCCTCAATGCCGGAGAGTGTGACCTGCGGCGGAACGGCAGCGACCGTGAACGGAATGCTCGTCGTCGTGCTCTGGCCGTTCGTATCGGTCGCCGTCACCTCCAGCGTGGCTGGGCCGGGCTGCAGCGCAGCCGGGTCGATCAACGCGCTGGCGCTGCTCTGGCCGCTGGTGCTGGCGAGCGCTTCGCCATTCAGTGACAGGCTGATCGTCTGCACTGGCGACTGGCTCTGCGTGACAACGGCTTCCACGCTCGTTGATGCATCAAGTGTCTGGTCGGCACTGAGGCCATTGACCGTAACAGCAGGCGGCACAGCGGCGACTGTGAACGGGATGCTGGTCGTCGCGCTCTGGCCGTTCGTGTCGGTCGCCGTCACCTCCAGCGTGGCTGGGCCGGGCGGAAGTGTCACGGGGTCGATCAACGCGCTGGCGCTGATCTGACCGCTGGTGCTGCCAAGCGCTTCACCATTGAGCGACAGGCTGATCGTCTGAATGGGCGACTGGCTCTGCGTCACCAGCGCTTCCACGCTCGTCGAGGCATCAACGGTCTGGTCAGCCGCGAGGCCATTGACCGTGACAGCGGGCGGCACGGCGGCGACGCTGAATGGCGTCTCGACCGTCGTGGTCAGGCCGCCCTGGTTGGTCGCAGCGACGCTGAGGACATGATCGCCGGGCGTGAAGGCATACGGGTCAAGTGTGAAGGCGAACGGCGCTTCGGTCACAGTGGCTTCGCCGCCGTCCACGCTGTAGCTCACGCTGGCGGCAGGAGTCTGCCCGGTCACATCGGCCAGAACGGTGGTCTGCTCACTGATCGCGCCGTCGGGCAGGCCGAGCAGCGTGACGACGGGCGGCAGCGCGGCAACGCCGAATGTCTGCGTCACCGAGCCAACATCGCCGTTCGCATCGGTGGCGTTGAAGGTCAGCGTGTGGTCGCCGGGGGTCAGCGCAACTGGATCAACCGTCAGGCTGAAGGGGGCTTCCGTCCCGGTCAAGACGCTCGCGCCGTCCAGCACGAACTCACCGGAAGTGATGCCGTCATCCGCGACCACAGCGGCGGTAACCGTCGTCGCTTCGGTCAGCGGCTCAGCGGGCAGGCCGTCGAAGGTGACGATGGGCACGGGGATGGGCGCGCGCAGGGCGGTGCGCGCGGTGGCGCTGTTGCCCGCCGTATCGGTCGTCTGAATTTCCAGATCGTAGCTCGTGCCGTCCGCCGGGAGGTCTGCCTCGATGGTGATCACGTACTGGCTGCGCAGCGTGGCGGCCAGACCGGTGTAGATTTCCAGGAGCTGCTGTGGGGTAGGCGATTCGTAGAATTTGGCATTGGTGTTGCCGGAGAGGTCTTCCAGGTAGCTGCGGTCGATGCCGTAGCCCAGGCCGATGGTGTAGACCGGCACGCCGCGCACCAGCGCTTCGCTCAAGGCCGCGTCTCGGGCGCTGGCGCTGACGCCGCCGAACTCCGCGCCATCGCTGAGCAGGATGACGGCACGGCGCGAGGTGGGCGAGTTGGCTGCCGTCTCGACCGAGAGCAGACCGCCGTCGAACAGCGCGGTCTTGCCGCCGAAGCCCAGGTTATTGATCGCGTTGATCAGGGTGTTCTTGTCGGTCGTGTAATCCTGTATCAACTGTTCGCGCGTGTCGAAGGTCACGATAGCGACCGGGTCGTTCGGGCCAATCGAGTTGATGAAGGTGATCGCCGCTTCTTTGGCGCGGGCCAGCGGTTCATCGGCCATGCTGCTGCTGGTGTCAATCGCCAGCACGACGGAGAAGGCCAGATCGTCGTCGCTGATGTTCTCGACGCTGACGATGCGCGCGCGCTCGGCCAATTCGCCCGTGATGGCGAAGTTCTCGCTCGTCAGGCCGAAGATCGGCTGGCCGAGGCGGTCGAACACGCTGGTGGTGACGACGACGGTGGGCAGGTCGGTGGGATTTACGCCCGTGATTTCGACCCGCAGCGGCGGCGCATCCTGCATCACGCCGATAGCCGCTGGCAGCAGCAAGAGAACACCAATGATGAGAAGGATGAGCCGTTTCAAGATTGACCCCCAGTCCGCGAGCCTGAAAGAAGACCGTCAGTAAGTGATGTTCGGTATGTTGTCTAGCAAAATAGGCCTTGTATTTGAGATTGATCTTAGCGCGGTTTGGGAAAACACGCCAGAAGGCAGACGGAATTGTTATATCACGCCAACCCACCAGAGCAGCGC
>JAEUQX010000143.1 GCA_016788625.1 Anaerolineae bacterium
TGTTCAGGCGGATTATTCGATCGGCTCTTTGTAGATGATATAGCGACCGATGTCGTCGCCCTTGCCGATGCAGGTCGAGAGGTCGACCTTGAACTCGCGTCCGCCCGACACCCAGCGCAGACCTTCCTGCAGCAGCCCTTGCCCCACATAGCACACCGCCCGGTCGGTCTTGCGTCCCCAACACATCGGGCAGCGTTCCAGCGTGTAGATGATGCGGTCGTCGCCTTCTTCGTAGACGTTGCTCACCTGGTCGCTGAACTGGCTGAAGATGTTCGCCATCGCCGGGACGCCGACCTTGAGCTTGGCGCTCAGCGGCAGCACCTTGAAGGCCAGGTCACCGACGCCCGCCAGCGCGCCGAAACCGCGCAGGGCATCGGCGAAGAGCGTGCGACCGACGCGCAGCGCCAGACCGCGACCGCCACGCGGACCGTACATCTCTTCCAGCGCGACGCACAGCGCCGTGAAGTCGGCGAAGTCAAACGCCTTTTCCAGGTTATCCTGCGGGTAGTTGCCGATCAACTCATCGAGCGTCGCCAGGTGCAGCACGGCGTTGAGGCCGTTCTTGCCCATGACCTCTTCCATCGCGTCGAGGAAGATGCGGGCGAACTTGTTCGGGTAAAAGTATCCGCTTTTTTCGCGTGCCATCCAGCCCTCCGAATTCAACAGCGAGGCGACTTACGCAGCTTCCCCGCGCTGTTATGCAAGACAAACTCAAAGTAGTCTAACACAACTACGTGAAGCGCGCAGCACCTGTGATGATAATCAAAGAACCCATGAGTTTTCCCTTAAGATCATGAAACTTCATGCACGGGGCTGCTCTTCCAGCGTTAAACTGACAATGATGAATACCTCATCTTCGTTAAGGACAATCTTCAGGACTTGTGACAACCTGAACAAACGGCGTACAATAGATTCGTGATGAAATCAAACGGCAATCACCCTTCCCCGCTCGTCCGCATTCGCAGCCTGTGCAAGCGCTACGATGAAGGCGGCAAGACGCGCAATGTCCTCCAGAATGTTGATCTTGATGTGGAGGTAGGCGAGTTTTTTGTGATTCTAGGCAAGAGCGGCAGTGGTAAGAGTACGCTGCTCAACCTCATCAGTGGTATTGACCATGCTGAGGCCGGGCAGATCTGTATCGCCGAAACCGACATCACCAGCATGGACGAACGTTCGCTGACGTTGTTTCGCCGTGACCACATCGGCATCGTATTCCAGTTCTTTAACCTTATCCCTACCCTGACCGTCCTGGAAAACATCACGCTGCCGGGAGAACTGCGCGGCCTGAACCAGCGCGCAGTCGAGCAGCGCGGACGCGCCCTGCTGGAGCGGGTGGGACTGGCGAACCGCGCCGATACCTTCCCCGACAAACTCAGCGGCGGCGAACAGCAGCGCGTGGCAATTGCCCGTGCGCTGGTTCAGGAGCCGCAGTTGGTGCTGGCGGATGAGCCTACAGGCAATTTGGACGAAGATACGGGACAAACTATACTAACTTTGCTGCTTGAATTGACGCGCGACGCGGGCAAAACACTGGTCATGGCGACCCACAACCCGGATATTGTTCCCCTGGCCGACCGTGTCTGCCGTATTCATGAAGGCAAATTGATCATTACCTTAAATCACGAACCAGCCGTTAGCGAAAAGCAAGGTTTCCAGGGATAATACTGAAAATATATATTGCTGATCGTGCAGTGCCTATCTTTCAAGTGGAAGGTATCAGCAAGATGGACCCGGACACAACGCTCATCAAACAATTATTGGCCGATCTGCGCGGATTCGACAAAGAGAAACGTCGTACCGCTGTCATGAAGCTGGGGATGGTCGGCGGCGAGCAGGCTGTGCGCGCGCTGATCATGACCGTTCGCAACGACCACGAAGACCTGATCACCCGCGGGCGCGCGGCGCTGATGCTCGGTAACCTGCGCGATACGCGCGCTGTCGAACCCCTGATTCAGGCGCTGGATGCCCCTGGCTTCAAGACCCCGATTTATGCGGCGGAAGCGCTGGGCAAAATCGGCGATATACGCGCCATCGAACCCCTGCTCAATGTCCTGAGCACACCCAACGAAACGCTGCGTAAAGCGGCAGCCGATGCCCTCAAGCGCCTCGGCCATGATGATATTCAGCGCGTACCCGAACCCATTCAACTCAAGCCCTGAACGCAAACGCTGCGCCAGTGCTCATATCACATTAACGCAGGCCGAGTAGCCTGCTTTGTGTTGCATTCAGTCGATAGTCATGAGTCGTTACTTGTTAGTCCACAGTCAATACGCATAACCTGCTTCGACGTGCCAGCATCCACAGACTAACGACTATTGACCAGCAACTAAAGACTATCAGCTAAAGACTACCCACCACCAACACCATGCTCTCACCTGCAATCCTCCGCCTGGGCCGCCGTTACATCAGCCGCCGCCTGCTGCAAAGTATCCTGTTCGTGCTGGGCGTCGCGCTCGGCGTGGCGATGGTCATTGCTATCGACATCGCCAACGGCTCGGCCAGCCGGGCTTTCGACCTGAGCGCGGAAAGTATCACGGGCAAAGCCAAGCACCAGATCATCAGTGGTTCTGGTGGACTACCCACCGATCTCTACAGCACGCTTCGTCTCGACCTGGGCATCCGCGACAGCGCCCCGATTGTCGAGCAGTACGTCCGCGCGCTCGACCTGGGCGAGCAGCCGATGCGCCTGTTGGGCGTCGACCCGTTCGCCGAGCCGCCTTTCCGCAGCTACCTGACCGCTGTGACGGTGCAGGGCGAGCAGACCGCCGCATTCGCCGCCCTGAACGCCTTCATCGCCCTGCCCAACACCGCCCTGCTCAGCCAGCCGATGGCCGAACGTTTTGGCATCGAACCCGGTGACGAGATCATCCTGCAAGCGGGTGACCGCCAGGTCGCCGTGCGTATTGTCGGCCTGCTGCAACCGGATGACCGGGTGAGCGCGCAGGCGCTGGACAACCTGCTGTTGACCGACATCGCCACGGCGCAGGAGATCACCCGCAGCGTAGGCCGCCTGAGCCGCATCGACCTGATCTTGCCGCCTGATGCTGACATGCAGGCGATTCAGGATGCCCTGCCGCCCGGCGCGAGCCTGGTCAGCGCCAACGCGGAGAACAGCGCGATCAACCAGATGACCGCTGCCTTCAACCTCAACCTGCAAGCCTTGAGCCTGCTGGCGCTGGTGGTTGGTGTCTTCCTGATTTACAACACGGTAACGTTCAGCATCGTCCAGCGCCGCCCGCTGATCGGCATCCTGCGCGCGCTTGGCGCAACGCGGGCGCAGATCTTCGCCCTGATCCTGGGCGAAGCCGTACTGCTGGGTGCGATTGGCAGCGTGCTGGGCCTGGCGCTGGGCATCATCTTCGGGCGGCTCTCGGTCGGGCTGGTCGCACAGACCATCAGCGACCTGTATTTCACCGTCAATGTGCAGGGAGTCACCGTCCCGGCCTTCACCCTGCTCAAGGGCGCGGGCATCGGCCTGCTGGCGAGCGTCGCGGCAGCGCTGGTGCCGTCCTTCGAGGCGACGCGCATCCCCCCGGCGGGCACGCTGCGCCGTTCGGAAGTCGAACAGCGGGCAATGCGGCTCGTCCCCTATATGACGGCGGCAGCGCTGGCTTTCAACCTGATTGGCGTGCTGTTGCTGCAACTGCCGACCTCCAGCCTGTTCATCAGCTTTGGCGCGTTGTTCGCCATTGTGGTCGGCAGCGCCCTGTTCACACCGCTGGCGCTGATCGTGGTGATGCGCGTGGCAACGCCGCTGACCGGGCGTATCTTCGGCGTGCTGGGGCGCATGGCTCCGCGCGCGGTGGTACGTTCGCTCAGCCGCACCTCGGTTGCCGTCGCCGCGCTGACCATCGCCGTCAGCGTGATCGTCGGCGTCAGCGTGATGATCACCAGCTTCCGCAGCACCGTCTCCGACTGGCTGGATACCACATTGGGGGCGGACATCTTCATCTCGCCACCGCTGCTCACCGTCGTCAGCGCCGCGCCGAACACCGATCCACAGGTGGCCGAACGCCTCAAAACCGTGCCAGGAGTCGAGCGCGTCTCGACCGTGCGCGTCGTCACCGTGACCGCGCCGGATTATCCCGACCTGCCACCTGTACAACTGGATGTATTCGATGCAGACCCGGCGGCAGAAGAGCGCAGCATGGTATGGAACAACGCACCCGGCGGGGATTACTGGGCGGCGCTGGAGGCAGGCAGCGTGATCGTGACCGAACCCTTCGCCTTCCGGCGCGGCATCACCCCGGAGCGCAACACGCTGCGCCTGATGACCGACCAGGGCGAACGCACATTCACCGTCGTCGGCGTATATTACGACTACTCGACCGACCAGGGTTCGGTGATGATGGCAGACGCGGTTTATCGCAGCCTGTACAACGACCCCTACATCACCAACATCGCGCTGTACCTCACGCCGGGAACGGACACGCGCGCAGTGATTGACCAGTTGCAGACTGAGACGCTCGTTGGCTACGACCTGCGCGTGCAGAGCTATGGCGATCTGCGTGCCGGGGTGTTCCTGATCTTCGAGCGCGCTTTCTCAATTACGGTGGCGCTGCAACTGCTGGCGACCGTCGTGGCCTTCATCGGCGTGCTGAGCGCCCTGCTCTCCTTGCAGCTTGAACAGACGCGCCAGTATGGGGTGATGCGCGCGATGGGCATGACGCCGCGTCAGCTCTGGCGCTACACGCTGATTCAAACCGGGTTGATGGGCTTCACCGCCGGGACGCTGGCGCTGCCTATTGGCCTGGCGCTGGCGCTGGTGCTGATCTACGTCATCAATGTGCGCTCGTTCGGCTGGACAATGCAGCTTCTTTTGCAGCCTGCCGAGTTCAGCCAGGCTTTCTCAGTGGCGGTGATCGCGTCGCTGGCGGCGGGCATCTACCCGGCGTGGCGCTTGGGACAGTTGGTCACCAGCCGCGCGCTGCGCAGCGAATAGGTTATGCGCTCTGCTGTGGTACTATTGGCCATAACAACCTTAATGCCGTCGTTACAGCGAATGGGTGTAAGGTGTAAACATGACAATAGCAGGAGGGGCTATGGCATACAAAATTTCATGGCTGCTCGAAAACCGCATCATGCTCATCACCTATGACGGTGTGGTAAGCAAGGCTGATCTCCAGAATTATCTGAGCGAAACGATGGATATGCGCGACCGCGCCAACGCGAAACTGGGACTGAATGGTCCGCTGGTGCATACCATCACCGATGCGCGCCGCATGACCAAGAACGAAATGTCCTTGAAGGAAGCGCTGAACATGCTCACGATGGTGCGTAAGCAGCGCGTCGGCTGGTCGATCTACATCCCGGCCACTAAGCTCGACAAATTTTTCGCGAGTTTGGGACACCAATTGGTCGGCGTGCGCTTCAACAGCTTCGAAACCGTCAACGACGCGATAAAGTTCCTGATCGACACCGATGAGTCGTTGGGGGAGTTCAGCTATGATGGCGATGAAACCGTAGAGCTAACGCCTATCGAGACGCCCAAGAACGCTCATTAAAGCAATCGATTGGTCGCCAGGGTGCAGTGTTCAGCGTATTCTGATGTAAGGTCGTATGCGGGTACTACGCCGATAACTCGCAGACATGTAGCACATCGTTGTCTCTTACAGCGTAACCTGTTCCACCTCTACCGTGACATACTTATCCTTGAGGCTCAGGATAATCAACAGGTCGCCAACCAATTAGAACATTGTCTTCGTTATATGATTCTGGAATCGATATCCTAAAGAATTCTTCGAAGGGTTGCATATCAGAGGCATTGACATAACCGATACTAATCCAATACGATTCGACTCCCAGGTGATCCACGGTACTTGAAAACCATGCTCCAAGATAAGGATTGGGTGAAATCAGAACTCCCTGTAAGGGGTCATAGTTATCATAGTAAGCATCCGGCAGAATAATTTCTTCGGGTAACACTTCCTCCACACCCATCGCTTCTTCCAACGTAAGCATCGTTTCCTGTTCGACCACTATTGTGAAAGCAATGCCTCCATCATTTGTCCAGCGTATATCGTGCTCAGGTGCTGCCGGCGTGTACGTAAGACGATACTGGTCGCCCGTCTCAGAATTGACCAGGTAAACATCACCCTCATGATTTCTATATGGCTGTGTACGCGCCACATATTGTTCCTTTAAAATGATAAGAAACCACTTATCGTTTGCTGACCATATTGGATCATAGTGAGCAGCATAGGTATCAGGTGCGTTTAGAGTAATGTAATTGCGGGTTTGGATATTTATCATTACAAACGATCTATAAGCCCCACTATAAACCCCATCTTCGTAGCTGGGCGAGTGATTCACAAAGGTTAGGTATCCATTCGTAGGCGACCACTTGAAATCTGACAAACCTGATTCATTCACCCATGTTGTTCGATAAAGCTCTTCCTTTGTTCCATTTGCAGGACTAAATAACCAAACCGCTTGACTATTCATCATATTATGTGCTGAATACACAATTTCTGCCCCATCATTGGAGAATAGCACTGATCCAACATTGCAGGAAATGGGTTTTTCATAGACCCACTCCTGGGCATCCACATCATACAGATTGAGGCAGTCGTACTCATCGGCATCTGCATTTTGTATCAGTGATATCAAATAGAGTCCGTCTGATGACCACTCAAATCGATCCTGCTCAGTAACCTCAATGGGCAATACCGTTGTTTCACCTGTATCACCATTTACAAGAACCAAGCGATCATCACTGCGATAGAGAAACTGTAGAACAGGTAATTCGACCTGTGCGAAGGCAAGCGAGGTAGTCAACAACAGAATCAAAACGACTAACAGTGCAATGAGCAGTCCAAAGCGCATAAAACCTACTCCATCTCATATGTGTCCACAATAAATAGAGTCTAAGGTTGTGCAGCTTTCGATACCCAACGCCTGACCACTGCTTTCGCTATAATGCTACTTCTTGTAATATTTCTTCCCCTTCAAGCCCTCCGGCAGCAGATCATCTTCGCTGTACATTTCGTAGCCCTTGCCGTAGCCCAGGCTTTTCATGAGTTTGGTGGGCGCATTGCGGAGTTGTAGTGGGATGGGCAGGTTGCCGTGCTGGTTCACGTCTTCCAGCGCGGCGAAGAAGGCGTCACCTGACGTTCGGTCTTTGGGCGCGAGCGCCATATATACCGTGCCCTGCGCCAGATTGTACTGGCATTCTGGCAGGCCGACCGTCTCGACCGCGCGGAAGACCTCGTTGGCGACCACCAGCGCCGTCGGCTGCGCCATGCCCACATCCTCGCTGGCGAAGATCACCAAGCGCCGCGCAATGAACTTGGGGTCTTCACCGGAGGCCACCATGCGCGCGAGATAGTACAGCGCCGCGTCCACGTTGCTGGCGCGCATACTTTTGATGAACGCGCTGATGGTATTGAAATGTTCTTCGGCGGCACGGTCGTAGCGCAGATGCTTGGATTGCAGCGCGTTCTTGAGCGCCTCGACGGTAATCGTGCGGCTTTCCTGCGCGTAAAGCTGTTCGCTGATCTCCAACAGGTTGATCGATTGGCGCGCGTCGCCATTGGCATACTGCGCCAGGAAGTCCTCGGCGGCGGGTTCGATACTGATGCCCAGTTCCGCCGCGCCCTGGCGGATGATCTGGCGGATGTCGTCCTCGTTCAGCGCTTCCAGCACGAACACCCGGCAGCGCGAGAGCAGCGCGGAGTTGACTTCGAAGCTGGGATTCTCGGTGGTCGCACCGATCAGGATCAGCGTGCCATCCTCGACATACGGCAGCAAGAAATCCTGCTGTGCCTTGTTGAAACGGTGGATCTCATCCAGGAACAGCAGACCGCTGCCGCGCGGTTGGTCATCGGTGGGCTGGTTGAACAGGTCGCGCTTGGTCTCCGACTGAATCTTTTCAACGATTGCGCGCACCTCAGCCTTGCCCGCCGAGACAGCGCTGAGTTCA
>JAEUQX010000163.1 GCA_016788625.1 Anaerolineae bacterium
CCTCTCAATCCCTATAACCCCTCTATCAAAGCCTATCACTCGGTGGGGAAACCGCCCTGCTGCGCCGTAAAAGCCAGCGGAAACCACCAGTGATAGGAGCTTTGTTCATGGTACACAGTCTGACGATCATCGAGACGATCCTGCGCAACCGTCTGTTTTTCTTCGGGGAAGTACGCGGCAGCAAGAGCCTGGGGCAGAAAACACTGGACATGATGATCTCGTGCCTGGTGTTCTTCGCCCTCTATGGCGCGGTGATGGGCGCAGCGCACAGCCCGCTTCAGGCGCTCAGTTCCGCTGTCAAGCTGCCGATGCTGTTCCTCATCACGCTGCTGATCTGCACACCCTCACTGCACTTTTTCAACATCCTGTTCGGCTCAAAGCAAACCCTGCCGCAAACCATCGCGCTGGTGCTGACGGCCATGTCCACGACAGCGGTGCTGCTGGTCAGCTTCGCACCAGTGACACTGTTCTTCCTGCTCACCAGCCGCAACTACCCATTCCTCCTGCTGCTGAACGTCGCCTTCTTTGCCATCAGCGGGGTGATGGGCATCGTCTTCCTGCGACAGGGATTCGAGATGATCTCTGAGTCAGATAACAATGAGAACATCGGCACGCGGCGGTTGATCTTCACCATCTGGGTTGTGCTGTACGCCTTCGTCGGCAGCCAGATGGCCTACACGCTCAGCCCGTTCGTGGGCGACTCCAGCGAGCCGTTCGTGGTGCTGACGCAGTTTGGCGACAACTTCTACTCGTATCTGTTCCAGCGATTCAATGAGGTGCTCATCGGGGCGTGGTAGCGGTGGCATCCTATCCACCAAAGTACAACCTTCGTCTCTGGTCTGGCGTATTGTGATCACGGATCGTGATTTAATGAGGAAACATGATGCAAGACCAGATTGACTACAAAGCGGTACAGCGCCGTGTCGAAGCACAGATGAAAGAGCGAAAAAACACGGCGCGGCCTGTCCTTCTCACTTTTAGTTTATGCGCGTTGGTGATCTTCACGTTGATCGGATGGCTGGTTGCTGGCGAAGCAGGTATCCTGCAAAGCAGCGGAGGCATAGTGGCGATGGTTGTCTTCACGCTGGCGAGCCTGGCAAGCGCTTTTTTCCAACTCGCGATGTATTCCCTGGACACCAAATCGGGCGAAGCGGCAATGCGCGAACAGCTCGTCACACGCGAGCTGAGCGAAGCACTGCTCAAGTTAGGTGCAGAAGAAGAAGCAGAGACAAAACGCAAACGCGCGATGCGCCTGACAGAAGATGGCGAACTGGTCGAAATTGTCGATGACGGCAATATGGAAGAAGTTGAACGGCCAGATCGTTACTTGAGAAACACCTGACGGCATCTGCGTTGTCGGAGTATGAACTTGTCAATGCGATACTGGCAGGCTCATCCCCCAATATGCTGCTCGAAGAATGCCAGCGTACGCTGCCAGGCATCGGCAGAGGCGGCAGCGTCGTAGTTGGCCGGGCGCTCGTCGTTGAAGAACGAGTGCTTCGCGCCGGGATACACTTTCACATCATGCGTGACGTTGTGACGGTCGAGTTCAGCCGCCAATTTCAGCCCCATCCCCGCCGTGAAATCCTGCTCCGGGTACGACGCCACCACCGGGCAGGAACGTGCCACCGCTGCCAGGGGACGCGGGTTGACGCCATAGAACGGCGCAATCACGTTCAGGCGCGAGTCGGTGCAGGCCCAGGCGATGGCGAACCCGCCGCCCATGCAGAAACCTATCGCGCCGAGCTTGCTGGCGTCAACGTTCGGGTGCTGTTCCAGATAGCTCAACGATGCCTTCAGACTGCGGATGGCCTCGTTGTCCATCGAACTGAGGAACATGCCGCCGAAGAAGCGGAACATGCACACCACCTGATTGCGCCCGGCGAACAGATCGACGGCCAGGGCGGCATAGCCCTCGTTGGCGAAGCGGCGCGCGATGTCTTTGATGTTCTCGGTCAGCCCGAAAGCCTCGTGAATGATGACCACGCCGGGATAACGTCCCTCAGCGGCGGGGCGCGCGAAGTAGGCGCTCAGCTTCTCAACCGGGGCATTCGGGATGCGGACGGTATCAATCGTGATGTCCATCATGACTCCTCAGCGTTATGGCTGTGCGACGCGTAAACCCATCTCATCGACCAATGTTCCCAGGCGTTCCAACGCGCTGATATCCGGGCGCACGGTCGGGCGTCGCACGGTCGCGGTGCTGATCAGCCCCGCCCGCAGCAGCAGATACTTGCGCGCGTGCAGCGAATACTCGTGGCCGAAAGCAGATACGGCTTCGACCAACGGCGCGGCAGCCGCCAATACCGCATCGACACGCTCATAATCGTTCGCTTCCCAGGCCGCCCACACCTTCAGGAAAATCTCGTTGTAGCCGACTCCCGGCAGCAGCCCGCCCGCCCCGGCTTCCAGTTCCTCGCGCAGCGTCAGCCCGCCAATGCCGCCGAACAACCCAACCTCAGCGCCAACCCGCGCCCGCAGCGCGTGAATACGCCGTGCTGATCCCGGCCCTTCGATCTTGAAGTAGCGCACATTGGGAGTGTGACGCGCAATCTGCGCCAGATGTTCGGTCGAAAGCTGGCAGTGCGCGTAACCCTGAACTTGCGGCGACTGCTGCACCATCACCGGGACTTCGGCAGCATTGCCCAGTGTCATATAGTGTTCGACCAGCGCGGCCTCGTCAAGCTGCATCGTGTTGGGCGGCAGCACCATGAGCGCGGCAGGGCGCAGGCTGGCGTAAATGTGCGCCTGCTCGATGGCCGCTTCTGTGCTGTTGGCAGCCATACCAATGATCAGCGGTACACTGCCATTCACCTCTGCCGCGACGATTTCGGCGCAGCGAATGCGCTCGCTGTCGGTCAGCTTGTAGGCCTCACTGGCAAATCCGCCAACGCCAACGCCGTGTATGCCGCCATCCAGCTCAAAGCGCACCACCCGACGCAGACTTTCCTCGTCAATACGGCCTTCACTGTCAAAAGGAGTGATCAGGATGGGGATGATGCCGCGCAACATAACACACCTCGATGGGTGACTGAGTTCATGCGCTGAACATAGCGCGTTTTGTGCTGGAATACAACAACAT
>JAEUQX010000238.1 GCA_016788625.1 Anaerolineae bacterium
TGTTCGATCAGTTTGAGGATCAGTTCACCCGCGCGATAAGCAACCGTGTCTTTTTCCTCGGCCATCGCGGGGACATCGGCGTAACCCATCGGGCACACGCCCATCACCTCGGCCAGCGTCGCCATCGTGTTCGCGGTGAACTGCCCGCCGCACGCGCCCGGCCCCGGACAGGCCGTATCTTCGACCGCCTTGAACTCGTCGGCGGTGATGCGCCCGGCGGCATACGCGCCGATGGCCTCGAACACATCCTGCACGGTCAGGTCTTTACCGTTCAGGTTGCCGGGCATGATCGTGCCGCCGTAGAGCATCAGCGAGGGCACATCCAGGCGGATCATCGCCATGATCGTGCCGGGCATGGTCTTGTCGCAGGCAGCCAGGCAGATCAAGCCGTCGAGATAGTTGGCGCGGGCGATCAGTTCGATGCTGTCGGCGATCATCTCGCGGCTGATGAGCGAGGCCTTCATGCCTTCCGTGCCCATCGTGATGCCGTCGGAGATGCTCACCGTGTTGAACTCGAAGGGCGTACCCCCGGCAGCACGGATACCCTCTTTCATCTTGTGCGCCAGCCGCCGCAGGTGGAAATTGCACGGGCCGATCTCCGTCCAGGTGTTGGCGATGCCGATCAGCGGTTTGGCGAGGTCGGCATCAGTCAGGCCGATGGCCTTGAGCATGGCGCGGGCGGCGGCACGGTCGTTGCCTTCGACCAGCGTGCGGCTGCGGGCGTTGAGCCGGGCGAGCTGGTCGCGGATTTCGGGTGAGTCAGACATGGGAATGCTCCTGCGTCATGGATAACGAGTGTGGCGCATGAGTATAACGCAGAATTCTCTGGGGTCGTGATTCTATTTACTGCTCCTCAGCCGCTCGTCAACAGCGCGGCGGCCAGCTCCTTGACCAGCTTGGCGGCGGTCATGGATGTGAGGCGTGACTCGACGCGCGGGTTGAACTCGACCAGATCGGCGCCGACCAGCGGGGCACGCAGCGACTGAATCACGCGCAGTACCTGCCGCGTGCTGAAGCCGCCCGGTTCGAGGTGCGAGACGCCGGGGGCAAAGGCCGGGTCGAGACCGTCCATGTCGAGCGAGAGGTACAGCGGGCCCTCGAAATCGAACGTCAGATCGTCGCGCCAGTCGCGCATCTCGATGATCTCCACGCCGAAGCGGGCAGCCTGCTCACGCTGGTGCGCGTTGAGCGTGCGAATGCCGATCTGCACGAGGCGCTGCGCCAGCCCGGCTTCCATGATGCGCGCGAACGGGCAGGCGTGCGAGCGGCGGTCGCCCTCGTAATGGTCGTACAGGTCGGGGTGCGCGTCGATGTGCAGGATGTTCAGGCGGGGGTGCTGCGCAGCGATGGCCTTCACGATAGGAAAGGTGATCGAGTGGTCGCCGCCCAGGATGAGCGGACGTTCGCCTGCCTGCACGATGTGCCCTACTGCCGCCTCAATCTCCGCGAAGGCGTCCGCGCCGGGTGCGGGGCGTAGATCGCCTGCGTCGCGCAGCAGACCGGGCTGGGCGATGTCCAGGCCATTTTCCGCCCAGGTGTTGGCCGAGTCGGAATGGAAAGCCTGCCGGATGAGCGGAGGCGCATCCGCCGCGCCGCGCAGGTACGAAGAACTGGCGTCATAAGCGACGCCGAGGACGGTGACGGTATCGGATTGGGGCATGGTTATCCTCACGGTTTGCGATGAGAGTGATCGCCGCGAGGATAACCGTCAATTCAAGCGGAGACAAACGCGCCGCACGTGTTGGGGATTCGTAAGGACACGGCCATGCCATATCCACCTATCACATACATCCATTAGACCGTCAGCGCACGCTGCAATTCACGCACGAAGGACATATCGAGTGGTTTGGGGAAATAGGCGACGAACCCAGCCTTGATGGCCTTCACCGCCAAATCAGCCGAGTGGTAGGCGGTGATCGCCACGCACGGCATGTTCGTATCCCGCTGGATGCGCCCCAACAGAGTCCAGCCATCCATACCCGGCAGCGCCAGATCGAGGATAGCAGCCGTGTACTGCTCGCCCGTCGCCAGGGCGTCCAGTGCGTCTTCCGCGCTGCCGACGGTGTTCACTTCGATGCGGTTGTGGCGCAGCATTCGCTCAACAACCTGCTGTCCATCGGGATCATCTTCTACAAGCAGTATCTTCCAATCGGCCATGGCACCACTCCTGGATGATATTCATCTGTACCGAAATGTTAGCTGACTTTTATTTCCGATGCAAATTCCGGGATGTCGGTCAGCAGGTTCAGCAGGTCGCGCAGGAAGGTCGCCGGAGTCAGCGGTTTGGTCAGGTAATTGTGGAAACCCGCCATGATCGCCTTTTCGCGGTCACCGGCCATCGCGTGCGCGGTGAGGGCGATCACCGGAATTTCCAGCGTCGTGCGGTCGCGCTTGAGCGCATCGAGCATCCCCCAACCATCCATCGCAGGCATCGAAAGATCAGAGATAATGAAACGCGGCTTGATCGTCCGCACAATATCCAACCCTTCCAGACCGTTGGTGGCCGTGTGAACGACCGCCCCGTAGTGTCGCAGGATGCGCGTAGCAACTTCCAGGCTGTCCGCCTCGTCGTCCACAACCAGGACGACCCAATCTTTCAGTATCGTACGCGGAATGGGTGCATTCATGATCTCAATCCTTCGATGATAGGTTGACTATGATGTAACCGCTGCGGGCGCTTGCTCCGTGACCAGCGGCAGGATAACCGTGAATGTGCTGCCTTTGTTAAGTTCGCTGGCAACTTTGATCTGCCCGCTCATCATGCGCACCAGATTGCGGACAATCGCCAGACCCAACCCCGAACCGCCATAGACGCGCCGCGACGAACCGTCCACCTGACGGAATTCGTCAAAGATGTAATTGAGCGCGTGCGGCGGGATGCCAATGCCTGTATCCTCAACCTCCAGCACCCAGTTTGTGTCCTGGCGCAGGAAGCGCAGCGTGACGCCACCCTTCTCGGTGAACTTGATGGCGTTGGAGAGCAGATTAATGCCGACTTGCGACAGGCGTTCAGTATCGCCGACGATCATCGAAGGTAACGCGGGATCAATTTTGACATCCAGTTTGATGCCGCGTTTCTCCGCCAGGCCACCCATCTGCGTCTGCCAGCGGCCCGCCAGATCAGCGGGGCTAAAGGGCGTGTTGACCAGTTCGATGCGCCCGGACTCGATCTTCGCCAGATCGAGGACTTCATTGATCAGCGTGAGTAGATGCGTGCTGTTGGCATTGATGCGCTCCAGCATGTGCCGCGCATCATCGTCGAATTCGCCGCCCATGCCTTCCAGCATGATGCCGCAGAAACCCAGCACCGCGTTGAGCGGTGTGCGAAGTTCATGCGAAATGGTCGAAACAAATTCTGACTTGAGCCGGATGGTGTCCTGAGCGAGCTTGTTGGCGGCTTTCAGTTCGTCATTGGCGGTCTTCAGCAGTTCGTTGGCTTTGCGCGTCTGCTCGAAGGCGATGGCAACTTCCGCCTGGCGGTCGCGCTCCAGGACATCGCGATACCACATGAACACCAGCAGGAAGACCGAACCGACCACAAACACGCCCGTCGGCCCGACGGTCGAAGGCAGCGTGGGAATCACCAGCGGCAGCACCTGTAGAACAATCACATTGCTCAGCATCAACACGCCCGTCACCCACAGCGGCAGCGTGATACTGGAAAGTACCATAACAGCGAGGATATAGTTAAATGAGTGAATGCTGTCCTCGCCCGTGCGGCCCAGCGTAACGCCGTAGACGGCTGTATTGATGACAATGACTGTGAGCAGCGCCGCTGCCTGATAATTGTTCGAGCGGCTGAGCAGGTACAACCCTGCCAGAACGACCACCGCAGCCATCAATGCCGGGTTTAGTCCCAATTCAGGATAGAGGAGCGGTGTAACCAGGTTGATCAACGCAGCAATCGGCACCAGGGTCAGCAGCACGCCGCTGAGCATTTGCGCCTGCCGCCGCTGAAGCCCCTTGACCCCGGCGGGAGGTTCAATGAGTGCCGCTAGTCGTGTCGATAGTTGTGCAATGGGTGTCGGGATTCGGTTCAATGCTGCATTCGCCATAATCATCACCTTGAACTGGTTCTGACAATTGTCCCCATCAACAGTCTAAAGCCTAAATCGTGTTACAGTCCATTAAAGCGCAAGTAATACCACGTTACAGTTTTGAAATTCAGGGAATCTTCAGAAATTGCGCGTAAGCTATGTAACGAAACACGCTGCCTGCATGACCTATCACCAGCGTACGCCCATATCCCCGTTTAGTAAGAGGGACTCTTTCACTATGCAACTGCGCTCGTTCATTCGTATGCTCATCCTGCTCGGCGTGCTGCTGGCCGCACTGCCCGCCGCCGCTCAGGAGCCGACCCAATTCGTCGGCGACCCCAGCCTGCCCGCTCCGGCCTTCCCCGCTGGCCTCGACTGGCTCAACGTCGAAGCGCCGCTCACGCTGGAGCAGCTTCGTGGCAAAGCGGTGCTGCTCGACTTCTGGACATATGGCTGCATCAACTGCATCCACATGATCCCGGTGATGAAACAGTTGGAAGCCAAGTACGGCGACGCGCTGGCCGTCATCGGCGTGCATTCGGCCAAGTTCGCCAATGAGGGCGAGACCGAGAACATCCGCCAGATCGTGCAGCGCTACGGCCTGGCGCATCCGGTGATCAACGACAGCGATTTCGCGGTGTGGTACAGCTATGCGTCCTACGGCGTCAACGCCTGGCCGACCTTCGTGCTGATCGACCCACGCGGCAACCTGTTCGCCGTACAGGCCGGGGAGATTCCGTTTGATGCATTCGACCGCGTGATCGGCGGCATGATCAGTTACTTCGACAGCGTGGGCGAGATCAACCGCGACGCGCTGCCCATCGCCGTTGAGGGCGCGAACGACCTGCCCGGCGCGCTGTCCTTCCCCGGTCAACTGACGGTTGACACAGCGGGCGGGCGCTTGTTCATCGCCGACAGCAGTCACAACCGCATCATCATCGCTGACCTGAACACGTATGAGGTGCTGGATGTCGTCGGCAGCGGCGCAGCGGGACTGAGCGACGGCGCGTTTGACCAGGCGGCCTTCAACAAGCCGCAGGGTTTGGCGCTGAGCGGCGATCTGCTCTATGTGGCCGATACCGATAACCACGCCATCCGCGCGATCAACCTGTTCGAGCGCACGGTCAGCACGGTGGCGGGCACGGGCGTGCAGGGCACGAGCATTCCCGGCGTCGGCGCGGCGCTGGAAACCGATCTGCGCAGCCCCTGGGATGTCGAGTTCGGCGATGCCAATACGCTCTACATCGCGATGGCGGGCACGCACCAGATTTGGGAACTGACGCTGGATAACCAACTGATCGCGCCGCTGGTCGGCAGTGGACGCGAAGGGTTAGTTGACGGCCCGTTCGCCGCCGCGCAGCTTGCCCAACCGAGCGGGCTGTTCTTCCGCGATGGCGTGCTGTACTTCGCGGACAGCGAGTCGAGCAGCATCCGCGCGGCCAATATCACCGATAGCACGGTGCAGACGCTGGCTGGCCCGGTGATGAACAATCTGTTTGACTTTGGCGATGAGGATGGCGGCGTCGGAGATTCGCGCTTGCAGCACGCGCTGGCTGTGACAGGCGGCGCAGACGGCCCGGTGTACGTGGCCGATACGTACAACAGCAAGATCAAGCTGCTCGACCCGCAGGCGCGCGAGATCAGCACGCTGTTCGGCCTGGGCGGGCTGGGCGGCTTCCGCGACGGTAGCGCTGCCGAAGCCGAGTTCGACGAACCGGGGGGGCTGGCCTACGCCGATGGCAAGCTGTACGTGGCCGACACCAATAACGATGCTATCCGGGTGATTGACCTGGCGAGCGGCGTGGTCAGCACAGTGAATTTCCCCAACCCAGAAGCGCTGCAAATTGACGAGCGCGTGACGGTGGTGGGCGGCAGCCAGGGGCAGACTGTGACGCTGGACGCGCAGACGGTCGCGGCAGGGACGGGCGAGATCGTGCTGAACATCACGCTGCCGGAAGGTTATAAGCTGAATACGCTCGCGCCGTTCAACGCATTGTGGTCATCCGACAGCAGCTCGCTGGCGATTGCCGAGGCCGACCGCGAGCAAAGCCTGATCGCGCCAGAGATGCCGCTGCGCCTGCCGGTCACCCTCAGCGAAGGCAGCGCCACGCTCAGCGCGGAGCTGACCACGTACTACTGCGAGGCGGTCAACGAGAGCCTGTGTTTCATCGACCGCGTGACGATCACGCTGCCGGTGACCATAGCGGCGGGCGCGTCCGGCAGTGCGCTGAGCATCGAGCGCGCGCTGATTCCGCCACGAGTGCCAACGGGCGGGCTGGGGTAATTCAGAACCTCACCACTAAATCCCGCATTGTCTATTGTAGGGACGGGATATATTCCGTCCCTAACAGGCTGCCCCACACAATCCGTGTATCTATTCACCTCATCATAAACGGCACTGTTGGCGGACACGGCGGTGCCGTGTCCCTACAGGTAACATGATTTGATTGTAGGGACACGACATGTCGTGTCCGTCTCTCAGGCATCGCAGATTGGTGAAGGGATAGCAATTTGTCAATTGACCTGCGCCCCCGGCTCGGCGGCGACGATCTGAAGCGTGTTCGGCGTATAGTAGAGCGTGTACGGTTCCAGGTGCTTGAAGCCGATGTACAGCGTTTGCGGAACGTTCATGAAGAGCAGCTCGCCCATCCGCAGGTTGTAGCGCGTTGACTCGCTGCTCGTGGTATAGCACTGAATCAGCCCTTGCGCTGTCTCGACGTGCCCGCTGGCGATGTCGGCGGCCAGCTTGCGCGCATCCTGGCGGCTGATCATCACGAGCGCGCCTATGATCCCTAACCCAATGAACCCGATAATCAGACCGGACAGGATGTCACCGGAACTCGCCACCCCAAGCGCGATGGGCAGCATCAACAGGCTGAGCAGCCCGGCCACTCCAATCAGACCATAACCCGTCTTCGTCTGGGCGCTTTGCAGCCGCTGCGCCTGAGCCACGCTTAGGCGTCCCGCGCGGTTCTGACGCAGGTCGTCATCGTCAAAACCGATGCTTCTGGCAAGGATCGGGTCGGCATTGGCGCTCATGGGCTGTACTCCAGTGAGAAGGTGAACGCGTCCGATTATATATTCCACCCAGATTCTAGGGGTAAGTGTTTGCGCGCTTTTCCATACAATGTTCGTGTGAATGGTGTGTGGAGGCATTGATGAAGTTTCTGATGTTATTGGGCATGTTCGTCACGGCGGTTATCCCACGCAAGCCCACCCGTAAATCAAAGGCGCGCAGCCACCGCGAATTTTACGAACGGCACGGCAACATGTGGGACGAACTGAACGCGCTGGCCGACTTCACAGAGCCAGAACCGGGGCGGCGCAAACAGCGCAAGTAAAGACGACTCAACGTCTGCCACGCAGTCCAGCAGCGGTAACCCGCCAGCCTCACGCCGTTTCCCTGTGCTCAACCGCCCCTGTGTCCTGAAGAACGGCATGGGGTTGAGCAGTATCAGACCGAACAGCCACCGCCACACGCGCAGGGCGGATTTGGCTCAGCCTCACCCTCTCTCACCCGTTCGTAGGCGCGCGGCAGATTGACGATGAACGGACAGTGGCCGTTCGTCCCGCAAGTCACGCAAGCATTGCCCGCCAATCCCACCTCGCGCAGTTTGCCTTTACGCACCCAGTAATCGATCATCACCTGCAATACGCCGAGTTCCAACTGCATCTCGCGCGCCATCTGGTTGAGCGAGCGCGGGACAGCGCCCTCGTCAAAGCGGTTCAGCACCTCTCGAAGCTGGCTGGTCACCCTCTATCCTCCAAATCCGAGCAGCAGCCCGCCCTGATAGACGATGACTGCGCCGATCCAGGCCAGCATGAGCGTGTAGGCGATCTGATACAGCACGAAGCGCCTGCCGAATTCATGACGCATGGCCGAGATCGTGACCATGCAGGGCGTGTACAGCAGGACGAACACCATGAAGGCCACCGCTGCCAGCGGGGTGAAATTCTGCGTCAAGGCTGCTTCCAACGCGGTGGTATCATCCGCCTGATCGCCCGCGCCCAGGAAATCGGCTTCCGCCATGTTGATGCCGGGCACGATATTCAGCGTGCGCGGCACGATGTTGACGACTTCCTGCGCCGTCAGCACAAGGGCTTCGCCAAACGATGAGCCGATGCCTGCCAGATCGTTGAGCAGATTCGGTGCTTCGGATTGGTCGGCATCCGGCGTGCCGGGGGTGTAAATCTGGCTCATCGTGCCGACGACAACCTCTTTGGCGATCAGCCCGCTCACCAATGCGCCGGAGGCCTGCCACGTCCCAAAACCAGCGGGGGCGAAGACCGGTGCAGCCAGTTTGCTGAGCGTGCCGAACAGACTCGCTTCCGGCGCAACCGCACTGAACTGCGCACCTCCGCTGGTGGGCACGGCCATCAGCAGCCAGATGCCAATCGAGGTCGCCAGGATGAGCGTCCCGGCTTTGCGAACGAACCCGCTGGTACGGCTCCAGGTCTGACGCCACACATCGCGCAGACGTGGCGCACGGTAGGGCGGCAGTTCCATCACGAACGGCTGCGGCGGCTTGTTGCGGTAGACGGTGCGTTTGAGCGCCCAGCCCGTCGCCAGCGCGACGACGATGCCCAGCAGGTACAGTCCAAAGACCAGACTGCCGGAACTCGCCCCGAAGAACGCCGTGCCGATCACGACGTAAACCGGCAGCCGCGCGCCGCAGCTCATGAATGTCACCAGGAAGGCCGTCAAACGGCGATCATCATCGTGTTCCAGCGTGCGGGTGGCATACACAGCCGGGACGGTGCAGCCGAAACCCACCAGCATGGGCAAAAAGCTCTTGCCGTGCAGCCCGACGAGGCGCATGACGCGATCCATGACGAAGGCCGCGCGTGCCATGTAACCGCTGTCTTCCAGCACGCCGATTGCCAGATAGAGCGCAATCAGCACGGGCACGAAGACCAATACGCCGCCCACGCCGGCAATCACCGCTTCGGTCAGCAGCGCTTCCAGCCAGGAGCCACCGAACCCCAGCGCGCCGAGCAGCGCGGCAGTCCAGCGCGTGAGCGGGCCGCTGATGACGGCATCCAGCCAATCGACGAGGGGGGCGCTGACGTTGGCGGTCATTTGAAAGACAAGCCACATCAGCAGCAGGAAGATCGGCAGGCCATAAATGCGGTGCGTGAGTATCCGGTCGATCTTGTCGGATGTGGTTTCCAGCGCCTCGCGAGGGCGGGAGACGGCGGAGCTGACCACGCTGCTGATGAAGGCGTAACGGCCATCGGTGATCCAGGTTTCGGCGTCGTCTCCCGTCTCCGACTCGATACGTTCAGCGGCGGCGCGGGCGGCAGCCAGCAGGGCGTCGTCGGTCACGGCACGGCCGCAAATGTCCTCGTCATTTTCCAGCAGTTTGATCGCCAGCCAGCGCGGCTGGTAACGCTGCGTCAGCGCAGGAATGGCCTCGATGGCGTTTTGCAGCAGGGCGAGTTCGCGTTCCAATACGGCGTCATAGGCGATGACAGCCCGGCGCTGTTCTCGTGACGCGGCCGCCTGTTGAATCGCCTGCTTGAGCGCCTCCAGCCCGAGGCCATTGCTGCCAACGGTTTCGATCACAGGCGTGCCGTTCAGCCCTGCCGAGAGCCTGGCCGCATCAATCGTCAGGCCGCGCCCACGGGCGATGTCGCTCATGTTGAGGGCGACAATCACGGGGACGTTAAGTTCCAGGAGCTGCGTAACCAGGTAGAGATTGCGTTCCAGATTGGCAGCGTCCACGACGGCGATTACGGCGTCGGGATGCTCGTGGATGATGAACTCGCGCGAGACGATTTCCTCAATCGAGTAGGCCGACAGGCTGTACGTGCCGGGCAGATCGACGACGATCACATCGACACCGTCCAGATACAAACGGCCTTCCTTCTTTTCGACCGTCTTTCCCGGCCAATTGCCAACATGCTGGCGCGACCCGGTGAGCGCATTGAAGATAGTGCTCTTGCCGACGTTGGGATTCCCGGCCAGCGCGATCTTGACCACTTGCGACGCCACCTCAGACGCCTCCTTCAACCGGGCTGACCATGATCTTCTGGGCTGTAGCCCTGGCGAGCGCCAGCCGCACATCATTCTTGACCGCCAGGATCAGGCCGTCGGCGGAGTCGGTCTGGACGATCCGAACGCGCGCGCCGATGTGCAGTCCCAGGTTACCCAGATGCTGGCGCAGTTTATCGCCCGCGCGAATATCCGTCAGCGTTACATGGTCGCCGCGCGACACGAAGGTCAGTGGAAAGCTGTTTGCCAAGATGGGTTCCTTTTGTGGTTATGCCGATGGCGCAGAAGATTCGATTTCAACCAGTTGAGCCTCTGCCCTGCGCAGCGACAGATGATAGCCGCGCACGAGGTATTCGAGCGGGTCACCCATAGGAGCGGCCTTGACGAGTTCGATGCTCACACCGCGCACCAATCCCATATCCATCAGGCGGCGGCGCAGCGCACCTTTACCGCCGACAGCGCGGACAGTGGCGAGTTGGCCGGATTGCAGTTGATCGAGCGTCATGGGGTGTCCTCCTGGCCGCAGGTGCTGCACAGGCCACCCGCGCAGATACATACGGTCAACACTTGTGCGTCAAGCTGTGCCGCCAATTCCTGTTTCAACTGAGCGACCAGCGCAGAGCGGAACATCGTCACCCGCCCACAGCGGCGGCAGGTGAAGTGAAAACGATCCTGATCATCATTGACGCGGTACTGTTTGCGGTCGTGATCGCTGGATGTGTAGTTCGATACGATCAGGCGGACAGCTTCCAGCGTGTGCAGCGTGCGATAAACGGTTGGCAGGCTGATGGTCGGGTCTTGCGCGCTGGCGAGCTGATGCAGCCGTTCGGCATCAATGCCCGCGTCGTGTTCGGCCAGCAGATCGAGCAAAAGTTCGCGCTGGCTGGTGAGCCGCCCGCCGCTGGCGTGTATCGCATCCCTGGCTGCATCGCGAAAAGTCATCATCGGTATCCGCATTCGCTTGTTGCAAGTGACTTACGACAACCAGTGTAGCCCTGCGGAAAACGATCGTGGCAGTAATATGTATCACGGGAAAGAGGATGAATGTCACTTTACATGCAGATCAGATCATGTTTTCGCAGCAGTAAATCCATTTGTCAGCCCGCAGAAAAATGACTTAACCCAGGTTAAACAGACCACCGCGCAGGTCACTTTGGGATAACGCGCAAATATCCCAAATTTGGGATATTTGGGATAATCTTCGCTCAAAATCTCTAGTCTTCAGGAGTCCTAAAGTCTGGCTCAAGACAAGAGGATATCTACACGGGTTGTGAGGCACAGACGCGAAAGCCGTAATCGTTCTTGCGGGGATCGCCATTCGTCCGACCGTGGGGATGATGCATCACCCGCTGCAGGTTGTGGCAGTATCCTTCACTCGTGAACCAGGTCCCGCCACGAATCACACGCGGGTAGTAGTCGCTCAAGTCGTCATTCCTGCCAGAGCGGTAATCCGTCAGCGTCATGTCCCACATCGTGCCCACCATGTCCATCACCCCATAGGGCGATGCGCCCTGTGGGAAGATGCCCGGCGCCGTTGGGCCACCATAATAACGACTGCCGATCTTGCCGGACTGGATTTTGAGGCTCTTTTCCTGGAAATCGTAGCGGTCGGTCTCGTCGAAATTCGCGTAACCGGACTGCCAGGCATCCCCCCAGGGATAGCGCCGACCATCACTGCCACGCGCAGCCTTTTCCCATTCCTGTTCACTCGGCAGGCGCACTTTCCACTCGCTCACCCGCTCCAGATCATGGATGCCGCCAAGACGATGCGACCACCAGCGGCAGAAAGCAATCGCATCGTACCAGCACGCCCCATCAAACGGGTGATTCCAGAAACGGAACACCTGATGCGGCGGCGTTTTCTGGACGGCAAAACGCTCCTTCTTCTCAGCCAACCCTGCCCACCAGCGCGGGTCGGCAAATCCATCCTCGGCGTTGAGAAAAACCTCGAACTGTTTGCGTGTAATGTGGTAACGGCTGATATAGAACTTAGGCAGCGTCAACCGTTCCCCTTTCTGATAGATGAACTCGCCCGCCGGGATTTCAACCCAATCAATCGCAGGCAGTCCGGCGGCGTTCAGGCCAACTCCCTGTCGTGGATCGAGGTCGAGCAGGCCCAATACGCGTCCCGCAGCCACCCGCAGATAGGGGTCTTGCTGCTCTGCCGGGTCGAGCATCGCCACGAGCGTCGTTTGGAAGCCAGCCAGGTCGGCATCTGGCCGTGCGCGAAGCTGCTGCGCCTGCAATTCCGCGGCAGCAAGCTGTGCGGCGAAATCTTCATAGCGCTCAGCCAGTGTGTGCAGTGACTGCAGCAGCGGCGTGAGGGTTTTATCAGCAGCGGCAGGAGTCATGGTTCTGCCCTCAACGCACATCAGAGACTATAGCGACGGCGGATCAGGGTATCAAACAGGCGATCCGGCAGCAGTCGTCGCGCCAAGGCGGCGAAACGCGCCTCGTTGCCGACAAGGTAGCGAGTACGCGGGCGCTGCGCGGTCAAGGCGTGGGTGATCGCCGCTGCCACCCGCTCTGCCGGGATGGCCTGCGCGGCAATGTCGATGATCGATTGACGCATGGCGCGGTAACGTCGTCCGTACAGATACTCGGCCTCTGGCGAGAGTTCCGCCGCGAATTCGTCCAGGCTGGTGATGGTCTTCTGCCAGATCGGCGTGCGAATGATGTCTGGCTCAATCGCCGCGACGTGGATATTCCAGGGCTGCAATTCCAGCCGCAGCGCGTCGGTGAAGGCTTCCAGCGCGAACTTCGAGGCGCAGTACGCCCCGCTGAATGGCGTGACCACCCGACCGAGGATTGATGTGGTATTGATGATACGACCAGAGACGCGGCGCACCAGCGGCAGGAACGCCTGCGTCACGGCCACATGCCCTAAGAAGTTGACCTCCAATGTCCGGCGCAGCGCCACCATTGGCATTGTTTCTATCGGGCAGCTTAGGCCGATACCCGCGTTGTTGACCAGCCCGTGCAGCCCGCCGCTGCCGACTGCTTTCATGACGATCTGGAGCGCCGCTTCGATGTCGGCCTCATGTGTGATGTCGACGGGAATGAGCGTCAGCCGTTCGGACGCGCCGGATTTGAGAGCGTCGAGATTTTCGCCCGGCAGGTATCCCGCAAAGACCTGCCAACCGCGCCATTCCAGTTCGCGCGTGGCGGCCAGGCCGATGCCCGACGACGCGCCTGTGATAAATACACTCTGCATAACCCCCTCCTTCCATCCAGCCATCCAGCAATCAATCGAGCAGCGGCTGCCAGCGCAGCGCCGAACCTTCGCGATAGACGTGACCCAGCCCCGGCCAGGGGAAGTGATAAGCCAATACGAGCAGGTCATCGACCTCCGCCTGCCTGAACAACGCGGTACGGGTCTGCGCGGCCTGATCGGGTTGATAGTCAAAGCGCGGCGACCATTCCGGGTGCGCCACCTGGGCGGGAATGTGCGCGGCATCGACGATGTGCAGCAGATCAAGCTCCCCCAGCGTGATCCGCAGCGCCATGTGGCCGATGCTGTGACCGGGGGCGGCCAGCGCGCGGATGCCCGGCAGGAACTCGGACTCGGCGTCCAACAAGCGCACGCGCTCTTCGATGCGGGGCAGACTGCGGCGCAGTGGGTGAGCAGCATCAAGCTGCGGCACCTGTTCCATGTTGTAGTCCCACTCGCTTTTCCAGCAGTAGTAACGCGCATTGGGAAATGTCAGCGCACCTTCGGCATCAGCAATGCCGCCGACATGATCGCCGTGCCCATGCGTAATGATGACGTGGTTGACGCTCTCCGGCGCGATACCTTCCGCGCGCAGGTGTTCCGGCAGATGGCTGGCAGGCGCGCCCAACCCCGTATCGACCAGTATCGTGTTATCGCCAGCCTGGATACACAGGATATTCTGCGAGAACGGCGCGGACAGCGGGTCAACCCCTTCCGCGCGGATAGCAGCGACCAGTTCGTCCGCCGGGGCGCTGGGGAAAATGTCCGGGATGCTGCGGCGCTGGTCGGCATCGCAAACGATCAACAGGCGCGTGCCTCCGGATTGCAGACGGTAGACATTGCCGAGCATGAGCACATCCTTTCCGTCAACTGTTCGATAGCCATAGCATAGCAGATTTACGCCGGAATTCGCCGCAGATTGTCACCACCTCCACTGTGAAAGATTTCACAGCGCGTGGGGAATGCGTCAGGTAAGCGGCGTTGATGCGTCGAGGAGCAAGATTACAAGTAATCTAAACTGTAAGGGTAATCCAGAAAGGTTAGAGTCACCATCATGAAGCGTACAATCATCATCTTCCTGCTCATGCTGTTGAGCGTGAGCGCCATTGCAACTGTGCAGGCACAGGATATGGGGCCGATCGTCCGCCCGGTGTATTACCTGGCCGCAGACGAGAACGGCATTCAACAGGTCTACCAACTGCTCATCAGCGACAGCACCGACAGCGCGCGCCAGATCACCCGCGCGACCAGCGACGTTCACACCTTCGGCGTCTCCTACGACGGCCTGGCAGTAGCGTATATCAGCGGCGGGCAGTTGTGGTTACAGCCCATTCATACCGAAACGCCGGAAGCGCTGGCGACGATTAGCGCGACGAACTTCTTCGGCAGCATCGTCTTCAGCCAGGACAATCAGTACATCGCCTATGCCGATAACGGAGTCTGGCTGCTCGATCTGGGCACGCGCGAGACAACACAGCTTCTGGCCGATGTGCCCGTGCAGCCGGACGGCAGCAACGCCGCTGAATACCGCATCCACAAGCCCGGTACGTTTGTGCTGGGTGTGGATGGCAAGGCCGCGCAGCTCGTCGTGGACATCGGCGTGTGGGAGTGGAAGACAGCGGGCATTTATGATCTGGCGACAGGTACTTTACAGGTGCTCGACGGCCAGACGCATACCAACGTGCTGCCGCTCTACGGTGACCGGGCGCTGATCTATGGCAACAATGCGGTATCCGGCGACTTCACGCTGCGAATGGCGCAGAGCCTGAGCGACATCAACACCAGCACTGAAATCGTAAAGTTCAGCGACCTGACGGATGTAACACTGTGGGCCGAGCAGGCGGTCGAAATTCGTCCTGGCACGGTGCGCGTCTTCGGCAGCAGCCTGAACCTACAGCTTGGCAGCACCGGCACGTTCTACTTCGACTACGATCTGATGGCGGGCACGGCGGGCGAAGTGCAGTTCAGCGACCTGCCAGTCAGCACGATGGGCAGTACCGTAAGCGGGCGGCTCTCCGTTGACGGGACGCTGCTGCCCTACTACGTAGACGCGCTCTGGGATGAGCTGGGCAGCATCTACGGGGCGCTGAGCCTGCGCGACCTGACGACGGGCGAGACGGTGGCGGCAGCATTCCCCGCGACGGTCGGGCTATTCCAGTGGCAGCCGTAATCCAATAACGTACAGCATGAAAGAGCGCGCTGCGGTGCGCTCTTTTGATTCCTGGCGTGCTATAATGCCTTTACATGACCAGCGAGGTAATTGGCGTGGAACTGGAAAAGCTGAAGGTAA
>JAEUQX010000245.1 GCA_016788625.1 Anaerolineae bacterium
ACCACTGTGATAGGTTGCGCTTGAATTGAGACATGATTGCGCGGCTTTCAATGATAATGATTCTTAAAGGATTATCACTCTATTCAGCGTACCATGTGAATAGGCATACGAAGAATTCAGAAATTTTTCATGGCAAAAACATGGAATAGTGGAAAGGCAATTATCGGGAAATGCCAGGTTATACCTTTGCGGAAAAAGCATTGGCGCGCGCGGCGGGCGCAGCAACAGCCCGCGCCGGAGAAACGCTCGACGTGCGCCCGGACGTGATCTTCAGTCACGACAACTCAGCAGCTATACGGCGCATCTTTGAGAAGATTGGTGCGCCGCGCATCGCCCACCCGGAACGCATGATCTTCACGCTCGACCATGCCGTGCCCGCACCGACGACGCAGCACGCGCAGAATCATGCCGAAATTCGCGCGTTCGCCGCCGAAAACGGCATCCGTTGGTTCGAGGTCGGACGTGGCATCTGTCACCAGGTGATCAGCGAAGAAGCGTTGGTGCTGCCGGGGCAGGTCATCCTGGGGGCGGACAGCCACAGCACACACTTCGGCTGGCTTGGCGCGTTCGGCATGGGCGTCGGGCGCACGGAAATGGCGGCACTGTGGGCAACGGGCGAACTGTGGATGCGCGTTCCAGAGGCGATGCGCGTAACGCTAACGGGCAGATTGGCGGACGGTGTGACGGCCAAGGATGCGGCGCTGAAGCTGATTGGCGACCGAGGCGCGGACGGTGGCGATTACCGCTCGATCGAGTTCGACGGCGACGCGCTACCCCTGCTCTCGCTTGAAGAACGCATGGTCATCCCCAATATGATGGCCGAGTTCGGCGCGATGAACGCCTATCTGCCGCCGGACGAAGCGGTGTTCAACTATCTGCGGACGCGCGGCGCGGGCGATTTCACGCCCTTATACCCGGATGCCGACGCCGTATACTCCGAGCACTACACGCTCGACCTGGGGACGCTCGATCCGCAGATCGCCCTACCCCACTCACCCGATAATGTCGTTTCGCTGCGCGAGGCACTGGGGCAGCCTGTGCAGCAGGCTTTCCTGGGCACCTGCACCAATGGGCGGCTGGAGGACTTGCTGGCGGCGGCGCGCGTGCTGCGCGGCCAGCGGGTACGCTGTCGCATGGTGGTCATTCCCGCCAGTTCCGAGGTGCTGCTCGCGGCGACACAGGACGGCACACTGGCAACGCTGCTGGCGGCGGGGGCAACAATCAGCACGCCGGGCTGCGGGCCGTGCATGGGCAACCACATGGGCGTGCCCGCGCCAAACGAGGCGACAATCAGCAGCGCGAACCGCAACTTCAAGGGGCGGATGGGCACGGCAGATGCGCCAATCTACCTGGCAAGCCCTTACGTCGTGGCCGCCAGCGCTATCGCCGGGGCAATTGCTGACCCGCGTGAGTACTTCTAGGACATATCGCAATTGGAGAGGCTGCTCATGACCACACACCGCGTATGGGTCTATGATGACAACGTGAATACCGATGTGATCTTCCCCGGCAAGTACACCTACACGCTCAAAACGCCTGATGAGATCGCCGCGCACGCGCTGGAAGACCTCGACCCACGCTTCACGGCGGAGGCACAGCCGGGCGATGTCATCGTGGCCGGGCGCAACTGGGGTTGTGGCAGCAGCCGCGAACAGGCCGTGACCGCGCTCAAGTATCGCGGCGTGACGGTGATCGTGGCGGCGTCGTTCAGCGGGTTGTATGCGCGTAACTGTATCAACCAGGGCGTGCTGCCGATCATTTGCCCGCAGGCGCGCGAACTGCTTAGCACGGGCGATACGCTCGATCTCGACCTGGCGGGTGGCACGCTTTTGATCAAGGGTCAGCGCTTCGCCTTTGCGCGGCTGTCGCCCTCGGTGCAGGCCATCTACGAAGCGGGTGGTCTGCTGCCAATGCTGCAACGGCGCTTCAGCGATCAGGGCGCGCCGTAGGCAATCAGCCTGCCCTTAGACGCAAAGCGAGGGACACGGAATGCCGTACCCCTCACTGCGCGGGTTAGGCTGACTTTTTTAGGACGGGATCACGCCCAACTGCGTCAGGAATGCCAGGTTGTCGAAGAGTTCCCACGCACCCGTCACCCTGCCCTGCTCATCAAACTGGAGCGCCAGGATATTAGAGATGTGGACGGGATTACCAGTCGCCGGGATTGTGCCCGCCGGGTCAACCATGTCTTCGGTGAAAGTCCCATCAGCAACAAAGTGGAACACCGCCCAGTTGCCCTCGGCCACCACGCGCAGCGCTTCAGCCTTCAGGTCGGGCATGGCAGCGCGCAGCCCGGCGGCATTTTCCGCGAACTGCTCACGAGTGTAGTCGCCAGGATGGCCGACAAACATCTCCGCGAAGGCAGCCTGTACCGCGTCCGTGTTTCCCTGGTTGAATACCGTGTCCGTCAGAGCGACGATGCCGTCGCGATTGCTGGCGA
>JAEUQX010000247.1 GCA_016788625.1 Anaerolineae bacterium
GCCCACCGGGATGATCACGTAAGCGCGCTCGTTGGCGGGACGCTGCAAGATCGTGCTCAGGAAGGCCATCGGGTTTGGCGTGTGCGTCAGCGTCGCCAGTCCGGCGAGGTGCAGGCTCGCCAGCAGCAGCCCAACAGCGATGCCGACCGATTCTTCGGTGTAGTAGTGCTTGATGCGAACTTCTTCGCCGCTGATCGGGTCACGCTTTAGCCCGTAGGCCTGGCGGAAGACGACGATCAGGTATGGGGCGTCCTCCAGGTGCGGCTTGTGCCAGTCCGTGCCCAACGGGGCTAACGCTTCCAGCCATTCGGCGCTCATACGCTGTTCGTAGCTCAGCTTCTCTTCGGCCTCGGCTGCGGCGCGAATCTGGCGCTTGAGGTCGGGGTTGCTGACGACGACGAACGTCCAGGGCTGCTGATTAGCACCCGACGGCGCGCTGCCCGCTGCTGCAATGGCGTTAGCGATCAGCTCAAACGGCACTGGCTCGGACGAGAAATCGCGCACGGTGCGGCGCGTTCGCATCCGGTCAAGGAATTCCCGCGAACGAGCCACCTGTTCGTCCGGGGACAGGCGTTCAAACACCAACGGTTGATGTTCAGCAATCATCAGTTTCACCTCGTACCCTTGATTATGCGGGCGACACGCCTCAATGGCAAGCACTCCGGCGTATCCAGCTCGTGATGCTGCGACGCTGCCTATGTGCGCAGCAGACTGGATATACTATCATTGGGCGAAAACAGTAGACTTTCAGAGTACCTTTATTTTCGAGCAATCAGGACGACAACCATCATGCGATATGCAACCTACTCGATTCGGGACCGTGTCAGTATTGGCGAAATCGTCGGTGACCGGCTGTACGCTACCACCGCAGTTGATCCGATGCAGTATATGATTCGCCGGGGGCTGATGCCTGCGCGCAGCCGCCAGTCATACGCGCTGGACGAGGTGAAACTGCTGCCGCCCATCCGCCCCAGCAAGATCATCGCCATCGGGCGCAACTACGCCGAGCACGCCAAAGAGACGGGCAGCGACGTGCCCAAAGCGCCGCTGATTTTCGCCAAGTTCCCCAGCGCGTTGATCGGTTCAGGCGATACCATCACCTGGAGCGCCAGCATCGCCACGCAGGTGGATTGGGAGGGCGAACTGGCCGTGGTGATCGGCGAACATGCGCGCAACGTCAGCGTCGAGGATGCCATGAAGCATGTCTTCGGCTACACGATTGCCAACGACGTGAGCGCGCGTGACCTGCAACTGCGGACGGACTCGCAGTGGACGCGCGGCAAGAGCCTGGATACATTCTGCCCGCTTGGCCCGTGGATTGTGACGGCGGACGAAATCCCCGACCCGCACAACCTGAGCGTCAAGACAGTGGTCAGTGGTGAGCTGCGCCAGGATGGCAACACGCGCGACCTGATGTTCAACATCCCGACGCTGGTGAGCTACTGCTCGCGCATGTTCACGCTCGAACCGGGCGATCTGATTCTGACGGGGACGCCTCCGGGCGTGGGCGAGGGCATGAAGCCGCCCGTCTACCTGAAGGATGGCGATGTGGTCAGCATCACCATCGACGGCATTGGCGAGCTAACCAACCCGTGCAAGGTGACGGCCTAGCGGTTACAGAACCTCACAGTCCTGTGTTCGAGGGGCGCGAGCCTGGTGCAGGGGTTGGAAGATCAAAGGGAGCTAACGGCTGAAAGTAACAGCGCGATACTATCGCTCCCTGCGGCGAAAATCCGAACAGCAGCCGTGCCCTCAACAGGACAATGAATGTACGCCAGGCGTCACATCAAGAGTTATGGGTGATTTTTGCGGATGGGCAAACGCGGAGGCCAGGTTTAGCAGAGCGTCTCATTGCATTGGCAGGCTCGAAAGCAAGAGCAAATGCATTGGAAAGGAGATGCAGGACAATGGCCATTGGCATCTTTCTGGAAAAAGAACGCTGCCCGACAGCCGAGGATATGAGTGCCGTGCTTGGCGCGACGCGCGCCTTATGGGAGCGCTTGACGCACTTCATCACGCAGAACTACGACATGCCCGGCGAATGGAGTTTTGGCGGGAAAAAGTACGGCTGGAACCTGTGGTATCGCCGCAGTGGCAAGACGCTGGCCTCGCTGTACCCGCAGCAAGGGTTTTTCATCGTCCAGATCGTGCTGGGCAAAGCCGAAGTGGAGCAGGCCAGCCATGTGAGGTTTGGCAACACTGTACAGACCGTGTTTGAAGAAACGCCGCAGCTTCATGACGGGCGCTGGCTGTTCATCAAGGTCACTACGGAAGAAGACATTCAGGATATTGAACAACTGCTGATCGTCAAGAAACGACCAAAGCGTCCTCAGGGATCGTGACGCGAGGTTCTGAGAAAACAACATGGAGCAAGTCACAGCTTTCGAGATACTCAGCGATTGGCTGGTGCTGTTCGTCATGGCTGTTGTTCTTGTAGTGCTGTATGGCGCTTGGCTGGCCAGCTACCGGACACCGAAGACTACGCCAGTTGGGACAAGTCTGTGGTTCAGGCTGCCGGCCTGGGGGCAGATTGCTGCTGGCATCATCATCAGCGTGGTAGGTGCATATGGCAGCTATCTACTCTGGCTGCCGATTCCGGTCACGCTGTCGTCAGGTGTTTCAATGACCCTGCGCATTGTCGGTCTGCTGCTCGTGCTGAGCGGCGCGCCGTTTTTCCTGTGGGCACGGTTCACCCTTGGCTCGCTGTATAACGCCAGCACCAGTTCAGCCGTGCAGCTCCACGCCCATCACCGCCTGATTCAGCATGGGCCGTTTGCGATTGTCCGGCATCCGATCTACCTGAGCTACTGGTGGATGTTATCCGGGCTGTTGATTATCTACCGCACCTGGATGCCGCTGTTAACGCTCATAATGATGTTGGTTGCGCTCGTCAAACGTGCCCAACGCGAAGATCAGGTGTTGGCGGCTACCTTCGGACAAACGTGGCAGGCATATGCAAAACGGGTGCCCATGTTCCTGCCCGGCTGGCGAACGACAAATGCGCGTGCAGCCGGAGGAGATCGACATGAGTAGGGGCATGTGCGCCATGCCCCCACAACCGATCTATTCTCGTTCAGGTCTCGCAGAGCGCATCACACCCGGCGCGGCATCTGCGGGTTGCCGGGGTTGAAGTGCTTGAGGATCACCAGCGGTTCGCTGCTGCTCAGGTTGGTGATGCTCACGCCGCGCTGCGCCGCATCTGCCGTGACGAAGAACTCGTCTTCCGTCATTTCGCCAAAGCGGATCATCGACGGCGCGGAGATGCTGTGCGGACCAAAACGGCCATAGCCCTGCATGGTGATGCAGCCATAAGCCACCGGGTCTTTGACTGTCACCGTGCGCCCAGGCAGCACCGTCAGTTCCTTGGCGCTGTAGTATTCACTGCCGTAGACAATCCACTTCTCGCCAAAGCCGTTGGACTCGGTGGCCGCAGGGTCACTGGCGGGCGTCGGCGCGGTGAAGTGATTCTTGCCGAAGTGCGGGTCGGTGTTCGCTTCCCAATCCACCAACGTGATCAGGAAGTCGAAATCGTTGGCCTTGTCAGCAGGCACATCCTTGACGACCATCGACCAATCGACCAATTGGTAGTCGGCAATGAGCGACTGCCACATCGAGAACACGTCACTGGCGCGCTGCGGCTCGTAGGTGCAGAGCGTGCCCGGCGCGTGCAGGATGCCCGGCGGCACATCCCAACCCGTGCCCGGCGTCAGGCGGTAGGCCTTCGACAAGCGCAGGATGCCGTTATCGCCCTCGTGCCAGCGCTTGAGGCAGTCGATCACCTGATCTTTGGTCGTGCCCGGTTCCAGGCCAAAGAAGGTGTAAGGGAAAGTGTTGTTGGAGAAGTTGTACTGTGGGGGATAGAAGTAGGCTTCCGGCTTGCCGAGCTTGCCGACCGCCGCCGCCTGTTCGTCGCTCTGGTGCAGATGATGCGGCAGGGGGTACATGTTGTCGAAAAACTTGCTGTACATCACCCAGCCGCCGTAACGCGCCATCACTTCGCTGCCCAGCAGCGCCGCGCCCATCAGGTTGACGGCATCGGCCAGCGTGACAGACTGGTCACCGACGGCGATGTAGCTCAAGCCTTCATCGTCGGGCGTGCCGGGGCCGTTGTCCGCGCGCACTGTCGAAGAAAACCAGCGTTCGTCAATACCGCCGCGATGCGCCCCCAGCGCGTACAGATCGGCGGGGTGCAGCCGCAACCGTCGACCGGGTACACAGAATGAACGCGGCACCCAGGTCGGACGGAGCCGGACAACGCCATGCCCCTGTTCCAGCGCCTGGGAAATAAGCTGTTGTTTTTGTGAGTCGTTCATCAAAAAGGCCTTTCTTGCAATAGTTCGACGACACGCCGATTCTAGCGAGTCTGGCGCAAGCAAGAAAGGTGGTTGGTTAGGGCATCACAAGGTCGTGGCAGCCGTCACCCGTGCAGTTTATCTGGCTGCGCGGATGCGGCTGACCTGCAGCGGAATGAGCCTACGAGCGTCCTGCGCCGCTCACTTCTTCTCCGGCACGGCGAAGTACATACGCCCGGTTTCCTTGTTGATGAACTTGGTGATTTCAACGTTGATTGTGCGATCCATGAACCCGCGTCCAGTCTCGACGACCACCATCGTGCCATCTTCCAGATAACCGACACCCTGGTTTGGCTCGCGGCCTTCCTGAATGATGCGGATAGGGATGGTCTCGCCCGGCAGATAGAGCGAGCGCACCTCGTTCGCCAATGAGTTCACGTTGAGCACCAGGACGCCCTGCGTCTCGGCGATGCGGTTGAGCGGGTAATCATTAGTCACAATCGGCGAATTCATCCGCACCGCGAGCGCCACCAGCTTGTCATCAACCTCGTTGATTTCGCTGATGTCGTCCTCGATGATTTTGAAAGGCATGATTGCCTCGCGTTGCAGTTCCTTCAGCTTTTCCAGCCCGTGCCGCCCACGCGCCCGCCTCAGCACGTCCGACGAGTCGGCCACCTGATGCAGTTCGTTGATCACGAAGCGCGGTACAGCCAGCGTTCCGCCCAGGAAGCCCGTCTTGGCGATGCCTACGATGCGCCCATCAATCAGCACACTGGTATCGAGCAGGATGTTGCGTTCCGTGCCGGTGAAGAACGCGCGCCCGCGTTTGCCGCCCATCGCAGGCAGGATGCTGAGGATCTCTCGCGCGCGAATGCGGAAGATTGTCAGCCCCATCCAGCCGAACACCACAGAGACCAGACCCGGCAGCAGGTTGCCGAAGGGTGCTGCTAACTGTGAGAGTGGATAGGCCAGCATCAGGGCGATCAACAGGCCGCCGACCAGTCCAGTTAGCGATGTCAGCAGCGAATCGACGGGCATTTCCATGATGGCGTTGCGAACCGCGCGCAGTGGTCGGACGGTCAGCCAGGGTGTCAGGATCAGCCCGATCAGTACGCCGACCAGCCCGAAGATGACGGAATTGACTTCTGGAGGTAGTCCGGTGGTAGGTGTTGCTTCTGCGCCCAATCGTGCGCCCAGCAACGCAAAGATCACGGAGCCTAACATACGTGACATGAAATCTGGGGTCATAGTGTCTTACTCCTGTGTCCCCGTTCCCGCGCCATTCGCTGATAAGGGGCGAATGTCAGTCAACGTCGCTGTGTTGTTGAAGCTGAGGCAGGACTGAACAGGACACGCATCAATAATACGATACACTGCACAAGAACAGCGGGCGCTGCTCTCTTTCCAGGACATGCAAGATGAGACTGCACTGCCTGGAGGGATACATCACGAACCTTGTGATAAACATGATAACTTTAGCGAATTGATCAGTGATAGTCAATCTATCTTAATGCATAACGAAACTATAACTTCAAGTATGTCTTTTTTACCATTGTTGCGGTGGCAGATCATGTTACAAAATGGTAATCTGAAGAGAGGATTAGAATCGTTTCCATGATGACTTATGGTCAGCCTGTGCTGCCCTGTCCCCTCCTCAAAAGTCCTAAAGTCGCTTGTCATGGAGCGTCAGTGATTAGGTGAATAAAGTAATGCGATCACATTTGTTGCTGAAACTTGTTGTGGTGCTGGCAGTCTTTGTGTTGCTGGGGGTTGGAACGACTTATGCCATCGAAATCCCCGCGCCGGGCGCAGCGGCATTTATTCAGACCAGCGGACCGAATACTCCTTTGAACGTCGGTGATTTTTATACACAGGCAGGGTCAGGCAACACCAATCATCTGGTGGAAATCTATGTTCCTTGCGCCTGGCCGAACGCAAGCCCAGTTACATTTGCATTGTTTGACCCGGAATCGCAGGATCCCGATCCAGTGGTCGCACCTTTCGCCAATGATGAGGTGCGCGGTGGGGTGCCAGACAATACCACATTCACGCTCACGACAGCCAACGGTACGGTGATCGGGCCAACCGTCTTCGCGCCAGCGGGCGGCAGCAATGGCCTGTGGGTCGAACTGGTGACGACAACACCCGGTGCTGCCGGGTGCGGCACCTACACGCTGACGACGACCACAGGTGATAACGATGACAATGCCTGGCTGCTGCGCGTCGTCAATGACCCGGACTGCACCATCACCCCTGGCACCTGCACGGGCATTGGCGCGCCGCAGTCGGCACTACTGGGCGATGCCAACGGCACGAACGATGTGGACGGCGCGGACGGCACCGGCGATGAGCTGTTGATCGGTCTCAGCCGTATCACTTACCAGCACGCTGCCACCTCCTGCCAGGATATGTATTTCTTTGTTGATGGCCTGACCTCGCCCATCGCCCTGAACAATTTCGATATGGATGACTTCGGCGGCGGCAATGGAAACATCAGCATCACCTACTTCCCGCCAGCAGGCTCGGTGCTTGGGACGCCGCTGGTTGGTGTTGAGTCGGGTGGGTCAAGCTGGAATGGCAGCCCGGACAACCCCGGCAATATTCCTAACCCGCCGCGCGCGGGCGACCAGTATGCCGTCACGGCTGCTGACGCAGGCTGGTGGCGCGCTCGCCCCTGCATCACGGCGAACAACCAGTACATCTTCGAAGGCCTGCAAAATCAACCAGCCTTCTTCCAGCCCAGCATCCCGCTGATGACGCTGGGCAAGGTCGTTGATCGGGCGACCGTCCCCACGACGGGCGGGCAGGTGACCTATACGATCACATACGCCAACACCAATCCGCTCGGCGCGCCCACCTGGGGTGGCCCGGCGATGAATGTGACGATCACCGACGCGCTGCCCCCTGGCGCAACCTTCGTGAGCTGCACGGGCGGCTGCGTTGGCGCAGGGCCGGTCACCTGGAACATCGGCACAGTGCCAGCGCCGCCCAACGCGGGCAGCAACGGCGCGGTGACGGTGACGGTCAACCTGCCAGCACAGCCTGCGGGCACGGTCTTCACCAACAGTGTGCAGATGGATTACAGCGATCTGGCTGGTAATGCTTTCCCGCCGCTCAGTGCTTCGGCGAACACAACCATTGGCGGCACAGCCGTCGTGCCCACCGTGCCACCGAGTGTGGGTGGTGGCATCGCGATTGCTGACCCGTTCCTGACGAAGATCGCTAATCCGCCTTTCGCCCTGCCCGGCGAACTGGTGACCTGGACGATTACCGTCACCAATCCGAGCAGCGTCCCGGCGACCAATGTTGTCGTGACGGACAATATGCCGCCGGAAGTGGAAATCCTCTCGGTTGATCCGGCATCCGCCAGCTTCAGCGGACAGAACGTCTCGCTGACTATCCCGACGCTGAACCCCGGCGCATCTGTGACGCTGACCATCCGCACGCGCGTGCGCGCCAACGCCAGCGTGCCGTTCATCATCACCAATGTGGCCTCGCTGAACAACGGCAAGAGCGCATCGGCTACCGTCTCCAGCGTGCGCCGACTGCCCTCGACGGGCGAGACGCCGTACTGGCGCGACCCGCTGCTGACACTGCTCGCTGCTGGCTTCGGGCTGGCGCTGCTGCGGCTGCGGAAACGCGGGCTGGTGCGCGGCGCATAAACACGCTGTTTTCCTGGTTATTCGGGTATCTTGGGGGAAGTGAGGGTGCTGCAACGGCACCCTCACTGATTCAAGCGGGTTTCAAGTCTGGCTATGCCTATTTGGCTGCTGCGCGTTTCGCCAGGGTGTGCATCTGCTCGCGCAGCAGGGGATAGAGTGCCAGGAACTGCGCGTGCTGCTCGTCATAAAAAGCATGTCGTGCGGCGTCCGGTTCAGTCAGGGTACCGCGCTGGACGGCTTCTTGACACGCTGTTGCCAGCGAATCATAGACGCCGGCGCCGACGCCCGCCAGCAGCGCCGCGCCCGTGCAAGCCTGCTCAGCCATCAACGATTTCTGCAGCGGCAATCCGGTGACATCGGCCATCATCTGCCGCCAAAGCGCGCTCTCCATGCCGCCGCCCGACGC
>JAEUQX010000262.1 GCA_016788625.1 Anaerolineae bacterium
GGGAGATGGATGGCCTGTAGAGAACAGTGAAGACATATACCACCTCGTTTGGCGTTGTTCCAACGTTATGCACCAGGGTATGAGAGTTAACAACTAAAGCCAACCCCACATTCGTAGGGGTATTGTCGGGCACAATTCTCCGTAAGCGCTACACTAGGTAGAAGCGGATAGTCTTTAGCGTTCAACGAAACGAAGCAATTGAGACTAACATCGCGCGGAATTCAAGTTAGCTGTGTCATTGGTAGGTGCTCGAAATAACAGCTACGCTTTGCACCCATTTCGCAAAAGCATCCTATGCAAAGCAATCCAAATAAGGGATGTGTATAAACTCATGGTCAAGTGGATACTACTTAGCGCGTTGACTCTGCTTGGAATTGCAATCACTCCATATGACCATTTACGCAGCCAAGACGATCAAAGCCCTCGATTTGGGCGCGTTGCCTACCTCGGAACACCTGATATTGAGTATTCTAGCTTCACCCTATCGCCAGACGGGCGCATTCTGGTCGCCAACGCATCACGCTTGCTGCCTGTTGATGCAGGCACTGGCGAGGAGCGTAGGTGCTGCATCGGGCGAGATGTTCAACAGGTATGGTATTTGAGCGATGAAGGCAACTGGCAGGCGGCAATCTTTAACCCACCGAACGCAACTTATCAGTGGGTTGGCGAGCCGGACAAGCAATATGAACAGGTTGATGCGCTCGAAACCGCATTGAGCTTCTCACCCGACGGGCGTTATCTGGCAGTGCGAACATTTGAAGAAATTCAGATTCGCTCAGCACCAAAGTTTGGTGTGGTGATTGAACAATACTATGCAACGCCTACCGATTCAATTTATGTAAGGGGAGACGCCCAAGTAGCTTGGTCAACCGATAGCCGATTTCTAGCCTATCTGGAGAGGCAAGTTTTACGAGTGCTGGAAATAGCAACAGGGGAAAGTGTATCAACCATAGTTCAAACTCCGAATCCCGTCTTGATTGCGACTGAGTTCGGTTGGATTGTCTATTGGTCAGATGGAAGTCAAGATGACATTCCCGCTGAGTTTACAGCGTGTCTGCTCAATTTGATGGAGTGTGCTCGCTATCAAACCACCGCTCGTGGTCTGGCACTGTTTGAATTCGCCTCTCAAAGCAGTGAGGTGTTGGTGCTCGACACGTTAGAAGGAAGGAACTCGGAGTCGATTGCAGAGTTTTCACGATGGATTTCGTTGGGGGGTGTCCATTTCGAGGAAGAGGCATTGACAGTGACATTCCCTGATCTGACAGATTATTGCATTCCGATGCAATTCAATTCAAACGAAACCCGGCTTCTCTTTAAATGCGTGGGAGAACAATTGGTAGATGATCCATTGGAAACCCTCCATATTTTCAATTACCCATCGATGACTCAGCCTCGCATTCTGACAATAGATGATCCTATCTGGACTGCTGGTTGGTTAATGGGCGATGACCATATCTATGTTTATGATGATTATCATGATGTGGTGAGGCTACACGATACTACTGAAGACCGAGAGATTGACGATGTGAACCTAAACCAGCTTCATCCACACGTTGGCGAACATGATGATGTACTGCCCGCGATACCCCTTTTCCTAGAAACCGAAGGATTGTTGGTAATGCAACAGGCCAGTCACCTCGTCGCGATTGAGATTTTGTATCCCTAGGGGAATTGAGGAAAAAACTAAACATGACAACATGGTGTTTAACAGAGTGCCAGTTCGCCGTGTATGCTCCCCCTGACCTGCTCGTCTCTTGGCATTATGGCTAAGGACTGTGGGCTTTCGACTAAAAGCTAATGACTAAGAGCTATTGACTTGGATGCATTCGTGCGAGGTTTAATGCGCTTGTCTGTTCGCCTGCTTGTCGTAATCTTTACCCTGCTGCTGAACGTTCCTGCCCTGGCGCAGGAAGAAAGCGAAACTGGCGTCTTCTATGGTGGAATCATCACCGGGGACATCAACAACGCCAACCCGCGCAGCGTGTATTACTTCGACGGGCTGCGCGGCGACGTGATCTCGATCAATCTGCAAGCGCTCAGCGGCGACCTCGACCCCGTCCTGACAGTGATGGATAGCGGCGGCAGCGTCCTCTACAGCGCCGATGACACCGACGGCAGCCGTAATGTCTTCATCGATGTCCTGACCATCCCGCAAAGCGCTCGTTACTTCGTCATTGTCGGGCGCTTCGGCTATGCGCTGGGCAGCACGCGCGGCCAGTTCCAGCTCGATGTGCAGCGCATCGGCGTCAGTTCCGCGCCGGGCAGCGCGCTGCGCTACGGCGACTCGGTGATCAACACCATTGACAACATGACGCCGCAGGTCTACTACAGTTTCCGTGCCGAACGAGGCGACATCGTGAACATCAAGATGCAGCGCAATTCCGGCGACCTCGACCCGTATCTTCAGGTCGTGGACAGCAATGCGTTCGTCATCGCGGATAACGACGACGTGCCTGGTTCGGGGCTGGATGCTGAGATTATCGGCCTGCTGATCGAACGGAGCGGCACCTACATCGTAAAGGCGACCCGCTACGGCGAAGTCGCTGGCATTTCAACAGGGCAGTTCATCCTCACGGTAGAAGAGGCGGACAACAGCGGTCTGGGCAATTCGCCACAGGCAGCCATCCCAATCACGTTTAACGAGGTCATCACGGGCGAACTCACGATGCGTAGTTTCACGCAGTACTACCGCTTCGAGGCGTTCCAGAACGATCTGATCAGCGTGCGGATGGAACGTGGGCGCGGCGGGCTGGATGCTTTTCTGGTGATCGCCGATGCCAATTTGCAGGAACTGACCAGCGACGACGACAGCGGCGGCGGGCAGAACGCCAAGATCGAGAGCTTCCTCATCCCGGCAGATGGAACTTACTACATCCTGGCAACGCGCTTCGACCGCGACACAGGCACAACAGCCGGAACCTACGACATCGAACTGCAATCCCTGGGCAACGCCTTTGATGGTGTGCCCGCCGACGTACAGCGCATCAGCTACGGCACGAGCGTGACGGGGCGCATTGATGAGGTCACGCCAGAAGTGCGCTTTGCATTCTGGGGGGTGCAGGGCGACGCCATCACTGTTTCCTTGAATCGCGGCGACGGCAATCTTGACCCGTTGGTCCAGATTCAGGACAGTGCGGGCAACGTGGTGCGCGAGGACGACGATGGCGGAGGGGGCAAAAACGCGCGCATCGCCCGTTACGAACTGCCAACGACGGGTATTTATTACGTCCGCGCCACGCGCTATGGCGGCGATACGGGCGACCCGAACACGCGCGGCAGCTTCATCCTGGTTCTAGCCCGCGTCTTTCGCTGATGAGTTCTTAAGCAGCAGCCGGGCTTCTTCGAGCGTTTTGGCAAAACGCACATTCCCCAGCGCACTGGGATCGAGTTTATGCAGCACATCATAGACTGTTTTAATCAGCGGATTGGCGCCGACGATCACCAGCGGCCCGGTACCGTCATGCCCCAGCGTCATCAGCAGCCTGGCGTTGTGCAAGCCTTCTGCGCTGAAAAGGTCGCCGGGCAAGATATGCAATCCCCGGCTGACATCAACCAGGGCGGCGATTTCGTAGTCCACTGCGTCGGTGATTTTTTTGATCGCAGCCAAGGTCCGATGCAGTTCTTCCCACGTCCAACGCCCATTGAATTCGAGCAGCAAAGTTGTTTGCGCGTCATTATCCCAATAAAGCTCAATAGCCATTACGCTTTCCTCGTATCATGATATTGATTCTAATGATGGGTGATGATCGAATAATGGGCGGTGGATGAAGACTATATAAGCGCATTCTGTGGAGTTTGTGTTCAACATGATAAATGCTATCCGCGTGTTAATTATCGAAGATGAAGTGGATCTTGGACGCGCCGTTAAGGAAATTATGACCTATATCGGCGCGGAAACAACGCTGGTACATGACGGGCAGGTCGCGCTTGACTGGCTCGCGCAGCATGTGCCGGATTGTGTCATCCTCGATCTGCACCTGCCGAATGTCTCCGGTCTGGATATCCTGAATGCCATTCGCGCAGACGAACGCCTGAAGGAAACGCGCGTCTTCGTCGTCACTGCCGATACCGAACGGCTGTCCCTCGCGGCACAGCAGGCCGACGCTACGCTGAGCAAACCTTATCGTGTGGCTGAACTGGTCGATCTGCTGAGGAAGTTCAGGTTGCGGGCACGCTGACCAAGTGGCAGGGTGTTCTGCCTGTGGGTACAATATTGTGCATTATGGCGTATCCCGTTCACGGGCGAGACACATCATGGAACTGAACCCCAATCGGTTTAACCAGCAGGCCATCATTGCGCTCGAGGATATCCAGCTCAAGACCGCGCTGGATCGTGGGACGGGTAATGCCGATGGCCGCCGCCGCCAGGCCTTCGCCGAGTTGGATGACGCTTATGCGCTGCGGATGCAGGCGCGCGGCGCAAAGCTGCGGGCGCTGGCTGATCTGCCGGAACTCCTGGAAAAGATGGAGCAGCAGGTCACTGCCAACGGCGGCCATGTCCTCTGGGCGAGCGATGGCGAAGAGGCCAAGCAGCACATCGTTGACATCTGCCGCAAGCACGGCCTCACGCGCGGCGTGAAGAGCAAGAGCATGGCGACCGAGGAAATCGGCCTCCTGCCTACGTTGGAAGCGGCGGGCATCAGCATGGTCGAAACCGATCTGGGCGAGTACATTGTCCAGGTCAACGACAGCCATCCCAGCCACATCGTCATGCCTGTCATGCATATGACCAAAGAGCAGGTGCGTGACCTGTTCATGGAAAAGCTCGGCATGGAGCACACCAACGAAGCCAGCGACATGACCGCTTTCGCCCGCAAGATTCTGCGCGAGGAGTTCCTGAGCGCCGACTTTGGCATGAGCGGCGGCAACTTCATGATCGCGGAAACGGGCACCGTTGTAATCGTCACCAATGAGGGCAACGGACGCCTCTCCACTGGGATGCCGCCCGTGCATATCGCCGTCGTTGGTATCGAGAAGATCGTGCCCACCTGGGAGGACTTCGCCACATTGGTACAGCTCCTGCCCCGCAGCGGCACGGGACAGCGCATGACGGTTTACGTCAACATGTTCAACGGCCCGGCACGCACGGACGAGCCGGATGGCCCACAAGAGTTCTACCTCATTCTGCTCGATAACGGGCGCAGCAGCATCTACGCGACAGAGTATGCCGAGGCGCTGGCCTGCATCCGCTGCGGCGCGTGCCTCAACGCCTGCCCGGTCTACCAGAACGTCGGCGGCCACAGCTATGGCTCGGTCTACTCCGGCCCCATTGGCGCGATTGTCACGCCGCTGCTCAAGGGCATCGAGAATGCCGTGCCACTGCCGTTTGCGTCATCGCTGTGCGGCGCGTGCAAGGCGGCCTGCCCGGTCGAAATCAACATCCCCGACATGCTGCTCAAGCTCCGCCGAGACCTGGAAGATGAGCAGGAGCCGCTCTGGCAGGTGGGCATGAAGGCCTGGCGTTTTGGCAATGCACACCCGCTGCTCTATGAACTGGGCGGGAAAGCTGCCAGCCTGGGCACGCGTGCGCTGACACAGCTCACCGGACAGGACAAGCTCGATAATCTGCCCTATCCTCTGAGCGGTTGGACGGACTATCGTGACTTCCCCTCCTTTGCAGAGAAGTCGTTCCACGACTGGTGGCGGCAGAACCGGGGCGCGGAAAGCTAGTCTTTTTCGACGCGATCCACAACTTCTACGTCCAGAACAACGTACTATAAGAAGATCAGAGCCGCATTACGCCTGACGCGCTGCGATTCAGGCATTGGAAAGGTGTTGCATGAGCGCAAATGGTCTGGTGCTGCAAACTGAGAATTTGCAAAAGGAACTCAAGGCAGGCGAGGTCACTGTACAGGCACTGCGCGGCGTCTCGCTGAGCGTGATGCGCGGCGAATTCCTCGGCGTGATCGGGCCGTCCGGCAGCGGCAAATCCACTCTGCTCGGTCTGATCGGCGGACTGGATAACCCAACGACTGGCAAAGTCTGGATTGACGGCATCGACATCACCAACCTGAACGAACGTGCCCTGACGCGCGTCCGCAACGAGAAAATCGGCTTCATCTTCCAGTTCTTCAACCTCATCCCCACGTTGACGGCACTGGAAAATGTCGCGCTGCCCATTCAGTTCGCCCGGCAGCGCAAGTTCGATCCGACCAAACGCGCCAAAGAACTGCTCGACCTGCTCGGCCTGGGCGACCGCCTGCATCACCGTCCCACGCAGCTTTCCGGCGGGCAGCAGCAGCGCGTTGCCATCGCCCGTTCGCTGGCGAATGCGCCCGCCCTGCTGCTCTGCGATGAGCCAACGGGCAGCCTGGACACGTCGTCCAGCGAAACAGTGATGAAAGCCCTGCGCGACGTGCAGCGCTCGATGAACACGACTGTGATCATCGTCACGCACAATATGGAGATCGCCTCGCAGGTAGATCGACTGGTCACGCTGGTGGATGGTCAGCTCGTCGCGGATGTTGATCCGCACAGCAGCGCACAGATGGCCGCCGTCAAGCTCTTCAAAGAAAAACGCGCGACTGGCGAGATGTCAGTCATTCATCCTAAGTAGGAGCAGCAGCCATGCTTGACCAATTACGCTTCTACTTCGGACACTCATTTAATGACCTGCGCGTCAATGGGCGGCGCACCTTCTTCGCGCTGCTGTGTATCGCGGCGGGCGTGGCGGCCATCGTCAGCCTGCAAACGCTGGGCGCGATGATCAGCGACACGCTGACGGGCAACCTGCAAGGCCTCAACCGGGGCGACATCAAAGCACAGCTTCAAGGCAGCTTTTTCCGTACAGACGACTCCTCCGATTCCGTGTTTGACCAGCGCGTCGCCAACGGGGAACTAACGAGCGAAGAAGTCGAGTCAGCCTTTGCCGAATTCACCCAGACGGTCTATTATATTTCGCCGAGCGGCCTGGAGACCATGCAGGATTGGCTCGAAGAAAATTATCCTGGTCAGGCGGAGCTGCAATACACCTACCCCCTGACAGATATGACGAGCATCTTCCTGGGTTCGGGCAGCGGCACGACCGTCACATCTAACGACAGTGGTTTAGCCGCTACGCAGACGACACCCCTGATCATCAATCCGGGCGTCTACCCCTTCTATGAAGAGGTGACGTCGCTTGATGGCACACCGCTGGCTGACCTGCTGACACAGCCGGGCGACATCGTAATCGATGAGAAGATCGCCCAGGCGCTCAAGGCAGAGGTGGGCGCGGTGGTACGAGTGGCTGGCTCGGAACGGGATTACACGGTACGCGGCATCGTAGCGACCGAAACCGAAGTTTCCGACCCGTTCACAGGCATCTTCGCCTCGCAGTTCGGCTTCTACTACCTGGCGCTGGACTCATTCACCGACTTCGGTCTGCAACCGCGCTCGGATATGGTTTACATCAAGCTGGCCGACCCCACGCGTGTGACCGAGATCAGCAGAGCCTTTGAACAGGCATTCCCCTATCTGAACCTGACCACGACCGAAGACCTGCGCGAGACCAATCAGCGCATCTCGGATCAGGTCAACCAGTTGGTCACCATCATGGGACTGGTTTCGCTGCTGCTGGGCAGTATCGGCATCATCAACACGATGCAGGTCATCGTGCAGCGCCGCACGGTCGAGATCGCCGTTCTGAAGACGCTCGGTCTGCAGGCCAATCAGGTCACGATCCTGTTCCTGGTGGAAGCGTTTATCATGGGCATCCTCGGCAGCCTGCTGGGCGTGCTGCTTGGCTGGGCGACGACATTCGTCATCCGAGGCGTGGCTGAAAGTCTGGTCGCGCAGTCGCTGCCGTTCCGCCTGGTGCCTGCCGCGGTGATCAACGGGGTGCTGGTCGGCACACTGGTCACAACCATCTTCGGCTTCCTGCCCACGCTGGCCGCGGGACAGGTGCGCCCCGGCGTAGTGCTGCGCCCCAACGACACGATTGTGCTGCGCGCCGGCTGCCTGCGTTCACTCGTCGCTATCGCCGTGATCATCGTAGCGCTCGCGCTGGTCGCCAGCACGATCCTGGGGAATTTCGGCACGGCATTGGGTGTGACGATTGGCGCGTTCTTCGCGGCAGGTTTCCTGATCGCGCTGCTGAACGGGTTAATCTGGCTGATCGGCAGACTGCTGCCCTCGCTCGGTATCGTTGACCTGAAGATTTCGCTGCGGCAGATGCTCGTCTCGCGCGGCAGAGGCGCGATTACACTGCTGGCGCTGGTCGTTGGCGTCTTTTCGCTGAGCATCATCACGCTCTTCGCCGACTCGATCAATCAGGCGCTTTCGTTCGCGCTGGGCGAAGGCATCGGCGGCAATGTCGTCATCACGGGGACAACCAACACCCTGCCGCTGATCGAAGCCGGGCTGAGCAACATGGAAGGCGTGAACGAATTCCATGCGGTGCAGTCATTCCAGGCCAGGGTTGTCGGGCTGGAAGAATCAGACGGCACCGTACTCGACCGTGAACAGCTCAAAGAACGCATCGAAGCCAATGCCCAGAATTTCACCTTCTTTGGCGAACCGCCGGAGGATTTCGACTTCAACGAAGTGCGACTGAGCGCGCTGAGTAACCTGACAGGACGCGAGGTCGATCAGTCACCTACACAGGTGCTGGCAACTGGGCGCTACTTCACACCGGAAGACGAAGGCCAGCCCGTGATCGTCCTGACGCAGGACAACATCATCAACGAAGCGCGCATCGACATTGGCGACAAACTGATCTACCAGTTCGGCGAGGGGGCGAACGCGCCGCGAGTAGCCTATACGGTGATCGGCATCATGCAGCAGTCCATCATTGCAGGCGGCTTCTCCGGCAGCGGCTACGATATTCCGCTGAGCAGTGTGCCTGACTCGGCCAGAGCAGGTGGCAGTGTGCAGATCGTTGCCGATGTGGTGCCGGAGGAAATCCCCGCCGTGCGCCGCCAGTTGGCCATTCTGCCAGGAACATTCGTGCTGGAAACCGCCGTTTTCACCAAACTGTTGACGGCGCTGCTGGGCACATTCACGGCCTTCCCAACCATGGTGGCGCTGCTCGGTCTGGTCGTCGGCGGCGTGGTCATCGCCAACAGCGTGGCGCTGGCGACGCTCGAACGGAAGCGCGAAATCGCCGTGATGAAATCCATCGGCCTTCAGCGCGAGCGCGTGCTGGGGATGCTGCTGATCGAAAACGGCATCATGGGTCTGATCGGCGGGCTGCTCGGCGTTGGCATGGGGCTGGCTGGTCTGATGCTGGCGCTCAGCCTGGGCGGAGGTCTGTCCTTCATCCCCTATGGCACGGCGCTGCTGCTCATGGCGTTATGCATTCTGGTCGCGCTCGTCGCCGCCGCAACGACGGCCTGGAGCGCCAGCGGCGAGAAACCGCTGAACGTGCTGCGCTACGAATAATCCCCGCTTGCGCTGTGCTCCGTCCGCCACATCCCATTGTTTTCCTAACCGGAAGGCAATGGGATGTGTTATTGCTATTTCATAGGCCATCTTCGCTCAGGCAATAGCATCCCGCGCGGGATTGATCTACAATCGGGTGCATGGTCAAAAAAGATGATAACGCCTATCTGAACGAACCTGCGCCCCCCTTGCGTCAGCCGCGCGGCAACCTGCTATCCGGCTGGCTGATTTTCCTGGGCGCTGCCAACCTCCTCGGCATCATCCGCAGCCTGGAAGGAGGTAACCTCCTGGCCCTCGGCTGGGGTCTCTTCGGCATCATCTGTGTGCTGGGCATCTGGCGC
>JAEUQX010000277.1 GCA_016788625.1 Anaerolineae bacterium
TGCGTGCTGCCATCCCCCATCGCGATGGAGCCGGAGAGATAATACCACAGCGAAACATGTGGGCCAGCAGGCTTGCCAAACTCCCCTTGAAAACAGCCATTGGTATCCTGGTGCTATACAGCCTGTGGGTGCAGTTGAGCGGCGTCACCCTACCCTGGGGCGCGTATAATGCAGCCCTGCCGCCAGAAGCGAACGGTCTGGGCGAGTGGGGTGGCGGGCTGAACACGGTGCAGTATCTGCGCTGGGTAGTGCTGCCGCAGACATGGAATGGGCAATTCTTCGACTTCGCCTGGGTTCGCAACGACGTATTGTTCTGGCCGCTGCTGTGCGTTGCGCTGGCCGCAGCTTCGGCGTTCGCGCTGTGGCGAATCATCCAAACCGAAGATGCTGCCGCAGAGGCACAGAGGACGCAGAAGAAAACGAGAATTACAGGAACACGGCAAGTCAAGTTCACAGCATTGGGGCTGCCCGTCGCTCTGCTGATCGTGGTTGTGCTGTGCCTGCGCGCGATCTATGCCGACCCGCTTTACCAGGGCGACCGCCAGGCGCTGCGCGACATGGCGAGCATCATCCAGTCCAACGCGCAGCCGGACGATGTGCTGCTGCTGGCGAACAACAACCTCGAACCCTTCTTCCTGAATTACGGCAAATTCAATAACCCGCGAGTAGTCAGCCTGCCCGACCAACCCGGCGAGCAGCCCAGCCCGGAACAGCCCGCCCAGGTCAGCTCTGTCAATCCGGATGCGCTGCTGGTCAAAGCCAGCATCCCGCTGATCCACAATCTGGCGGCGACGCGCGAACGGCTGTGGCTGCTGGCGGACAGCGGCCCCTGGATACCCTGGAGCATCCGCCCGGTCGAGCGCTTCATGGTCGCGCATTATTACCCGGTTCGCGAGATCGAAACGGATGTCACGGTGCGGCTGATCGAGTACAGCACTGCACGCGCACCTGACCCTGCCCTGCCGCGCGGCCCACAATACGTGAGCGATCTGCGCTACGGCGATGTGATCAACCTGCTCGGCGTCGAACTGCCGAATGGGCTGAACTACCGTCCGGGCGATTTGTTGCCCATCTCGCTGTATTGGCAGGCGCGCGAGCCGCTGAACGTTAACTACACGGTAGCGTGGTTCGTGGCTGCCGAGGACGGCGCAGTGATCGCGCAGGGAGCAGACACACAGCCCGCCTGGGGCTTCGCGCCGACCTCGACCTGGGCCGCTGGTGTGCCGCTGTGGGATAACCGCGCGCTGCGCCTGCCACAGGATGTGCCAGCAGGCTCATATCGCCTGTGGGTACGGCTGTATCAGTCGGATACACCGGACAACATGCTGGCCGTCAATGGAACGGAAACGCGCGAGCAGACCATCGGAGTCCTGCCAATCGACATTGACATCCAGCCCTAGCGCTTTGTACTATCGCCCACGTGAAATACAAGAGTGAGGCGTCATGAGATCGATTTCGGTAGTCATCCCGGTGTATAACGGCGCGCTCAGCCTACCGGAACTGGTACGGCAGTTAGAGCAGGTGCTGCCTACGCTGGCTGAGCAGTACGAGATAATCTTCGTCGAGGATGATGGCAAGGATAACAGTTGGGAAGTGATCCGCCAACTGGCGCGCGAATACCCCTGGGTGCGCGGCTTCAAGCATATGCGGAACTTCGGACAGCACAACGCCCTGCTGTGCGGCATCCGACAGGCCCGCTACGAGGTCATCGTCACGATGGATGACGATTTGCAGCATCCACCAGAAGAAATCCAAAAATTGCTGGAGCGCCTGGATGAGAACGTCGATGTCGTCTATGGCACGCCGCAGCGCGAACAGCACGGTTTCCTGCGCGATATGGCCTCGCAAGTCACCAAGATCGCCCTGCAAAGCGCGATGGGCGTCGATGTCGCCCGCAACGTGAGCGCATTCCGGGTCTTCCGGGCACGACTGCGCGACGCCTTCGCCAACTACCAGAGTCCCTATGTCTCGATTGATGTATTGCTGACCTGGGGTACAACGCGCTTCGCCGCCATCCCCGTGCGCCACGACCCACGCCGCCTGGGCGTCTCGAACTACACGCTGCGAAAGCTGATCGTCCATGCGCTGAACATGATGACCGGCTTCAGCACCCTGCCGCTGCAAATCGCCAGCGTGCTGGGTTTCGCGCTGACGGTGTTCGGCCTGATCGTGCTGATCTACGTCGGCGGGCGTCTGCTGTTCGAAGCCAGCGTGCCGGGCTTCCCCTTCCTGGCGTCGGTGATCGCCATCTTCTCCGGCGCGCAGTTGTTCGCCCTCGGCATCATCGGTGAATACCTGGCGCGAATGCATGTCCGCATCCAGGGGCGACCGACCAGCGTGGTGCGCGAGAACATCGAAGCCAGCACCGAGTCAGAAACTGCCGAACGCGAACCAATCGCTTAAGGCTGCTGCTTCAGCACAATCGCGCGTTTAGCCGCGTCGCTCATCAGCGGGTTGCGCAGGAGTTCGTCCTTGAACTCAATGCTGATCCAGGCGATATACAGCGCCAGCAGCAGTGTGACGAGCATCCCGATCACGCGAGCAGGCAGACGTAAACTGACGGGAAACCGATCCCACAGCACGCGCACTCCCCGCGCTGCGACCAGGCATAACAGCGGCAGGAACAGCAGCAGGAAACGCGGGTCATAGCTGACCAGCAGCCACCA
>JAEUQX010000317.1 GCA_016788625.1 Anaerolineae bacterium
CCAGTTGTGCCAGTTTCTCGAAGGGATGCCGTTGGCGCTGGAACTGGCGGCCTCGTGGCTCAAGTCGCTGCCATGCAGTGCGATTATCAAAGAGATTGAACGCAGCCCGGACTTTCTGAACACGCCACTCCGCAATTTGCCCACGCGCCACCGAAGTATGCGCGCCGTGTTCGAACAGTCGTGGAAGCTGCTCGAAGACGAGAATCGGCAGGTATTCAAAGCGCTGTCGGTGTTCCGGGGAGGTTTCTTACGCGATGCAGCCGAGTATGTCGCGGGGGCAACACTGCACATGCTTACCGCGCTGGTGGACAAATCGCTGATTCGCCGCGAGTCGACCGGACGCTACCAGATACACGAGCTGCTGCGCCAGTACGCCGCCGAACAGCTTTCGGCGGACTCGGTCGAGAACCAGCACATTCACGAGCGGCATATTTCCTACTATATGAATTTGCTGCGCCAGCACGAACCGGATCTCAATTCATCTCGACAGCAGGAGACGATTCGCGAACTGGAAGCCGAGCTGGATAACATTCGCGCGGCATGGCGGCACGCAGTTGATAATGCCAATGTGCGTGCGCTGCAAAAGGGTGCACATGCATATTACGTGCTCAGTGATATGCGTGGTCGCTACCTGGAATGCATTGACGCGGTTGAAAAAGCCATCAAGCGCTTGGAGTCGCTTCCTGCCGATGAGGAGCGCGATTACACGCTGGCGATTCTGAATTCGGGGCTGTTGGGGCTGTGTATCCGGTTGGGGCGGTTCGAGAGGGCACAGGCAGCCTGTGAAACGTCGATTCGCCTGTACGACAAGCTGGAGAGGCCGGTATCAACTGGCTTTGGAACCGATCCGTTGGCAAGTGGTGCGCTGCTCGCCGTCACATTGGGCGATTACGAGGGAGCGCTGCAGCTTTGTGAGCGGGCCGCAAGGCAGATTGCGCCGGATGACCAGCTCAACCTGATGTTTTTGTACTATGTCCAGGCGAACGCTGCCTATTCACTCGGCGAGTTGGAGTCGGCGTTCCAGGTTGCCCAGCGCGGATACCAGATCAGCAGTGACCTGGGTGACAATTTCTTCGGTGCCTACCTGCTGATTGTGATGGGCAATATCGCCCAGGCCTTGGAAGACTACAACCGCGCCTGGGAGTACTACCGCATCAGTTATCGGCTAAAAAAGGAATTCAACGAACGCGGTGGGATGGCAGCAGCGCTCAACTTTATGGCGCGGATTGCGTGGCTGCGGGGTAGTTTACAGGAGGCCGAAGCGCTGTTCCAGCGCGGTTGTAACCTGTATCGCGAAGTGAATGACCCCGGCGGAATGGCCACCTCGCTGATGGGTTTGGGGGATACCGCGCAGGCGCAGGGCGATTACCTCACTGCGCGCCGCTACTTCTGCGATGCCTTGAAAATCGCTTCTGATATTCACTGGACACCGCTGATCCTGGCGCTGTTCGTCGCCATCAGCGACCTGCTGATTCAGACCGATGCGACGTCCCAGGCGCTTGACCTGCTCAGCCTGGTCAGCGCGCATCCCGCCACCGAACGGCTGACGAAAATCCGAATGCAAAAGCTGCTCACCGCCTCCGGATTGAAGCTCCCGGCTCTGCCAGTCGATACTACCCCCGCCAACCTCGAAGCAGCAGTGGTGCGGGTTCGCGAACAGCTCGAGCTGACAGATGATGAGCATGTGCCCCTCGCCGCCCCGCCAGATAATCCCCCAGCCCCAAAGGGCACTGATGCGCTGTCCGAGCGTGAACTGGAAATCCTGCGCCTGTTGGCGGAGGGACTAACCAATCAGCAGATCGCCGACCAATTGATTCTGGTCATCGGCACCGTCAAAGCCCACAACCACCACATCTTCGCCAAGCTCGGCGTTTCCAACCGCGTCATGGCGATTGCCCGCGCACGGGAGCTTGGCCTGATTTAATCCGCAAAGAAACAATTTAACCCCGCGAGTATAACTTAGGTTAGATGACTCGCTTCCGGGATTACTGATACTGTTCTTCCTATAAGCAGCACGGGTCAAGCAGATGACAGATGGTCCGGCTGCATACCGACATTTCGATGTTAACAGGAGGAACAGACATGAAACGCACTCATATCCTTGCCCTGTTGGCACTGCTCGTCTGCGTGCTGACCGCCGTCGGGGGTTACGCGGCGCTGGCGCAGTCCGACACGCAGTCGTCGCCGATGCAGGTTGAAGTGGCAGAAGACGGCAAGCGCTTCGTCTTCGGTCAGGATCACCTCTTCAGCGATGGGCTGCCCGCCTACGGGACGCCGTTTGTCACTCAGGGGTATATCTACCCGGTGGGTACGCTGAACGGCAGCAATGGTGTACTGGAAGACGGGTCGGCGGAATTCCCCGACAAAGTGATTGGCGAATGGACATGCTTCGGCTACATGATCGGCGACGGCGCGCACAGCACGACCGGCGCGTGGGTGGTCTCGACGCAGATTTACGCCTTCAATGACAGCGGCGCGACGATTGTGACCACCGGCTTCGAAATCGCCGACCTCAACCAGTCGATGGCGCGCGCGGTCACAGGCGGCACGGGCGACTACAGCGCCGTGCGCGGTGAACAGGTGCAGGAACTGCTCGGCTTCACTGAACAGATGGGCGTCAACCTGCGCGTCGAATTCGAGCTGGGTGCCTAGTCCCACACCGCTACCCTTGTAACGCATCGCACCGGATGTCCTTTCTGCGGAAGGGCATCCCCTCATCTGTAAGCAATTCTAATCCCAAAGGAAATATCAACCTTGTCGAGTAATGAACTGGTTCAACTCGAAGTGTTTCACGCACTTGAGGCCCAATTGCAGGGGGCGCTTGTTCGCCCTGATGACGATGACTATCACGCCGCACGCGCCATCTGGAACGGCATGATCGACCGCTACCCGGCGGCGATTGCGCGCTGTGCCAGCGTCGAGGATGTTGTCGCCTGTGTGAAGTTTGCCCGTGAGCATAGCGTCCCGGTTGCCGTGCGTGGCGGCGGGCACAATGTTGCCGGTCACGCAACGATTGATAACGGTCTGGTCATCGACCTGTCGCCCATGAAGCATGTTCAGGTCTACCCCGAAACGCGGATTGCCAGCGTGCAGGGCGGCGCGACCTGGGGTGATGTCGACGCTGCAACCCAGCCGTATGGCTTGGCAGCGCCCGGCGGG
>JAEUQX010000398.1 GCA_016788625.1 Anaerolineae bacterium
TGAGTACGGCTTCGCGGAAACGACGATGTACTGGCCGCAGACGCACATGGTCGTCCCCTCCGAGCAGGCGCTGCAATGCACCGACTGTCACGGCGAAGACTCCCGCATGGATTGGGAAGCGCTGGGCTACCCTGGCGACCCGATTCTGTGGGGCGGACGTGGTGAGTGAGGGACATACAATGATCACATCACTGGTTTCCTCACGCACATTCCGCAGCCTGCTGCTGACCACCGGAGCCCTGTGCCTGATCGCCGGGCTGCTCCTGCTGGCGGGCACCTCGCCAGTCGTCGCCCAGGACGAGTCTTCCGTCTTTCATCCCGTCTACGCCCTGCTGGACGCGGACGGGCGCAACGTCGTAGAAACGGGTAATCCCGTCTCGACCATGAAGACCTGCGGAAGCTGCCACGATACCGAATTCATCGCCGGGCACAGCTTCCATGCTGATGTCGGGCTGAGCAGCTTCGTCAGCGGCGGCGCAACCACTGCTGGACACACCTGGGACAGCAACAGCGGATATTTCGGCAACTGGAATCCGCTGACCTACCGCTATCTCTCCCCAACAGGCGATGTGCGCGTTGACCTGACGACCGCCGAGTGGCTGCAAGTTTTCGGCGCGCGGCATGTCGGCGGCGGGCCGGCAGTCACTGCACGCGATGGCCGCCCGCTGACCGAAGTCGCAGCAGACACTACCAACGTTGAGAGCAGCATCATCGACCCGGCAACCGGAGAGGCTGTCCCCTGGGACTGGAACGTCTCCGGCGTGGTCGAGATGAACTGCTTCCTCTGCCACAGCGCCACACCGAATAACGACGCGCGCGTTGAGGCGCTGCAAGCGGGCGAGTTCGCCTGGGCCAACAGTGCGACTCTGCTGGGCAGCAGCCTGATCACACGCGAAGGCGAGAACTGGCAGTGGAACGCCGCAGCCTTCGACGCGGAAGGCAACCTGCTGCCAGAATACGTCACCATCGGCGATCCGCGCAGCGATGCCTGCGGCCAATGTCACGGCAGTGTGCATCTGGACGCGCAGGTGCCCCTGGTCTTCGAGACGTGCAGCGTTGATGATTGGCGTACCTATACAACCGGGCAGGTCATCTCACCGCAACGCGTATCCAACTCCGGCATGAATATCGAGGACAAGAGCGATGTTACCCGCTCGTGGGATGTTCACGCCGAACGCGTATTGAACTGCAACGACTGTCACTTCTCGCTCAACAATCCGGTGCGGATGTTCCCGGACGCGGCTTCACAGCCCGACCACCTGCTCTTTGACCCGCGCCGGATCGATTTTGGCGAGTACCTGCTGCGCCCGCTGCACCAGTTCGCCAAGGGCGAAAACGCGCAGAGCGTTGTCGCGCCAGAATACAGCGATACACTGCGGCGCTGCGACTCGTGCCACTCGCTCGAAGCGACACACGACTGGCTGCCCTACAAAGAGCGCCATGTCAGCGCGCTGGCTTGCGAAAGCTGCCATGTGCCCAAGCTGTATGCGCCAGCGCTTGAGTCGCTGGACTGGACGGTGCTGGACACCAATGGTCAGCCCATCCAAGAATGTCGCGGCGCAGGAAGTATCAATACAAACAACCCCGCCGAAACCTTCGTCACCGGGTATGAACCCGTGCTGCTCACGCGACGCAACGCTGACGGCAGCGAGTCGCTCGCGCCCTTCAACGTCGTGGCAGTGTACTACTGGGTGTACGGCGACCCTGCCCGCCCGGTACCGCTGCGCGACCTGCAAGCGGTATGGCTGCAAGACGACCAGTACGCGCCAGAAATCCTGGCCGCGTTCGACAGCAGCGGCGATGGAACGCTCGATGCCGCCGAACTACAACTGGACAGTGACGCCAAGGTGCAGTTGATCGCGTCACGCTTAGAAGCGCGCGGTCTGAGCAATCCGCAGATCGTCGGCGACGTGCAGCCCTACGACATCAACCACAACATCGCGACGGGCGAATGGGCGGTGCGCGACTGCCAGACCTGTCACGGCGACGACTCGCGTATGGTGGCGGCCTTCAGCCTGGGCGACCGCGCACCGGGTAACACGCTGCCAACGCTCAACAGCCCCAGCACCAACATCAGTTGGAACGGCAGCCTGACGCGCGCTGACGACGGCACCCTGTTGTTCCAGCCCTCAACACAGACTGCGAACCTGTACGTCTTCGGCCACAGCCGCGTGGACTGGATTGATACGCTCGGCGCGCTCATGTTCCTGGGAATGCTGCTCGGCGTCAGTGTACACGGCGGACTGCGCTACATGGCAACGCGGCGGATGATCGCGGCGCATGGCGGCAGCAAAATGCAGCGCATGTATATGTACGCGGTTTACGAGCGCTTCTGGCACTGGCTGCAAACCGTCGTCATTCTGGGGCTGGTGTTCACCGGGCTGGTCATCCACCGCCCGAACACCTTCGGCGCGTTCAGCTTCCCGTTTGTCGTCGAAGTGCACAACATCCTGGCGGCTATCCTGGTGGTCAACGCGGCACTCTCGGCCTTCTACCACCTGGTCAGCGGCGAGATTCGCCAATACATCCCGCGGCCCTATGGCTTCTTCGATCAGGCCTTCAGCCAGGTCAAGTATTATCTCAATGGAATCTTCCGGGGCGCGCCGCATCCATTCGAGCGCACGCCGGAAAGTAAGCTCAACCCCTTGCAGCAGATCACCTACCTGCTGATCCTGAATGTGCTGCTGCCGCTGCAAATCGTCACAGGCGCGCTGATGTGGGGCGCGCAGCGCTGGCGCGAGGTCGCCGATCTATTCGGTGGGCTGCCCGTGCTGTCGCCTGTTCACACGGCTGTCGCCTGGCTGTTCGCAACATTCATCGTGCTGCATGTCTACCTGACGACCACAGGCCACACGCCGCTGGCGGGCATCAAAGCGATGATGCTCGGCTGGGACGATGTGGAAGTCTCTGAACAAAAACCCGTTCACGAGGGAGGACAATCATGACCACTCACGTTCCTGCGCATCCCGGCGCGCTGCGTACCCGTCCCGGCATCCTTGCCAGGCGCGAAGCTCGCCCGTATCTGCACCCGTATCTGGCAGGCATCCTGCTTGGCATCACCCTGTTCCTGGCGTTCTTCCTCAGCGGCAATGGCCTCGGCGCATCGGGCGGCATGAACCGTTTGCTGGTGCTGGTCGAAGATACGATCTACCCGGAACACATTGACCGCACCGCATACTTAAGCTCGTTAGCAGGCGGCGACCGCAACCCGCTCGATAGCTGGGTGGTGTTCGTCACCATCGGCGTGGTCATCGGTGGTTTCGCGTCAGGCTGGATCAATGGCCGCATCAAGCTTGAAACGGTGCGCGGCCCGAACACGCCCATTCGCGTGCGCTGGGTCATGGCCTTCCTGGGCGGCGTGCTGATGGGCTATGGCGCGCGTCTGGCACGCGGCTGCACCTCCGGGCAGGCGCTCTCCGGCGGCGCGGTGCTTTCTGTGGGCAGTTGGGCGTTCATGCTGGCGGTCTTCGCGGGCGGCTATGCCTTCGCCTACTTCATGCGTAAGCTTTGGAACTGAGAGAGGTGCAGCATGACTCCCTTCCCGCTCCCTCTGGATCAACTGTTCGGCCATTACGGACAGTACATCGTGTACTTGATCATCGGTATCGCCTTCGGTGTATCGCTTGAACTGGCTGGCTTCGCGCAGTCAACCAAGCTGGCAGCGCAGTTTTACTTCAAAGAAATGACCGTGCTGAAGGTGATGTTCACGGGCATCGTCGTCGCCATGTTGGGCGTCTTCCTGGCGACGGGGCTGGGGCTGCTGGACTACAACCTGGTCTACGTCAACCCCACCTATCTGTGGCCGGGAATCGTCGGCGGCCTGGTCATGGGCGTCGGCTTCATCGTCGGCGGATTCTGCCCCGGCACATCGCTGGTCGCGGCGGCCACGCTGAAGATTGACGGCATCATCTTCGCACTTGGCGCGTTCTTCGGCATCTTCGTCTTTGGCGAAACCGTCGGCCTGTACGAAGACTTCTGGTACTCGTCGTATATGGGACGCTTCACGCTGATGGATCTGTTCCAGACCAGCACAGGTGTAATCGTCCTGGCCGTCGTCATCATGGCGCTGGGCGCATTCCTGATGGCCGAGTTTTCCGAACAGATCTTCGGCAAGAGCCTGATCAGCCGCCAACCCCGTTGGCGCGTTGGTGCTGCCGCCGGGGCGCTGGCGCTGGGCATCGGCGTGCTGGCAATCGGTCAGCCGGACAATGCCGCACGCTGGCGAATGCTCGAGGCGGAAAAGCAACCGCTGCTCGACAGCCGTGCCGTCTACATCCATCCCGGCGAGGTGCTGCAATTGATGAACGACCGCCGCGCACAAGCGATACTACTGGATGTGCGCGACGAAGCCGACTTCAACCTGTTCCATATTCGCGATGCGCGCAATGTGCAGATGGACGAACTCATCCCGCTCGCAGTAGACCTGCGCGAAGAACCTGCCAACACCGTCTTCTTCGTGATGAGCAACGACGAACAGCGCGCCACCGAAGCCTGGAAAATCCTGGTGGCGGAGAGCCTGATCAACGTATACATCGTGGAAGGCGGCGTGAATAATTGGCTGGATACCTTCGCGGAGGCTGACTTCAAGACCGCGAACTTACTGACCGATGTGCAATCGGACAGCCTGCACTATACGTTTGCATCCGCGCTCGGCGAACGCAGCACCGCGTCCGCGCCCAACCCGGACGCCTTCGAAGCGCTGGTCTTCGAGCCAAAGGTGCAGTTGGTAGGCAAACGCGGCGCATCGGGCGGCGGCTGCGGGTAAGAACCTCACCCCTAAGTCCCCTCTCCGCGTGGAGAGGGGATTTTTATTAGCGTTCGAAAACAACCGCAAACAGTAGGACTAGGCAGGCGCGTAGGCGCGGAAGTTGCCGCTCAGTTGCAGCAGCGCCATCATCATGAGCAGTCCATCGTAATAACGGTACTGGCCGACCGGCGTGGGCATCTCCCAGAACTCCTCGACGAAGTCCCAGCGCCGTTCATCAGTCGCCGCCAGCGCCGCCACTGCGTTCATGGCAATCAACCCGCCCGCGCGGTGCTGTGGGTTCGCGGGTGTGCCATCCACCTCGAATTTACTGTTATAACGCCCGATGCCCAGATCCTGGAAGAAAGCCAGCAGGCGATTGCTCTGCTCCACCTGCCAGGGGTCGGCAGCGAACCACGAATAGTCCAGCGCCACATTCATCGCGCAGCGCCAGGCATCGGCATAGAAAAACTCGCCGTAATCCCCGGACGGCTGCGGCGAACCGTCAAAGCGGGCGTAGTTCGGCATTAACCCGGTCTCCGGGTGTGCTGCCCGCTGCCAGAACAACCGCCCCTCAGCCGCGAAACGCCGCCACGAATCGTTGTCCTCCGCCGCCCAACGCGCCCACAGCTCATAGTAGTGCGGCGTGACATACGACGGATCACTGAAGGAGCTGTTGCGCCCAAACATCGGCACGAAGACGACCAATCCGGTTTCGGCGTCGAACAGATCGGTCACGCTCGTGCCGCGCGCGTCCTCGTGCAGCATGGTTCGCAGGATGGCATTGGCCTCGGACTGATAATCGAAGATACCCTCGCCATTGCCCCACCGCCCCGCCGCGAAGAACAGCGCAGTCACGAACCAGATCTCGCCATCGGAGGCCGGATTATGGTCAATCTTGCTGCCATCGGTACGCGCGTGCCAGGCGAAGTAGCCCTGGTACGGGCCATCCGCGTTATAGAGATAGGTCTTCGTCCACTTCCACAGGCGGTCAAACTCAGCCTGCTTATCCATCTGTACAGCGATCATCATGCCATACGACATACCCTCGCTGCGAATGTCATTGTTCGCCACGTCGATGATATAGGCCATATCGTCACCGACCGGGTAGTAGACGCGCTGGGTATCGTCGTCACCATAAAAAAGCTGCTGCCAGACCGCCTCGATGCGCGCATCAATCTCGTCCTGGCTCACCCCCCACTCGACCAATAGATTGGGATACACGCCGCTGTCCACAGCCCCAACCGGAGTCTCTTGTGCCGACACTACCGCAACCGGGAGCAAGCCCAGAAGCAGCAGCAGACTAATGAAGTACCCCATCACTCAACGCACCTCCACCGCTGTCGAGAACACGGGCGGCACAATTGTCGTCTCGCCAATGATCTCGAACGTACCACTGAGTCGAATGTCCTGCGATGAACTGCCGATCAACACCTCGATGTCGCCTGGCTCAACCACATAGCGCATCCCGCGGTCATAGAATGCCAGATGGCGTGCGTCGAGATCGAACTGCACCGTCTTCGCTTCGCCTGGCTGCAACGTCACGCGCGCAAAGCCCTTGAGCAGCTTCACGGGTCGCGTCACACTGGCGAATTTATCGTGCACATAAAGCTGAACGACCTCGTCCCCTGCCACATTCCCAACATTCTCGACCAGGAGACTGACCGTCACAACGCCATCCGGCATGACCTGCTGTGGTGTGACATGCAAATCGCGAGAGGCAAAACGGGTGTAGCTCAGCCCATGCCCGAACGGATACAGCGGCTTCACGCTGGTTTCGACGTAATCACCCTTCCAGTGCGA
>JAEUQX010000464.1 GCA_016788625.1 Anaerolineae bacterium
ACCTGTGGGATGAGCAGCGCGACGAGGATCAGGGCGATCATCACCAGCGCCAGCACACCAAACAGGCCGAGCGCCCCCTGCACACCCCAGCGCCAGTTCATGCGCCAGCCTGCGCGCCAGGCTTCCACGCTCAGGAAAAAGCCAAGGATGAGGATAAACGGCCCGAACATGATGACCAGATGCTGGAACAACGTCGGCGAGATAATGTTGGGCAGCAGACCAGACGCCTGTGAGCGGAAGCTGATCAGGAACGGCAGGTAGAAGATGGCCGTCAGCAGACCAAGCGTCAGGCCGAAGCGCACAAGCGCCCACCAGTCGCGCTGCTGCAAGCGCCCTTGCCCGCTCATCAGCCGCCGCAGCCCTTCCGCGCCGACCAATGCCGCGATGTAAATCGGGCCATCCCAGGTATTCAGGAAGACCAATGCCCCCGCCGCCAAGCCATAGAGCAGCGTCTCGTCACGATTCGGCGCGCGCCCGACCAGGAGCAGATTGAGCGCCAGCCCCAGGACGAGCAGCACGAACGGCAGCGCCATCACATGCGGGTGATTATCCGAAAGCAGGAAGCTGAACTGGGGAAACTCGCTGATCGGCTGAGCAACCTGGGCAACTTCACCGTTCAGGTCAAAATCCTGCAAAACACGGCTGGCGCGGAACCACCACCACCATTCCCAAGTGGTCGGGTCGGGTCGTCCAGGCGCGAGCGTCACGGGTTCACTATCGGGGATGCTTGCCTCGCGCGCCGCCGTGCGTTCCGGGTATTCGTCGCGCGCCTGCGTCGCCGTAAAATCGAGGTAACTCTCCGAAGCGATGCGCGCCTGATACGGAAACTCGACCAGCGCCATCTGCCAGTTGCCCATCAGCGTCACCATCACCAGCGCCAGCACGCCCGCGAACAGCGCCGGACGCCGCGCAGGCAGACTCGCGGTTGCAACCGGGTCGGGGGATGGGTCACGCAGCGCCCGCGAACGCACCAGGTTGTAGGCCACGCCAAACGCGGTCAGCCCGGTCAGCGCGAAGACCATCACGTTGGTCATGTTATAGCCTGCTGAGGCAGGAATGCCGCTCAATTTGGAGAGCATCGCCGCCATCAGATAACCGAAGTAGTAGTAGCTGATCGAGTAACCGGACATCCAGCCATCGTTGGGCGGCATCTGCGGCGAACGCATGATGCTGTTCAGGAACATCAAATCCATCGGCTTTTCGGTCGTGCGGATTTCGTTCTGGTGCGCGCGGAAGATCGCCCAACCCACCAGCAGGACGATGAACAACAGCTCCGCCAGCAGCACCACAGTGCGATTCTCGCGCCACCACGAGCGCCAATCGAAGGACTCACCGCGCAGATACACCGTCAGCGCCAGCGCGAACGTCAGCAACCAGGCCAGCAGGATGCCGCCATTATCGTTACGGAGAAAGCCAAAACTGCTCAGCAGCCAGAAGACAAACCCGGTCAGCAGCAGCCCCATCGCGCGCGCCAGTGTATAGCCCTTATCCGGCAGCGCGCCCAGCAAGCGCCAACAAAGCGGCAGCACAGCCGCGCCCGCCAGCGTGACCAGCGCCCACCAGCTTATGACAATCCAGCCCTCACGAGCCAACCACTCAAACACCACCGGCCACATCCTCTACAAGGTCGAACCCCGAATCGCGGTTCACCTGATAAATCACCGATTCATTAATCTGATACACGGGCAGCAGACGTCCTTCCTCAACCATGCGTGCGAACTTCGCCAAACCTTCGGCGGGGTAATATGCGCGTTCCAGGTTACCGACGATCACGTAGCTGACATTATAGTGCCGCAGAATGTTCCAGGCGGCATCAGTGTCGGTCGTCGTATAGAAGGCGTTCACGTTGGCGACGCGCTGCTGCACCAGCCGGGGCAGCGGGTCGAAGGTGCGCTGCTGCCGCTGGTGGAAGTTCCAACCGATCACAGCGGGCAGCCCGGTGTTGATGGCGATGCGCGCTTCCCAACGGTATTCGCGGTCGGCGCGGCCTTCAATGATCGTCGGCGTGCCCTGCACATTCTCTTGCAGCCAGCGAATGATGTTGTAGTCATCTGAGAGCGGGAACGGCGAGAGCGACGGGTCGGTCTGGATGAGCGCCGAATCACCTTCGAAGTGCCAGGCGTATTGCAGATAATTGTTGCCATCCAACGAAGGCGGAATTTCGCTGATCGTCATGGGTGGCTGAGGCAGCATCCTATCGAGTGAACGCCCCCGGCTCGCCATGACAGGATAGAGCGCAGCCGCGGTGAGCAGCAGTCCTGCGACGACGTACCAGGGCGCGCGCACCCACCCCGGCCAGCGCAGCGAGCCTTGCAGCAGCCAGGACACCGCCATACCGCCGACCGCGCTGAACAGCAGCCAGGCCTGAATGTAGAATTTAAAGAGCGTGTTCTGCCGCCCGATGTCACCGTCCAGCACGACGTACTCCACGCCCAACGTGAGGCCGAGCGCCAATCCGGCTAACGCCAGCACGTAACGCATCTCGCGCGTTTGCCCGTGACGGAAGAACAGCACCGTCACCCAGAGCAGCAGCGGCACGGCGATGATCGTCACCGGGACGCTGAGCGAGAGCACCGCCGCACCCAGCACCATCATCAGCAAGGCCAGCCCCAGCGCCAACAGCACACCGCACTGCCCGCGCAGCGAGCGCACGTACACGCTCCGCAGCCAGCGCCCGGTGTCCCAAATCAACAGCGAGACAACCAGGAACAGGAACATGCCGTGTATCGTCAGGTAGGCCCACATCGGCGTGCGCGGCCCCTGCCAGGGCAGCGCGCGATTGTAGACAGCGGAGTACCAGGTTGCATATGGTAATGCCAGCAAAAAGCTGAGGGCGACGAACAGGAATACACGCCCGACCAGCATGAGCAATGCGCGGCGCGTCAGCCCCAGGCGGCCTAACAGATGCGTGACATCCTGCCGCCAGCGCCAATCCCCTACCCTATCCTGCGCGGCAGATGGCTTCAGCGTCAGCGACCAGGCATAAGCCAGCCCCAGAACGCCAAGCAGCATGAAGGTAATCCAGTCCCAGGTATTGGTCGCGCGCAGCAGACCAATGACACCAGCGCCGAATGCCAATGCGATCAACCCGGCTAACCAGCGGCGGCTGTCGCGGCCAGCCAACAACACCTCGTTCAGCACGAAGGCCATCGCCAGGAACATCATAGGCATGGCGATCATGTGCGCGTGCAAATCACCATAGAGGAAGGTGAAGAATGGGAACTCGGCTATGGCTGCATCCGTTCCGCCGGAACTCTCCGCAATCACGCGCGTAGGTGCCCAGTACCAGCGGTTCGGCGCGAGGTTGAGCAGATCGCCACGCAGCACACGCTGTAACCCGCGAATGGCACTTTGCAGCGGCGAGGTCGCGTCGGTGGTCGCGCGGTCGATAATCGCCGTCAGCGCTTCACCCGTCGGTGCCTCGCCGTTGGCCTCGGTATATTCACGGATGAGCTGATCTTGCAGGATGAAGGCCTGGTTGTAGCCCCCGGTACTCATCAGTCCTTCGCTGATGAAGACACGAGGTGTATCGAGGTTACCCAGCACCACAGCCAATAAAAAGGCCGCAACACCTGCTACCCAGGGATTGCCCAGGCGCATGGGCAGGCTTTCGACAGGTTCAGCGTCAACCACTTTCGGCTGTCGCTCGTCTGCCTCGCCCCCAAAGCCAACAAGCTCCGGCAGAGGCGTTTCCGGCTCACGCCTGACAGGTTTCGCTGCCGCGTGCCCACGCAACGCGCTGACCACATTGAAGGCGACCGAAAAAGCGCCCATCCCTGCGAGGGTGAACAGAGTCGGGATGATCAGGTTGTAGGCAATTGAAGGCATGATGCCGAGCAAGAGCACAGGCGAGCCGACAATAACGAAGCCAAAATAGTAGTAGTTGATGAAGCCGCCCGCGTGCCAGGGGTCAATCGGTGGAAACACGGTGCTGCGCAGGACGCCGTTGAAATAGGCGAAGTCCATCGGTTTCTCGCCGCCGAAACTGGGATGCCACAGATCGGGATTGCCCAGTCGAACAATCAGGAAGACGACAAAACCGAGCAGCGTGAGCGCCTCAATCCACAGCATCTGGCGTGCATTCGCCCGGATGAAGGTCACGAACTCGCCACTGCGCCGCCAAACCAGCAGCAAACCGCAGACCGCGATAATGACCAGCGCCAACAGCACCCCACCCTGTGACCACATTGGCACGCGCGCGCTGGAAACAAACCAGGTTAGCCAGGCGACCAGCACCAGCCCCGCGGCTTTGGCAAAGCTGTAGCCCCGGTCAGCCAAACCTGGGAACAGGACAAACAACAGCGGCCAGGCAGCCCAGCCAAACACCATAATCGCCAGCCACCAACCCAGTATGGTGACAATAGGCTGCGTGTTGATGATGCTCTGGCTGAAGAACCGTTCTGACCAGGTGCCGCCTTCGTACTGCATCTGCGCCATGTCCGGCGGGAATTGCAGCAGTGTGGGCACGCTGCTGGCCGGGACGGAATACAGCGGCACGACATCGACCAGCATATCATCGCAGTAGTAACCAATCGGGCTGCCAGGCAACACATTCGGGCAAGCGTTGTACTGCTGTGCGGCCTCGATCTGGTTGAGCGTCACACTGTTGAGCAGCGCACTCGTCCGCTCGGCGGAATAGTCCGATGTCTTGCGGAAGATGAACACGGTCGGATGATCGTAAACGTGGAAGGCTTCTTCCGCCTCGAACTCATTCAACCATTTCGGTGCGTTATAGGTCGGCAGGTACTGATCGGAAGCTTTGAGGGGGCCTAACTCGAAAGTGGACTCAAAGGTCTGCACCAGCTCGAAACCCAGTTCACCGCTGAAGAGCGCATCATAGTAGCGCATGGTCATCGGCCAGCGGTACGGGATACGCGCCTGCGAGTCGTAACGACGGTTGGTTGAGATGATCAGATATTCGGTGTTATTCAGCGCGCGCTGGAAGATGTCGCGCTTGTAGGGGGTCTCATCATAATAGACTTGCAGCTTGTAGCCATTGATAGCCGCCGACCACAGGTCACGCCCCTGACATTCACGCGGCCCGGCTAGTCCAGACGGCGGGTTATCGGCCAGCGTCACGCCGGACGACAGGGCACAGACTTTCGGCAAGGAGACCTCGTCCCAATCACCTTCCCAGGTGAAGACTACGCCTGCACTGATGACCGGGCCGCCCTCGACCACCTCGACGACGAAATCGTAGCTTTCGCCCGCGCGAACGCTGAGCGGCTGCGCCAGCACAATGTCATAGGCACTGCCGAGAATGTGTTCGTCGCGCTTCAGGTCAGCGGTCAGCACACCTTCGGCCACAACAACACTAGTGTCGGGCTGGGTGATCTGCACACGCACAGTCTCTTGATCGGCGTCGCTGCTGGGATCGCCCAGATGCGGCGAATGCACAGAACGAATCACCCCGTCCGCAGGCACCGTGAAACGCTGGCGATACGGTTGCGCGGACTCAAACTGCGTAGCCTGAAATTCGAGCGGAGTGTCATCCGAACCAAAGCGGTTGATGACGGCGATGTTGATCAGCGGTACGTCCGCCCCTTCGATCTTCATTGAGAAATCGGCGGAGAGATTTTCCCAGACCCAATGACTGGACTGCGCCGTCGTGTGCATCTCGCGGTAGATGCTGGTGAACATCAATGCCCACAGCGCCGTAAAACCTGTTACGCCTACCAGCGCGCCCCATGAAGCTGCCTTGCGCCACGTCACCGGCGTCCGAGCCGCGCGTTGAACGAGTTCGACCAGCGCCCAGGCCGCCAGCACCGCGAACACCGGGTACATCGGCAGATAGTAGCGCATCGACATGACCCATAGATTGCCGAGCCAACCGAAGTACACCGCAATCCAGGCGACGAGCAGCAGATTGCGAAGCGCGCCCTGCCGCCCCCGCAGGATGCGCCAGAAGCTCCAGGCCCAGGCTGCCCAGGCAGTCGCACCGAGCAGGACGCCCATGCCCCACAGATTCATGTTGGCAAAGGGGAACAGGTAGCGCGTGCGGCCAGCCCACTGCCAGTTCGGCGGCGATTCGGCGTTACCGCTGACGAGATGCTGCGCCTGCCCCATATCCTCCAGCCAGCGCGGGTTCGGTATTACACCAAAGAAGCTCGGCCCAGTGAAGGCATACGGATTCAGGATGCGGAACGCCAGCAGCGTCGCAACTCCGGCCAGGGCCAGCCCCATAATCGCGCGGGTCAGTATCTGCTGACGTTCACCCCAGGCCAAACGTGAGTCCAACAGCGGCAGCAAACGCAGCCCGACCGCCAGCAGCAGCAAACCAACCAGCGGCGCGGTGTTGATGCGACTCGCCAGCGCCATGCCAAAATACAGACCGAATTCGAGGTAATTACCGAGCTTGCCGCTGTCCTGCACGCGCACCGCACCCCAGATCGCCAGCGCGACAAACAGGTTGCTGATCGCGTCCGCCGTCCAGAAGTGCGACTGCTGAATCGGGAAGACGGCACAGGCATACAGAACCGCCGCCAGCAAGCCGACCCATTTGCCGTGCAACCGCTGCCCGATGGCGAAGACGATCAGGATGACACCCATATCCGCCAGCGCAGAGATGAAACGCCCCACCAGGTGAACAGCCGTATAGGTGCCCCAGATCGAGTCCCCGCTCAGCGCGATGACCACATCAGCCGACCAGCGCACCAGAAATGCGGGCAGCGTGCCATAGACATACAGACCACTGCCCGTATTGTTGGGGTTCATCGGAGAACATTGCGCGTCAAAGAAACCGCCGCGACCGCCCGAATCTGGATAGCGCGCCAGGCAGGTCGTGTACTGCTCTTCGATACCTGTATCGGTGAAGCTCAACGGGCCACCCAGAGACGCCGCGACGCCGGAGAGAAAACGTTCGTCCGGGTGCCAGCGCACGAAATCATCCCAGTTCTGCCCGACGAAACGGAAATAACCGCCAACCAGCAAGGTCACCAGCAGCAGCAAGCCGACCAGCATATCGGCGCGCGTTAGGCGCGGGAGTTGTTTGCGAGGTGCAACGTCAAGCGTTTCCGTCATACATCATCTTTCAACGCTGAAACTATAACGTCTGTATTACACGGCGAATGCGCGAATTCCTCACTTCACTCACCCGTGACACCCTGGCGCGATACGAAGTCCAGGAAGCTAACTGTACCCAAGGCGGGCACGCGGAACACCATGAAATCATCACCGGGCATATAACTCTGTTCGCGCTGAGCGTATCCGGCAGGGAACCAATTCTGAAGCAAAGCGAGAGTCTCCCCATCCGCCGCGGCAACAAAGAACAGCAGATCTTTGTCCGGGTCGAGTGCGTATTTGCCAACACGCTGAACGGCATCATACAGGAAACGCGGTATGGCGTCACGGGTAACGATGCCATTCGGCCAATCCAGCGCTCCAGCCTCGATACCAATCGCCCGATGATCCCACCAGAATGGGAAGCCAATCATGAAGGCATTGCCATAGCCGCCGCCGCTCTCGACAAACCCACGCAGAAAGCGCCCGCCCTCGGTATAAGGGGCGGGCGCCGAACTCAGATAGGCCTCACGGTACTCGACAAAGTAGGTATTCCGGTTGGCGAAGAAGGCTGCTAACACGACTGTCGCCGCCATACCTACGCCGACGATCTGTCCCAAACGCCCGCGCAGCACGCGCATGACCAGGAGCACGATCAGGGCGAGCGGCAGGGCTGCAAAAAGATACGCGGGGGGCAGCGTTCCGCTCATGCGCGTCGCGCTGGGGTTTTCGATGGGGTACGCGATGGAGAGCGCGGAAGGCAGCATCATGACGAGCATCATCGGCGGGATGAGCCAGTCAGCCACATCGCGCCGCCGCACCATGCGTACCACCCACGCGGCAAGACCGATGATGAACAGCGTACCCGTGACAACATCCATCGCTGGATAGTTCGGCGCCGCGTTAATCCAGGCCACGTCACCTTTCCAGTTATACATGAGCAGCGCATTGCGGATGTTGTTCATCAATAGCGGCAGATTCTGACGAAAGGCCTCCAGGCGCTCTTGCAGCGTCGGCACGCGCTGAATCAATTCACCCTGCTCGTTCGTGGTCTGAATCAGATCATCACCCAGCAACCGCCCCTGCGTGCGACGCCAGAAATCTTCCGGGTATTGCAGCGAAAAGCCCAGCAGCGGTGTGAAGACCACCAGCGCGATGATCACCAGCACAATGAAGTTCCATAACGTGCGCCCGGCGTAGAGCGGCGTGCGCCTTACAAAGTAACCCACCAACCGGAACGCCAGCACTAGCAGCCCGCCCAGGATGATCACGACGGGCACCATCCGCATAGCCTGGTAGGCGTACAGCCCGAAGCCAAGCGCCAACCCGGTCTTGATGAAATCGCCGCGCTGGTTCGAGCGCAGCGCCCGAACGAAGAAGATCAGCACCAGCGCCGTGAAGACCGTCGTCAGCACGATGCGCAGCCCCAGGCGGCTGAGCGCGACGTGCCAGTAGCTTACCGCCACCAGTGCCGCCAACACCAAGCCAACAGCATTACCCAGGTCACGCTCATCATCGCCGATCATGGCACGCCCCAGCCACCACATGATCGGGATGGCGATTAACCCTTCGAGCGCGCTGAGCAGCTTGAGCGTGAAGAAATTCATGCCCAGGCCGGGCAGCCCGGAAATGAAGGCCATCAGATAGAACTGAATTGGGTCACGCCCGCCGTTGTTGGGGAAGAAGACCTGTGGCAAGCCATCGAGGACACTCTGCGCATCCAAAATTTTCTCGACGTGATCACTGGTCATCTCCGGCGGGATGCTAGGCAGTTCAGACAAGCGTAAGTAGGCACCCAGTGCCATGATCACGATCAGGCCAATCAGCGTCCAACTGATGCGAATACGGAGGCCACGCAGCCAGCTCCACACTGCCATCCCGCCCCACCCAGCAGGTGCAAACGCTGCCGTTATCAGCGCGATACTGGCAAACCAGGTGAGCACCCCCTCCGGATGAAAGCGGTTACCGGCTGTAAACGAGAGCGTCAGTACAGCCAGAATGGCCGCCAGCGAAGCGTACAGGGCGCGCTGCCAACCGTCGATCCCGTCACGAATCCGGCGAAACGCGCGTTCTGGCCTGGACCTGCGATTTTCGTCCCCTCGCAGCACTCGAAGCACATCCGGCCATCCGCCGTACAGTTCGGCCCCTATCCAGATCAGGAAACCGATCAGCAGATACGGCGCGCCAACATGCAGACCAAACTCCTCGGTACGCTCCTGTGCCAGGATGCTGCTGCCATAGAGTGCCATCAGAAACGCCGCAATCCGCAGCATAAGCTGAACAGCATCTCGCTGCTGCTGCGCCCGTTCCTCGATGGTCATAACCCGTGCGCGGCTGCTCACCTGTGCAGTGGCCGCACGCCCCAATGCTGCTGCCACCGAGGTCAGCATACCCTGCCGCTCACCCGTCGCACGCATGATGTCCAGCAGCGCTGCTGCGGTTTCACGCGGCGCGCGCAAGAATTGCACCATTAGTTCTGCTATCGTCAGATCAGCGACAACCCGCCGATGAGAGTCTTGGAAAGACAATTCGGGAGCAGCATCTGCGCCTTCCGTGAGTGCAGCGGGCAGGTCGTGCGGTGGCGGAATGGTCATCTTGCATCATCTCGCAGGTGTAGACAACGTAGTATCACGGTGACGGCTTGCGCCCCTTAATGCACAGGTTCACGGTCGAACGCCCTGGTGGCTCATTCATCACGTTGGGGCGGTCAAAGAAATTCAGCACCTTCAAAGCCAGATTGATCGGATTTAACAGGCTGCCGTCATTCTTGTCAAACGCCGTACGGTCAGCGGCGTTCGCCATCGTCTGCGGCAGCATCCCGGATTCAAGCAGCGGCTTTCCCAGTCCATACACCAGATTGTGAATGAACGGGAAACTGTGATGGGTGAAGGCACGTTCTTCTTCTACCACGAAACCCGCCGCCAGTACGCTTGATCGCAGATGTTCACGGGTGTACAACCGCACATGGTTCGCCCAGATGCCCGCCAACGGCCCGCTGCTGATATGCCGACCCAACAGCGTCTCCATCGTCTTATTGATCGGATCCCACCAGAATGGATAGTTGGCATTCGGCACGGTGATCGCCACCACCCCACCCGGCTTCAGCACGCGCAGCACCTCTTTCAACCCATCCACATCCCGGTCAACATGTTCCAGGATTTCGGAAAGAATCACCGCGTCGAAGGTGTTATCAGCGTAAGGCAGGGCATAAATGTTGGCATTGGTCAGCAGCACATCCGGCAAATGCCCAACGTTCTGCCGCGCCTTGATGATCACAGGCCAGTCTAACTCCAATCCAACGATTTTGCAGCGGCTGGCATAGCGCAGCATGTTGACATAAAAGCCGCGCCCACAGGCACAGTCCAGTATCAGCGAGTCATCGCGCGGTTCAACCCACTCGAAGATGGTGCGAACGCGCTTCTTGAAGGCCATATCGGCCTCGTTGCGCGTCATATGCTCGATCAGCGCCAAATCAACCATGCCGCGCATACTCCTGGAACAGCGCCTCGTAAGCATCCACGGTCTGCTCAAACGAGAACACAGCCTCGATCTCCTCACGGCTGCGAACGTACTGCTCGCGGTTGCGAATGACCTCGACCAGCGCCTCGCCAATCGAGCGCCAATCCCCTACCTGAGCAAGCCTGCCCATGCCCGTCGCCTGCACGGGCACTCTTCCGCCAGGGGTGTTGGTCATCACAACGGGCGTGCCGCTGAGCATCGCCTCGACCTGTACGAGCGCGAAACACTCGGTATCGCTGGTCAGCGCCAACACATCGCAGGCCGCGTAGAAATCGGCCATCGCCTGCATATCATCGAGCAGCCCCAGGAAAATCAGTTGGTCACGATACTGCTGCACGAGCGCCTGTTGTTTCTCCCAGGTGTTCTCGTAGGCAATCTGGTACTCGCCCGCAAACACCACGCGTGCGTTCGGATAACTCTGGTTGACGACTTCCAGGGCACGGATGAGCAGATCAGGGCGTTTCTCTTCCACAAACCGCCCGGAGAACCCGATGATCGGACCACCGTCCTTCGACCACTGTTCCCGCAGCGCACGGACGCGCTCCGGATTGGGCGGGGGCATATGAATAGGCGGGTAAATCGGTCTAACCTTCTGCATATAGGGCTGCAAATAGTAGGAATGATCGGCGTAATCGCGGCTGTAGGCCACCAAACGCGCCGCCTGCCCCGCCAGCAAGCGGTACATGGCAAACATGGTCTGGCTGATGAAGCGGTTCATGCCGCCATCCGGCAGAACCAGATCACCATGATGCGTGACGACAACCTTGCGCCGCGAGAGCCGTGCCAGCACCGCGACCAGCGCCGTCTCCAGCATAGGCGTATTCACCCAAACGACATCATGCTGAAGCATCAGACCAAGCGCGGCCCAGGGGAAAGCGGGCATGATCATGCCACGACTGATCGGGATGGGCGGCGTCCACAGGCGCACGACGCGCACGCCGTTGTGCATCTCGTCATCGCGCGGCAGCGAGAGTTTATAGCGGGCAGTCAGCACCGTGACTTCATGACCGCGCCGTGCCAGTTCTTCAGCAACGCGCTGCACATGTATAGTCAGTCCCGTGCGATGCGGGACATAGTACAACAGGCTGATCAGAATCTTCAGTTTGCGCCCACCTGCCCTATCGTGGCGATCAAGCAGGTCGGGCATCGTCGCCGCCTGTGGGATGGGTTCGTGTTCCGCTATCGTCATTCTCACCTCTTGATTGGCGCATCTCGCGCACGCCGCGTGAAAGCTGTTCCAGCGAGATACCCTCCTGGACAAAACCCAGTACGCCTGTGCCCGCATGAACGGCCAGATTGATGCCATGCACCAGCACCGCGAACGCCACTGCCGTCGTTTGTGGCTCGCCATAACCCATCGCCCGCAAGGTGACGATAATCGAAGCTTCATAGGGGCCGATGTTCGCGGGCATGGCCGGGACGGCGATGGCAAAAGCTGCCGCCGCAATATAAAGGAATGTAGCGGACAGGCTGGCTTGCTCGTAAAACGTAAACATCAATATATACCCGGCAACTGCGGAAAATCCCCAACTCAGCATTGTCCAGCCTAATGCCAAGAAGAGAGTACGCGGTGTTGCCAGCGGTTGCAGTCCATCCAGGAAGTGGTCGAGCCAGCGCGAGAGACGCGGCGCCAGCGCGCCACTGTCCGCGCTCCATGACGGGATGAACCCGATAACACCTGCCAGTACGCGCTGCACCAACTGACGTCTGCCCGCCAACACCACCAACAGCACAAAACCCGCGATCGCCGCCAGAGCGGAGACGGTCGCGGCAGCGCGCAGTTCTTCCGGAAGCGGGCCGCCCGCCAGCGCCAGCAGCAGCAGCAGCACGACAGCCAGCAAATCGAGCAAACGCTCGACAATGATGGTACTGGCGGTCTTGAGTGGAGGCACAGGTGGTTGGGCACGAGTCGCCAGGTAGACGCGCGCCACCTCGCCGATTCGCAGCGGCAGGACACCATTGACCAGATAAGCAACATTCATGATGCTAAAGGCACGACGGTACGGCAGCCCGCCGCTGAGCAGCAACCGCCAGCGTGCAGCCCGCGTGAGCAAGCCGAGCATTAAGAAGATGACGGTGGGCAGCAGGTAAGCCCAACGAGCTTCCGTCAGCGCCGCGCGCAGCGAGGGCACATCAATCTGTGACAGCACGAAATAGATCGCCAGCAGGCTGACCGCCACGCCCAGCAACCCGATACGCCAGCGTTTCACCCGATTACACGTCCTTCGTTGGCGAGACACAATGAGGCATTATACAACCGCAGCGGAACACTTGCCGAGACTTGACTCGCGCGGCGGGACGAGAGTCACGGTCAGGAGCAGCACGAAACAGAATCAAAAGAACTGGCAACCTGACGTGACCAGTTCTCTCGCCTGCTCTGGATTGTCTCCATCGGTGCACTGTCGATGACACGCAAGCAACGGCTGCAGGCAGTTACGGATACTCAACCACCCAAAGGCTGCCCGTTATTCAAGGTCAGATACTCGGTGTACTGCTGCTTGTGAATGCGATTGATCCCCACCCACGTGGAAAACTCGATTAGCTCCGGTGTAACATCACCCAGCCCAACGGCATAATGATGCGGGTGGCCGCCAATCGTCAGGGTGTGCACCAGATCGTGCAGCGTGATAGGTTCGTGGTTCAGCGTGAAATCGGTGAACCAACCGCGCGTACCTGCATAACCAGGGTTATCCCGCTCGACGATTTCCGCTCCGACGACCAACAGGTTCGCCCCATTATTGCTGGCATAGGTGATCGTGGCCGTGTTGGCTGCGAAGACCTGATCACCTGCCACCCCGTAGACATTTTCGGACTTGCGCCCCAGCGTCACATGATCGACCCACTGGATGCCATCCTTGTTGGCGAAGTGACGTGGAGATACGCCGCAGTGCCACATCAGCGCCGCCGGGTTGAGCGTGTCAATCACGGCCATGTCCAGCAGCGTAGATGAACCCTGGGCGCCCGTGAGCAGATTCAGCAGATACATGCTGATTGCGCCGTAAACATCACCCTCGCAGGCCACCGCCACGCCGTCTTCGCTGCCCATCCAGCCATATGCCATACAGGGCGCGACGCGATAGACCTCCTGAAATTCCGACCAGCACGAAACCGCCAGCGCGTCATAGCCGTGTTCGCGCGCCATGTCACGCATCGCCAGATACAGGCGCGTTACGCGGTCGAAGGCGGCGGACTCGCTCACGCGGACGGAACGGGCAGCAGCATAAATATCGCGGGCAGCGGCGGCAGCAGTTTCCGGGGCGTAGCCCTTCGCCCGGTCGATCAGCTCGCCCAATTCATGCGCTGCGATGTCCACGCCCAGGTGTTCCCGCAGCCGCGCTGGTTCAAACTGCATGTTGATGAAGCCCGGTGCCAGCCCGCCGAACCAGCCAATGCGCGCGCGCTGCATATTCTTCACAGCGGTCAACGCGCGGATGGTGATGCCAAACGGTCGCTGAAACGCTTCGCTCTCGACATGGCCGTAGAACCACTTGAAGGGGATGTGTTCGTCCTTCAAGGCCTGCGTCAGGATGCTGGCGAAGTGACTCATGGAGACGAACGAGTGCAGTTTGATGTCGCCATCGGGGTGCGGTTCCGGCGTCGCCCATAACCCCATGCGCGGTGCAACACGCGCCAGCGGCAGAATTTGTTCACCGATGCTGCATCCCGCAGTTTGCAACAGCAGGTAGTCAACCTCGGCAGCTTTCAGGCGTTCGGCGGCCTGTTCAGCAGCCTCAACGCTCATGACCTCATCGGCGATGGCGACCAGTTCGAAATTCCACTCCTGTGCCAGCGTTTCCAGCCCGGCGATGGCGCGCTCACGCTGGCGATACTCGCTCGCGAAGTAACTGGCGATGGATGTCCCCACATAGCCAACGCGCAGCTTATGTTTCACCATGCTCGCGACCTTTCCAGTATTCGTCCAACGTTTCAAACACCAGTGCCATCGAGCGCGCGCCTGCATCAACATGACCGATAGCGCGCTCGCCCGCGAACTTTGCCCGCCCGAATTTGGCGACCATCCGCTCTGTTTGCGCCGCGCCTGCCGCTGCTGCTGCCCGTGCCGCCGCAAACCCGGCAGCGAGATCAGCGCCCGCCTTAAAAGCATCGACCGCGGGAGCGAGCGCATCAACCATTGTCTTGTCGCCGGGAGAGGCTTTGCCGCGCGCCTGCACGCCAGCTAACCCGGCATCCAGCGCCGCGCTCCAATCGGAACAAGTCACATCGTCACGATCTTTGAAGGCGCTGCTCATTCGCAGGAACAGCGTGCCATACAACGCGCCGGACGCGCCGCCCATCCGGTTGAGCAGCGCTTGCGCCGTCACTTGCAGCACGGATGTGGGCGTTGGCTTGTCCAGTGCCCGCGCCTTCTCGTCTGCTTCGGCAAAAGCCGCGGCCAACGCCTCGCCGTGATCGCCATCGCCTAATGCCGAGTCAAGCGCGTTGAGTTCAGCCTTCGCAGCCGCCATCGCTGCATTGAGCGCCTGAATGAGCGCGGCGAAGTCAGCGCCGTTCATGCTGTCGGTCATCGCTCAGACCCCCTTAAGGAACGCGCCGTTGCAGGGCGCATCCCACAGCCGCTTGAGTTCAGCATCCACGCGGCACAGCGAGAGCGCAAATCCGGCCATTTCCTGCGTGGTGGCATAAGGGCCAATCCAAGACTTGTAACGCCGCACGCCAGCCTGTGCCAGACGTTCGGCCACACGGCGGTGCAGGATATACAGCTCCATCAACGTCATGCTGCCGCTGTTGTTCAGCAGCACCAGCACCTCGTCACCCGCATTAATTGGCAGGTCTTCCAGGAGGCGTGGCAGCATCAGATCAATCGTCGCGTCGGCGCTCAGCAGCTTATGCCGTCCCAGGCCGACCTCGCCATGCACCCCCATGCCGATTTCCATCTCGTCATCAGGCATCTCGAACATCGCAGCCCCCGTGATCGGGCTGGCGCAGGAGGTCAGTGCGACCGCCAGCGTGCGTGTATTATCGCGGATGCGCTCGGCCATGCGCTTGCACTCCGCCAGCGATGCGCCCGTCTCGGCATACGCGCCGAGCATCTTCCACACGAAGAACAAGCCAGCCGTGCCGCGCCGTTCGGATTCGCTGCCCTTCGGCGCGCTGGAAATGTCGTCGTACAGCACAACCATTTCGACATTATCAAGACCTTCGAGTTGGCAGAGTTCCAGCGCCATCTCGGCGTTCATCAGGTCGCCCGCGTGATGCGAGACGCACAGCAGCACGCCTGCCCCGCGTTCCGCCGCTTTGATTCCCGCGACGATGCGATCGGGTCCCGGCGCGGTGAAGATTTCGCCCGGAATGTTGACATCGAATAATCCCTCACCCACCAGGCCGATCATGGCGGGTTCGTGGCCGCTGCCGTTGCCAATCACCAGCCCGACCTTACCCGCCGCTTTGGGCTGTGCCCGCACGATCAGGCCATCGTCGGTCAGGCGCACGACTTCAGGATAAGCGCTGGCGAGACCTTGCAGCATATCGCGCAGGATCGTCTCGCGCTGATTGATCAGTTTCTTCTTACGCACGGACATGCGGTTACTCCAGGGGAACGAAGTACATGAGGTGGATGGGATGCTCGACAGGATGATCGCTAAACGCCACACGCACGCGCATCCCCAGGCTTATCTGTTCCAGCGGCGCGCGCAGCAGGTGTGGGAACAGGGTGGATGCGCCGTCGAGCAGCACGTAGGCGAAGATGTACGGCGTTGGCAGCGCGGCGACATCGGCATTGCTGCCCGGCGAGAAGTGCAGCACAGAGAACGTCTCCAGCGTGCCCGTCCCTGGCAGTTCGATCCAGTTCGTCGCTTTCAGGCATTCCGGGCAGAGCGGTCGCGGCGGCGCACAGACCTTACCACAGCCGCCGCAGTGCGTCGCCATGAAACGCCTGTTTTCCAGTTCGATGAAGAAGCGCGAGTACTTGCCGAGCGTATGCGTGTAGCTCTGTGTGAGTGCGAGCGTCAGCCGTTCGACCTGGCGGAAGTCCGCCCAGACATCGCCCTCAACGGCTGGCAGATTCTGCACATCCTTCTTGCTGGTCACGTCTGGCATCATCAGTCCCGCCGCTCAAAGATGTTCACAACTGAAATGGTGGCGATTCCGGCGTGCGTATCGGTCAAGCCGCGCCGCGCGCCCGCCACCTGCCGTCGGGGATCGGCCTCGCCCCAGAGCTGCAAGGCAATCTCGATGGCCTGAGCGATGCCCGTCGCGCCAACGGGTGCGCCGCGCCCCAGCAAGCCGCCGCTGGTATTGACGGGCAGCACTCCGCCCAGGTCGAACATACCACTGGCGATGCTCGCGCCGCCCGTGCCTTCCGCCACAAAGCCGAGGTCTTCAACCGCCTGAATCTCCACGCCGCTGTAACTGTCGTAGAGTTCCGCGACATCAATCTGGTCGAGCGGGTTGGTGATGCCCGCCATCTGGTAAGCCTGCTGCGCGGCGGCGCGCTTGGCGCGGAAGTTGGTGATGTGCGGGTAACGGTCGCCCAGGCGCATGGTATCTGTGCCGCAGCCCGTCGCTGTGAAGCAGACTACCGGACGTTGGGCGAAACGGGGTGTGTTCGCGCGTGCCCAGTCCTCGGTCGCCAGCAGGATGACCGCCGCGCCATCGCTGAGCAGGCTGCAATCGAGCAGGCGGTATGGCTCGGCCACCGGGCGTGAGGCCAGCACGTCGGCAGTCGTGATGTCCATCGGCTTCTGCGCCAAGGGGTTAAACCCGGCATTGCGGCGGTTGCGGACGGCGACGTGTGCGAACTGCTCTGGGGTTGTGCCGAACTGCTGCATGTGGGCGCGCATCATCGCGGCATAAAAGCCCGTGTAGGTGCCGCCGATCATCATCTCCCAGTCGAAGTCCGCCGAGAGCGCGAACAGTTGGTTGGCGGTCTGCGACGAAACGCCGCGCCCATTCGTCTCAACGCCATAGACCAGGATCGAGTCGCATAATCCGCTTTGCACATACGCCCAGGCAGTACGCAGCGCCAGCGCACCTGTCGCGCCGCCGCCTTCGACGCGCACGGTCGGTGTGGGCAGCAGGCCGATCTGGTCGTGCAGGATAGCGGCCAGGGTCATCTGCCGGTTGAAGTGATCGCTCTCGTAGCTGCACAGGCCATGCTGCACGGCCTTGAGGTCGGACATTCCGGTATCCGCCAGCAGCGCCAGCACTGCCTCGGCCAAGAGGTCACGCGCGTTGCAGTCCAACCGTTCGGAGGCGAAGCGCGTCATGCCGACGCCAGCAATCACCGGGACGCGCATCATCGCGGCAGTCCCTCGTAGTCCTGATACCACACCGTTGAAATGGGTGGTGGAGACAGGCGCTGCGTCCAGGGCATACCCGTTTGTACCAGCGAGGCCAACCTGCTCATTCGTTCGCGCCCGGTCGTTTGCAGCCAATCTTCGCGGGCAGCGGGGTCGCTGATCTGCGCCGCCTCGCCCCACACGGCGCGCCCGGCAATGACGCCCGATGCTCCGGCGGCGCAGGCGATCTCGACCTGCTGGCAGAAGCGCTCGAAGTCCACCCCCGCGCTGAGCAGCACCCAGGGGACGGTCGTCGCGGCGGTCAGCGCCTCACAAGCGGTGCGCATGGCGGCTGTATCATGCCAGTGTGTGGGGTGCAGCGGGAACTCGATCTTGAGGATGTCCGCGCCTAACGACTCGGCGCGCTGTGCGGCGGTGATCACGCGCTCGGTGAAGCGCGCCTGATGGTCGCCATCATCAGCGGCCAGTGGGTAGAGGATTGGCTCGGCATAAAACGGAATGTCGTAGGCCGCACAGTCCGCGGCAATGCTCGTTAGCAGGGCATCCTGCTGCGCCGCGCGCGTGGCGTCGTCGCAGTTGTAGTAGTAGAACAGCTTGACGCCGTCCGCGCCCATGCGTTTGATCTTACTCGCATTCCATCCCGGCCATAATTCGGTGAGCAACGGCAGCGGCTGCATGGCATAACCCGCCTGTTCCATCTCGACCAGCATCGCGGCCTGTGCCAGACCAGCGCTGGCGATGGATTGTGCCGCGCTGTAGAGCGGATCGAGCAGGAAGGCTGTGACCTCTGATGCCAGTGCGCGGATGACCTGGCTTTTGAAGGCGACCATCTCCGAATCGGTGATCGTCTCTGGTGCGCTGGCGTTGAGGACGCGGCGCAGCGCATCGTGATGATCGATTGCCAGGATGTTGAAATGCCCCGCCGGGGAGCTGGCACGCTGGATGCCGCGATACTTGCCGATGCTGATCTCGCGCATGTTCACCCCACTCGAATCCAGACGCTTTTGACTTCACTGTAGAGATCGATAGCTTCTTTGCCCATCTCGCGGCCATGCCCACTCTGCTTATAACCGCCGAAGGGCGAGGCGGCGTCGGTATCGCCCCAAGTGTTGACCCAGATCGTGCCAGCCTGCATTCGCGCGGCGAAACGGTGTGCGGTTTGCAGGTCACGCGTCCACAGCCCCGCCGCCAGGCCGTAGGGCGTCTCGTTGGCGCGGCGCAGCACGTCATCGGCGTCATCGAAGGGCATCGCGCAGACGACCGGGCCGAAGATTTCCTCACGGGCGATCTTCATGCTGTCCTGTACCTGCGTAAAAATAGTCGGCTCGATGAAATAGCCATTGGATAAGCTGCCACCGATGCGCTGACCACCAATAACCGTCTCGCCCCCGCTGCCACGCCCATCTTCGATGTAACCCAACACGGTGCTGAGCTGTTCCTGACTGACGACTGGCCCCAGATCGGGCTGGTCTTTCTGCATCCCCATGCCGACGCGGATTTTTGCCGCCTGGTCACTCATGCCCGTCAGCACGCGCTCGAAAATGCTGCGCTGAATATACAGACGCGAGCCAGCGGTGCAGGACTGCCCGTTGTTGCCGAATATCGCCCAGGTTGCCCCGACGACGGCCTGCTCCATATCAGCATCCGCGAAGATGATGTTCGGGCTTTTGCCTCCCAGTTCCAGCGAGACGCGCTTGAGCGTATCCGCCGAGTTCCGCAAAATCGTCCGGGCGACGCTGGCACTGCCGGTGAAGCCGATTTTGTTCACGCCGGGGTGTGCCACCAGCGCAGCACCCGCCGTTTCGCCATATCCGGTCAGCACGTTGAACACGCCGGGTGGGAAACCCGCTTCTTCGAACAGCCGCGCCAGGTACAGGGCGCTCAACGGTGTTTGTTCAGCGGGCTTCAGGATGATGCAGTTGCCAGCCGCCAACGCGGGCGCAATCTTCCAGGCAGCCATCAGTAGCGGGTAGTTCCAGGGGACGATCAGCCCGCACACACCAACGGGTTCGCGCACGGTGTAGTTGAACATGCCGGACGTGCTGACCGGGATGGTCGCGCCTTCGATCTTGGTCGTCCAGCCTGCATAGTAGCGGAAGTGTTCTGCCGAGAGCGGGACATCGACATTTTGCGCTTTCGTCACGGGTTTGCCGTTATCCAGCGCATCGAGCTGTGCCAGCACCGGGGCGTGCGCCTCGATCAGCTCGGCCAGCCGCCAGATCAAGCGCCCACGTTCGGAAGGCGTCAGTTTGAGATGCCAGGCACCGCTGTCGAAGGTTGCCCTGGCTGCGCGCACGGCGGCGTCCACATCGTCGGCCTGCGCAGATGGCGCATGGGCGAGCAGACGGCCTGTTGACGGGTCGAATGTTTCGAAGGCCGCACCGCTGATCGGGGGCAGCCAGCGCCCGCCGATATGCAGCTTCAGATCGGACTGCAAGAACGCGCGGACTTCCGGCAGGATTTCGACGTAGTTTGAGGGAAAGTTTGTGCCTGTCATCGCACTCTACACCTGTTCTGCCAGCGCCAACGCCACTTCATAGACGGCGGCATTGCTGCGGTTGAGCGCATCCAACCCGCCGGGGGGCAGCGGGTCAAGGAAGCGCCTGCCGCGCGTGAGATCATCCCAGACCACGACCAGTGAAACGGCTGCCATCTTGAAATACTGTGCGACGGCAAGCGTCGTAGCAGTCTCCATCTCGACCGAAAGAACCCCGGCGCGATGCCACGCTTCCATCATCTGCGGCGTCTCGGTGAACAGCGATGTCCAGGTGACGTGCGTCCCGCGATAGGTCGTGTGGCCGCGCGCCCGTAGCAGTGCCTCGGCTCGCTCGACCCACGCGCTGGATGCCAGCACCGCGTCGTGCGCGCCGTACATGTGGGCCACCCCTTCGCGGCACAGCACCACCTCCGGCAGGATGATGTCGCCGGGCGCGAGGTGCGCTTGCAACCCGCCGCAGGTGCCGATCTGCACAGCCAGTTTAGTGCCTAACACGCCGAATAGGTGGATAATCTCGACCGTGCGTGCCGCGCCATAAGCGCAGCAGAAGGCGATCTTCTTATCGCGCCAGCGCCCCCAGAAAATATCGGGGAATTCCAGTTCGCGCACATCGCTGAGATAGCTCAAGCGCCAGTCGGTGCGCTGCTGCCGCCACCAGGTGCCTTCGACGATCACGGCATCGGGCACGTCTTCAGGCGCGAGCTTCATCGCCGCCAGCCACTCCTCGGCAGTCACATCCATTATCGAGCGGAAGGTTGCCATCTTGAGCATCCTAGTCCAACATGACAATTACGCCATCTTCGGCAGGCAAATAGACCGTAAAGCGCACACCCTCTTCCGACGACAGCGCCAGCGCTACGCCGCTGAATAACTCACGCGCCGTCGCAACCTGCCGGGCTGCCGGAATCGTGATTGTCACTTCGACGGGCTGATCTCCCTCGTTGTTCACCAGCACGGCATAACGCCCTTCGTGGCTGAGCAGGTGCGCGTCCACCCGCGCGCGCAGATACGCAACTTCCCTGCCGCTTACAAGCACATCCTGCGTTACGCCACACATGTGCATGAGATTATCCAGGAGCTGCCGCAACGCCGGGTCGCGGTATTCCCAGTAGGCGATATCCAGATGTGTTGCCATCAGAATAGCCTGCCCCGCGCCGTGCTGACGGCGGATGATGGCGGGCGCACCATCCACAAAACGTGCCAGCACCTCGACATCCGGCTGAAGATCAAACTCCTGGCGATGCCAACAGCCTGTGATCGTCTCAGAATCAATTCCGGCATACAGTGGGTTACCGCGCTCGACTTGCAGCGTGATCTTGTGGTGAGGCTCGCGGAATACTTCGATGTGCGATTCTTTCGCGCCGAACAGCGTGGTCAGTCCTGCACCGGGGCGGTCGTTCCAGACCCAGGCTCTGCCGTCAACATGCCCCAGCTTGGCACAGCCGATTACAGTACCACCCGCTTCGACGAAATCCGCGATCCGTTCTGCGTGTTCCTGGGGCAAATGCATCACGAAGGGCAGCAGCAGCACCCTGTAATCGGCGCTGGGGCGGCCCAGGAAACGCGGTTCGACAAATTGCAGTGTGTAACCAGCTTCCCACAACGCCGTGTGTGCGCCACGCAGTGCCCGGTAGAGAAAGGACTCGTTGCCCTGCCCGTCCAACACGATCACGTTCTCGTGTGTGTGATAGAGGGCGATTTGTGCCTGGGGCGGCAGCGCATCCAGGAAAAACTCTTCTTCCGATTTCACGACACGGCAGACTTCAGCCGCAGCATGGTAGCGTGCAGTGGGTTCGCCATGAAAGTCCACCAGTGCCCCCCAGGTGAGCGGAATGCAGTTCCAATCACGATAGCCCTGGTAGAGCATACACTTCGCGCCGTGCCCGATGCAGGCGATGTTGAAACGCTTGATGTCCAGCGGGCCAGTTGCGAAGTTCGGCCCCGCCGAGAAACCGCCAATGGGGCCGCTTTCCAGTTCGGGCACCCACATCGTCCTGTCGTTGTGCTGTGCGACCGAGTAGGCGAAGTCGAAGAACCAGGAGCTGTAGGATGGGTCTTTGCGGAAGTTGTTTTCCGATGGATAAATATCATGGCCGATGATGTCCGGGATACCGCCGATCTGCCAGTGATTCGGCTCGTTGCGCGCCCCCAGGTCAGGGCGCAGACAGCTATACAGGTTGTGCATCGTGATCTGGTCAGGGTCAACGTTCTTGATCAGATCATGCTGAAACTGAACATAGCTGGCAAGCGAGGCATGATTGAACAGACGGTAATCCAGCCAACCTGTGTTGTTGCCCCATTCGGCAGGCATGGAACGCGGTGGCTGAATCTGATACCAATCCGTATACCGATAGTGGGTCGGATCCCACGTCCAGGCGACATTGAGCGCATCGATAGACTGGTACTTCTCGCGCAGGTACTCGCGGAAAAGACGCGCGCAGTGGTCACAGTAGCACCAGTAGCCGTAACGCCGAGGATGCCCGTGTTCGGTCTCCGTAAAGGCATTCCCCTGGCCGAGTTGGTTATCAATCTGCCAGCAGAACAAGGCCGCGTGGTCACCGTACCGCTCCAGCAGCAGTGTCAGGTAGCGGGCGAGTTCGCTGCGGAGTCCGGGATGGTTCACACATGCCCAGCTCCAGACCGTACTGATAGGATATTTCATGCCCTCGCGGGAGACACGCTGTAAATCCGGGTAATGTTCCAGCATCCAGATGGGCGGATTGCACGAGCCTGTGCCCAACACGATCTGGATGCCGCGTGTTGCTGCCATCTCAAAGAGCTGATCCAGCCACGCCCACTCTGGTTCGCCTCTGCGTGCCTCAATAAAGTCCCAACTGGTGATCAGTTCCGCTGAACGGATCAGGGTCAGACCAGCGCTTTGCATGTTATCAAGGTCGCGCGCCCAGTCTTTCGCTTCATGCATGGGCGGATAGTAGCTTGAACCTATCGGGAAATAGGGCATTCGCAGCTTCATGGCGTGCCTTCCAGCTTGCGGAAGAAATCACGGAAGATTGCATCACGATCCAGCCCATAGGCTTCGCGCATCAGATGCGGGTTGCGTTCCGCCGCCCAATACAGGTCATCGGTCAGGTGCGGGGCGCGCACAAGCTGCGAGGGCACCCACTCTGGCTGAAGCAGCCAGGCGATGTCGATCAGATCCCAGATCACCCAGGTGCGGGCGTAATGGTCGTTGATGCCAAACAGCGTGTGCACCGGGTTATGGGTATACAGATGATAGAGGTAATCGCCGATCTTGCCCTTGCCACGCACATAGGTTTCCACGTCGGCCAGCGAGAGCTTGAGTTGTTCGCCGATGTAATAGCCCGGCAGGAAGACCAGCGGTACGCCGCAGTCGTAGATCAGCTTCGAGGCCAGCACGTCCTGTACGAGATTGAGCGAGGGCGCGTGATTGAGATTGACGAACGAGGGGTAAGTTGATGTCCACAGCACAACGATACGCGAGGCGATCTCCGGTGCCATCAGCAGCGCGGAGGCGATGTTCGTCAGGCAGCCAATTGCGGCAATATACAGAGGACGCTCGTCCTGTGCCAGCGCTCGTTCAACGATGAACTTGGCGGCATCCGACCGGATCGGCGCATCCAGTGATGTAAGGTAGCCCGGCGAACCACGAAAGACCTTGCCCGCTGACGGCGCATCCATCAGATCGAAGACCTTGATGATCTCCTGGTAGCTCAATTCCATGCCCTCGTCAGGATCGACAAAGCGCAGCGTGCGCGGGTCTGTGCCTGCCTGGAGGTGATTGAGCGCAAAGCGGCGCATGGCCGCCATTTCCCCACTCAGCATGGCCTGGGGGTTTAGCTTGAGCTGGTCATATGCCGCGATCATCGGCTCGCGGTGATGGCGGAACGAGTACGGTTCGGCGCACACGCCCTCGATTTCCAGCTTATCCTGCGACATCAGCGCCCAGGCTATTGTGAACTGGTCATCAATTTCATTGTGCGTGTCCGTGTCAATAATGAGGCGCATTGGCGCGCTCGCGGGTTCGAGCATCCGGCGCATGGCCTCATCGGAAAGCTGCGGAAAGGTTGGCATGGAAGTTAGTCCTTATTTGCACGCATCAAATCAACGCACCGAGATCAGTCAGGTTCGCTTGAAGCTGGCGGTAATCCGCCGCGATGAGTTCGGTCAGGCGCAGCGCATAGGTCTGCATATCCGGGTCGGGATTGGCTGCCAGTACGGGCTGACTCCACTCCGGCGGAATGGCGTCCGCGCCATGAAATGCTCCGGCCAGCGCGCCGACCACGCTGGCGTAGCTGTCCTTATCGCGGCCATACATCACCGCGCCGATGATCGACTGGCGCAGATCACCATCCGCAGCGACGAACATCGAGAGCGCTACCACCAGGGTATGCACGGACTCGGAGAACAGATGTCCCCATTCGAGCAGGTTCATCAGCGGCTCGCGGATGGCGAAGACATCGCGTTCACGGCGGGCAATCTCCAGCGCCTGATCGAGGAACTTTAGATTGGGGTCGTAGCGCCAGGGCGTGTGATGCCAGTGATCACCTTCGCGGCGGCGGGCGAAGCGCAGATGCGCCGTTCGCGCCGCTTCGATGATGCTGTCAACGGCAGCGTTCGGGCGCATCGCTTCGGCAATCGCGGCGACGAGCATGGCAGCCGCTGTCTTGGCGTGTCCATCGGTGAAGAAGGCTAAGTCGAAACCCAGTTGATAGGCCTCGTCCGGTCGGCAGGCGCAGATCAGCCCCAGCGGGGAGTTCGCCATAATCGCGCCGTTGGTCGGCTCGCCGCTGAAGATAACCTTGTCACGCCCCCAAATCGCCTTAAGATAATATTCTTCCACGAAGCCCTGATGCAGGTCATCCGGCGCGCTGTGGTACGCCTGCGCCAGCAGATGACCGACATCGCCGGGGCGCGGTTTGCCGCCCGCGTTGAATATCGCCTGGCAAAGCAGGTGTTTCAGGCGCGTATCATCGGTATAGACACCCGACTCACTGCGGAATTGTCCATGATGGCTGGGGGCGCGGTCATAGGGCACGAAGCGGTCAAGGTTGCCGTAAGTCTCGCGGATCTTCTCGGTCGTCCACAATTCGACCGGGCCGCCGAGCGCGTCGCCAATCGCGCCGCCGAGCATACAGCCGTAGACCTTCTTATACAGCAGCGATGCTTGCAGCGAATTGCCCGTCATGATGCGCTCTCTGGCAGCAGCCAGATATTAGACCGGGGCAGCTGGACGGTGATCGTCTGGCCGACCTGCGCCTGGAAATGTGCAGGGCTGTGTACCATCCAGGTGTGCCCGGCCAGGTCGAGCTGCACCTGCGTGTGCGTGCCCATGTAGACTTGCAGCAGCACCTTGGCCTCAACGCAGTTGCCCTCATCGGGATTTGGCATCAGCCGCACGTCCTCCGGGCGAACCGTAACAAGCACCTTGCCATCCGGCTGCTGAGTGCGGTCAGCATCAACTTCCAGCGTGCCCAGGGCGGTTTCGACCTGTGCGCCGCGCCGTATCCCCGCCAACAGGTTGTCGTTGCGGAAGAAGTGCGCGACGCGCGCAGACGTAGGCCGTTGGTAGAAATCCTGCGGCTGAGCGTACTGCTGGAGTAACCCGTCGAACATCAGCGCAATGCGGTCGGCCAGCATGACTGCTTCTTCCTGGTCGTGCGTCACGAATACGGTGGTGATGCTCATCTCTCGCTGAATATTGCGAATCAGTTCGCGCATTTCCAGGCGTAGATTCGCGTCCAGGTTTGCCAACGGTTCGTCGAGCAGCAGCACTTTGGGGCGCACGACCAGCGCACGGGCCAGCGCCACACGCTGCTGCTGGCCGCCAGAAAGTTCGTGGGCGCGGCGGTTGGCGAAGCCGGGCAGCTTGACCAGCTCCAGCATCTCGTCCACGCGACGCTGCATCTCGCGCTTCTCGACGCCCTGCATCCGCAGCCCGAAACCGACGTTCTGACCAACGGTCATCGTGGGGAACAGCAGGTGCTTCTGGAAGACCATCACCGCGCCGCGTTTCTCGGTTGGCACAGTGATCATCGACTTGTTATCGAACAGAACATCGCCGGAAGTGGGCAGCAGCAGCCCGGTGATCATGCGCAGCGTGGTGGTTTTGCCACAGCCAGACGGCCCCAGGAAGGCAACCAGTTCGCCGGAATTGATCTCCAGGCTGAGGCGATCAACGGCAGTCACGCCCCCAAAACGGCGCGTGAGATCGCGCAGAACAACATGTGTCATAGTTTGCCAAATCCTCCCATCACTGCCGACTCGCGTCCAAGCTGGCGGGATGTGAGTATCAACACCAGAATTGCCGGCGCGACGAAGATCAGACTGATTGCGGCAGCGTTCGAATAATTGGTGCCGCTGATGAATGGAAACAACACCATCGGCAGGGTGATGATTGTGCCACCGCCGATCAGCACCGTTGTGATGTACTGTCCCCATGAGATCAGGAAAGTGAACATCGTGGCGACGAGCAGGCCGGAGAAGATGCCCGGCAGCGTGACGAAGCGGAAGACGGCCAGCGGCCCCGCGCCAAGCGTGCGCGCGGTATCTTCCAGTTCCGTGCCATAGTTGGCGAAGACGCTGGACATCACCAGCACCATGTAGGGAATACACGGGATGAGGTGAACCAGGCAGACGCCGATGAACGAGTCCGTCAGATGCAGCCGGATGAAGACCTGGTGGATGCCCATTGTCGCCACAATGCCCGGCACAATAATGGGCACCATGAGCAGCCATTCGATCACCACTTTGCCACGAAACTGATGCAGCGCCAGCGCGCGCGCCGCTGGCAGTCCGACCAATATCGAGAGCAGTGAGACGACGACGGCAATCGACAGGCTGTTGGCGAACCCCTCACCAACTCGTGAGGTCGGCGAAAGAACATAGTCCCAGGGTTCGGTGCTCCATTCCGTAGGCAGAAGCGCGGGGAACAGCCAGCGGTGTGAAAACGACCACACGAACTGCGGCAGGATAGGAGCGAGGGCAACGACAAAGATCACCGCCATCGTGACCCAACGAATGGTTTTTTGCATAATCGCTGTTCCTCAGGTATTCACGGCGTAGCGCGCCAGTCGTTTATAGGCCACGAGAAGCACAACCGCGATGAGCGTCAGGATGATACTCATCGCCATCGCCTGCGGACGCAGCGACAAGTCTGGGTCTTGATAACTTTGGAACGCCAGTACTGGCAGCGTCGTTGGGTGACGTACCCCCAGAAGCAGCGGTATTTCGTAACTGGCGAATACGTAGGCGAATACGATGATCGAGGTGGAGAGTACTCCCGGCATGATCAATGGCAGCAGCACATAACGGAAGCGCTGCCAGGCGTTCGCGCCCAGGGTGCGGGCAATCTCTTCGTATTGCGGCCCGATGCCCTGCAATATCGCCAGCACGACAATGCCGATGAACGGCACTTCCTTCCACAAGTAGGTGAGCTGAATGGCGGTGCCAGCCCGGTCGAAGACCATCACCGGGAAGTCGCGCGGGGCATCAATCAGCCCGGCTGCATAGGCAGCACGAGCGATGATACCACTCTGGCTGACCAGCAGCACGATACCGGCCGCCGCGACCAGATGCGGGATGGGGATCGAAAGCTGAAACAGGAACGTGAAAAAGCGGCTGCCTCTGAAGGTATTCCGCAGCACCAGTGCGATAGCGATTGCCAGGATGGACGACATCACAGTGCTGAGAAGCGCCAGGCGGAAAGTCTGCCAGAGCGACTCAAAGAATGTATTGTCGCTCAATACTTCGCCATAGTAGCGAAACGTCAGTTCAAAAGAATCGATGGCCGGGAAATATCCGAGGCTCTGACCTAACCCAACCACTAACCCGCCGAAAAACAGCAGGACAATGAGTGCGACCGCCGGGAATACCATCAACGGCGCGCGTATCTTCTCCATCAAGCTCAGCCAGCGCATCACGTCTCCTGCTCAGGTAAGTTATGCTACAGTGTCGGGGCAATTGACTTCATGATGAAGGGCAGCGAGGCGCGCCCAGGACGAGCGCACCCCGTTGCAGTTATGGCATTTACTTTTCCAGCACGTTCTCGATCCAGCCCTGCTCCATCGCAGTGACCCAGGTGGCGGGCGGTTCGGGCAGCGCGGCGGCGTTCAGTGCATCAGCGCTGAGAGTCGCCGGATGGCTTTCGAAGGTGGCCACGGCAGCCTGGAATTCTTCCGAGTACACGCTGGGCGGTATCGGCGACAGCCAACCCCATTTGGTCGGGTCGGTCATGTTCAACTGGAATTCTTCGCTCAGCATGTAATTGGCGATGACCATCGCGCCTGCAGGGTTCGGCGCGTTATAGGGGATGGTGACGAAGTTGTTGTTCGAGATCGTGCCAGTGTCGAGGACGAACGTGCGGATCGTTTCCGGATAGATACCTTCATTGATATTGTTGGCGGCGTTGCCAGGGCCATAGCCCATGTTGAAGGCAACTTCCTGGTTCGCCAGCAGATCCTGCATGACCGCGGCATCAGGATACGTCTCGCCCGCGCGCCACAGGTTCGGTTCCAGCGCGTTCAAGTATTCCCAAACGATGGGCGCATACTGGTCAAAAACGGCCTGATCGAATTCACCCAGGAACGGTTCCGGGCCGCCTGCCACCCAGTAGAAGACGTGACGTACGAAGACGCTGCCTGTGAAATCCGGGATAGCGGGATAGGTGAACAGGCCAGGATTCGCGGCAGCCCATTCGGCCAGCGCTTCAAAACTCGTCGGCGGCTCTTCGCCTACCAGCGCAGTATTGTATTCGAAGACGAACTGCGCATGTCCCCAGGGTGACTCGTAACCCTCAACGGGGTAGCCGAAGTCAAATGCCAGGGCGGGGTCCGACCAATCAACGAAGCG
>JAEUQX010000567.1 GCA_016788625.1 Anaerolineae bacterium
CAGATAGCGACTGTCGCTCGTCAGCCCAACGAAGACGTAGCTGAAGGTGTAGGGATCAGCGAAATCGAGCGTATCCAACTCCTGATTGGCTATCTGAAGTGAACGCCAACCCGCGCCATTCGCAAAATCCACGTACTGCCCGCGTTCGTCAATGAGTAGTTCAGCATCAAAGAAGGTGTAGTCGCTTAGCGTACCGCCGAGCAGTGGTTGACTGTCGGAACGTTCCGTCAGGTGCTGCTGAAATGTGCTGATCGTATCTGGTGAAGCCAATTCAACGGCCAGCGCGGGACTGATCACCAGCGAGCGTACGTCTTCGGTTTGATCGGTGTCTGTCATCAGGAAAAAACCGAGGCCGACGGGCAGTGCAACGGAGAGCTGTGGGTCTTCGTAATCAACAATCGTAGCCAGGATGCTGCCTGCTAATGACGGTTCGACGGTGAGGCTGACTCCCTGGAAGCTGACCGCGCCTGCTTCGAACCGTGTAGACTCCGGAGCGGCAGGCACGCTAATCACTGGCTCTAGCACATAGGTATCGTCAACAGCCTCGACTGTCCATCCGGTCAGCCCGCTAGCTGAGGATACGTAGTACCAGGAAAACCCCTCCGCGCAGGTTGGGCCGGAATAGACATAGAAGGCTTCCCCAGCCTGCATCTCGCCGGCGACGGCGCTGGTCTGCGTAGGATGTTCATAGATGGCGTGCGCGGTCCCAGCACTAACCTGCCCCGTGCCGCCCGGTGTCAGCCGCGCTGCCAGCGTATCCGGGCAGGCGGCGGAGGGCTGCGCCAGCGTAAGGCGTGTCAGCCCCGTCACCAAAAGCATCATCATTCCAATGCCAGTCAACAGTCGTGCGCGCATCTCGAAGCCTCTTCATCCATGCAGGGTCACTGTTGACAGATTGTAGCAGAGCTTTGCGAACCTCACGAACCCGGTTGAACAGCCTGCGCGGTAGCTTGCTCAACGATATAGGTCGCTGTCATCTGAATCGGGCTTAGATTGGCCTGTAAAGTTGCTATCGCCTCCGGTGCCAGCGTCTGCGCCATGTCGGCTGCGGCAGCCTGCGCCGTCGCCTGCTCGATCACGTAAGTGGCGGTGGCATACAGCGCTTCATCATTCACAGAGACGAGCGAGTCGTTCACACCAGAGGGCCTATTCGTCGCGACTGCCCAAATCAGCACGCCCGCCCCCAGCAGCAGGATCAACGCCAGCGCCCACCAGGGCAGTGGCTGCCGATCTTTGCGTTTTCCCTTCGGCTTATCGTACATAATACACGTCTCCTCAATAGCATAGTACTTACCACTCTTTACGCAGGCATGGTCATGGCAGTTGCAACAGGAAGACTCATGTATAATCGCAGGAGTGTGTTTAGGTTGATTTGATGGGGGATGCTGCGATGGCGCGTCTAGGGTGTTTGCTGCTGATTCTGGGGATGGTTGCCCTTTGTGGTCTGGTCGTCCTGCCCGTTCTGCCCTTCACGGCGGACACTCAGGCGATTGATGCCGCGCTGCAACCGCTGCTCTGCAATTCCGGCGAGACGCTGCGCCGTGACCTCTACAGCAGCAGCTACCGCCCCGGCGAGACCAGCTTCAGCATGGATGTGACATGCCTGGACAGCGACAACCGTGAACGCGACGTGACCGGGCAGTGGATGCTGTTGAGCGCTGTCGCTTTCACCGCGCCGTTTCTCATCGGCCTAACGCTGTTCATCGTCGGCGTGAGCCGCGCGACACGGCGTAGCCTGGTTGCCTCAACCACAGATTTCAACCAGGTGTTGAAGGCGACGGGTTTCAACATGCCCCCGGCGCAGACGCCCGTCCGCACGACGAACAACCCCACGTTGACGCAGCGCCTGAAGGAACTGCAAGAGGCGCGTGACGTGGGACTGATCACCGAACAAGAATTTCAGCAGAAGCGCAAGGAGCTGCTGGATAAGATGATGTGATGGGGTGGCGGGCTGCTATCCGCGCCTCAAGCATGATTGCGACTCATAAAACTATAGATCTGTGGTTGTGACGACGTGATACACACCTTGTCTCTATAAACGTCACAGATTCGCCATTTCGGTTGATGTGTAGAGTCCTACAACGCAGTGTCACTCCCCTGCTTGCCCACATAGCGCGCGCGGGGGCGAATCATCTTGTCGTCGGCGTACTGCTCCAGCGCGTGCCCAATCCAGCCGATGGTGCGCCCGATGGCGAACACTGCAAGCGCCGCCCCATCTGGCAGCCGCAGCGCCCCGGCTAACGTGACCAGCGCCAGGTCAATCGTCGGGTGTTGCCCGAACAGTGTTTCTGCTTCACTGCACACGGCCTGCGCCAGCCGCAGCACCTCCGAACGCGGCGCATACTGGCTGAGGCGTTCCAGTAAATACGCCGCGCGGGGGTCGCCATCCGGGTAAAGCGTGTGCCCGAAACCCGGCAGCGCCTCGCCGCGCTTTAACCGTTCTACCAGCACAGCCCGTGCATTGGATGGTTGCTTGATCTCGCGCAGCAGCGCCTCCACCCGTGCGGTATGCCCGCCGTGCTTGTAGCCTTGCAGCGCGGCCAGCCCGGCGCTGACCACCTGATACGGCGTCGCCCCGCCAGAGGCTACTACACGCGCCGTGAATGCGGAGATGTTCAGCTCGTGGTCGGCGCACAGAATCAGCGCCGCGCTAATCAGTCGCCCCGCATCCGGGTCATTCACACCCCACCCTGCCGCCAGCCGCGCGGCCACTCCGTCACCACCGGTCTTCTCATCGCCCGCCAACTGCACCAGCAGCGTCAGGATGCGCGCGCCCGCCGCCGTCACCGCGGCGGGGCGTAGATCGTAGGCCGCCAGGTCAACAGATGCCGCTAACGGCAGCGCGACACAGAAGCGGTCTATCGCTCGAAGATCAACCAACAGCGCCTGCGCCTGCCGGACGCGCGCCGCTGCGGGGTGCTGAGCCGTCGTGAATAACGCCCCGCCCTGCTCCATGTGACCTGTCCAGATCAGCCCTGCCACCTGCTCAACGCTGGCGGCCTCGGCCAGGCGCGTCGCGTCGTGCCCGCGATAGTACAGCTTGCCCCGGTCGATCAGTGTGATGGCTGATTCCAGCACGGGCAGGCCGAAATGCAGGCTGGCTTCCACCGCGTCTTCCGGGCTGCGCCGTCCCTCCTTGCGCGCCTTCAGCCGCTCGACATCTTCGGCCAGGTAACGTCGGGTGCGTCGGCTGTCGTCACCTTCTTCCGAGCGCAGCAGCCCCCGGCTGACGTAGGCGTAGAGCGTGGCGAGGCTGATGCCCAGTTCGGCGGCGGCTTCCTGCGCGCTCAGGTAGCGTGACTTCGACATGGCGAAAAACCTTTGCGGATATATTGATTATGTAATCAAGATTGACACATGTTGATCAACATATTTACACTGTAATCAATTGTTCAGTTTTGTGCAAGTCTCTCTGGAGAAATCTCACCATGCTCGCAACATCCCCCATCAAGCCCGGCCTGGAAGGCGTCATCGCCTCGGAAACGCGCCTCAGTCATGTCGATGGACAGAAAGGCGAACTGATCATCGCCGGGTTTTTGTTGGAAGATCTGGCGCCCTACGCCGAATTCGAGGAAGTCGTTCATCTGCTCTGGCACGACGCCCTGCCCAAGCGCACGCAGCTTGCCGAACTGCGCGCGGCACTGCGCCCACGCCGCGCGTTGCCCGCCGCGACGCTGGGGCTGCTGCGTCAGGCTGCCGAGCAAAAGGTCGCGCCCATTGATGCGCTGCGCATGGCCGCCGACACCCTCAGCATTCACTCGGATGGCACGCACGAGGGCGACGCGCTGCTGCTGCTCGCGGCGTTCCCAGGCATCGTCGCGGCCTACTGGCGGCTGCTGAACGGCCACGAGCCTATTGCCCCCCACCCCGACCTGGATACGGCTGCTAACTATCTATATATGATGACTGGCAGCGCCCCAACGGCACAGCAGGTGCGCGGGCTAAGCACCTACCTCAACACCGTCAGCGATCACGGCTTCAATGCCTCGACTTTCACGGCGCGCGTGATCATCTCCACACAGTCGGACATGATTTCGGCGGTCGTTGGCGCGGTCGGCGCGCTCAAGGGCCCCGCGCACGGCGGCGCGCCCGGCCCGGCGCTGGACACCGTATTCGAGATCGGCAGCCCGGAGAACGCCGAGCGCGTGCTGTGGGACAAACTTAATCGCGGCGAGCGCCTGATGGGCTTCGGCCACCGCGTCTACAAGGTGCGCGACCCACGCGCCGACGTGCTGAAGGCTGAGGCCGAACGTATGATGCTCGGCAGCGAGAAGGAAGACCTCTACCGCCTCGCCCAGCATGTCGAGCAGGTCGCGCTGCGCGTGCTGGAAGAACACAAGCCCGGTCGCCACCTTCAGACCAATGTCGAATACTTCACCGCGCTGGTGCTGCACGGTCTGGACATCCCCATCCCGCTCTTCACCCCCACCTTTGCCATCGGCAGGCTGGCAGGCTGGACGGCGCACGGTTTCGAGCAGATCGGTCTGAACCGCATCATCCGTCCCGCCTCGGCCTACAGCGGCGCACATGGACGGCAGTGGCAGGCGCTGGAAACGCGGTAATGAAGACGGGTATCTTAGCTGTCAGGCTGCTCAGCCAGACTGTATCGGCGGTGAGGTGACGTTCATTGCAAACGAACCTGACTTGATGGCAGGGGTGCAGCCGTTCCAGATCATGACCCCTGGCGAAGCGTCGTCCGAATTGTAGTGAAGTTCTACCCACCTGCGGCGTGGTTGGCTATCATTGACATAGTATTCAACCATGCTCACAGAGGTGCTGCGATGGCGCGTATTACGGGAATTGGGTTGATCATCCTGGCGGTGGTGGCACTGATCGGGTGGGTCATTCTGCCAATGCTGCCGTCTACACAGGATAACAAGACCATCGATGGCTGGTTCCAGCCGTTTTTCTGCGGCGCGGACGAAACCTTCAGCCGCGAACAATTCCGCTTTGTTGGCCCGCGCATTACCGACCGCTCCGGTGTGCGCGCGGCGTGTATCAACAGCGCGGGCGAGGCGCGTGATGTGAGCGGCCCCTGGGCACTGCTGACCTTCGGCGCGGTGGGCGTGCCAGTCGTCATTGGGGCGCTGCTGCTGATCGTCGGCTTTTCCGGCAGCAAGGCGGATGTGCCCATCATCCTTCCGGGCGAGACTGGGCCAGGTGCGACCTACAGTGAGCGCGTCGAGGTGCTCTATGCCAAACTCAAGTCGGGCGAGATCACGCAGCAGGAGTACAACCAGCACCTCAATGACATTCACAACGCATTAAGCTGACGCCGTGCTGCTGCTCTACGTCCTGACGTTCGCCTTCGCGTTGTGGTTCGGCTGCTACTTGCTGGCGCGAGACAGTCGCAAGCCCGCGCTGCGTTTCGCCGGGTTGGGGCTGCTGAGCTACGCGGCGGCGCTCGGCCTTGACCTGCTGATGCCCTACGCGCCCGGTGAGCTGGCGCGCTGGCAAACGCCGCTGCTGCTGCTGCCCGCCGTCTTCTGGCTGGGCGCGACGCTCAATCTGCTGCCGGAGGGCGCGGCGCTGCGGCCCGGTCAGCCGTTCAATCAGGTGCTGCCTGCGCTGGTCGCGGCGGGTTATGGGCTGGCGGCGCTGCTCGGCCTGGGGGCGGAGACGCACGCGGCTTACCCTTTCCTCGCTCTGCTGATCGGTCTGCTGTGGCTGGCGGCGCTCTATACAGGCTGGCGAGCGTATCGCGCCGGGCTGCCGATGCGCCCTGCCGCGCTGCTCGGCGTGGGCACGCTGTTCTTCGGGCTGGGCATGGGGCTGCTGCTGCTGCCGCTCGGCTGGCTCTCGCCACAGGTGGTGCTGCTGGCGGTCAGCGTCGATCTGGCGCTGCTGGGGCTGGCGGTCGTCATGCTGGACGCCTTCGAGGAAGGCGAAGCGCTGCTGCCGGATATGCTGCGCTCGCTGGTTTACGCGGCGGCGGCTGCGCTGCTGCTGGGCGGGCAGGTGGCGGCGGTCATGCTGATCAACGGCGGCGTGACATTCCCGCTGCTGATCCTGCTGCTGCTGGTGATCGCCTCGGCCATCGCCATGCAGACTTTCGCCGATCCGCTGCAAAGTCTGCTCGACCGGCT
>JAEUQX010000595.1 GCA_016788625.1 Anaerolineae bacterium
GTCTGTTGCCACAATGTCGAGGTTGTGCGTGCGTTCACCAATCATAACTTATTGCCCGCATTCTGACTGCGACTATGCACCATTTTACCCCAGCGCCGCCAGGATTTGCGTCACGCGCGCCTCGGCAGCCGCCACCTGTGCTCCCAACGCCGCGATGCTCTGCTCGATCTCGTCCAGGCGGTTCTGGCTGGCCTCAAGCTGCGTCAGCATCCGCCCGCGCAGCGCCGCCTCCTGCCCGCCGCCCGTCAGCGCGCCCAGGTTCGCCCGCGTCTGCTCCTGCTTGTCATAGAGAGTTTTGCGTTCTTTTTCCAACTTGACCTGTGATTGCTGATATGACTCAATCTGCCCAAGTGTGTCTAACATCGTTTGAAGCTGCTGGAGTACCTCATCAGCGAGCCAGCGCTTCTGAGCAAACTCCTGGAGTCTGCGATACTCCACTTTACGGACTTCTTCGCGTTTATGATGACGATAACGCCGCTTGATTGTGAATTCGGTTCGAGATCGTGCATCAACAGGGACGCGCCAACGCTGCTCTGTCGTAGTTTCAGCATCCGGATTTGGTGTCTCAAATAGTGTCCACTGGGGCAGGATGTTTTCCTCTAAAGTGATGATAGCTGGTTTACTGAGCGTATTGTCTATCTTGAAAAGGAGCGTTGAAGTTTCATACTGCTCGAATATGAAGTAGGCGTCCTTGATCACCAGACTCGCCGTTTCTGTCGCACTCTTAAACTGCTCCACAACCTGTACACCTAGCTCTACCGCGAACGGCAGGTAAAACTGACCATCTGTTTTTGTAAATGGCAGGATGGCTTCACCCATGTAATTGCCATCTTCAATGACGGTGATGGGGCCACGTTCCAGGGTTAATCCGGTTATATTCTCGATGCGAATGGTTGCTACAGGGTGTGAGGGAAACTTTTGGCGGTTGTACAGCAACTCACGACGGTAAGGTAGTGTAGTTCCTATAATAGGTATGAGAGATGACTCACCGCGTTTCACCGAGACTGGATTAGCAACAACGTACTGAAACAGCTCACCTATATCGGATGATTGTATCGCTGTGAGGGTTGACGCAGCGATTTCTTCCGGCTTCATTGGCGGAGCCATACGTGGTTGTTCCGCTTTGGCCTTCATTAAGGCTGGTCTTATCAATTCCCCGCGAGGGCGCTCTTGAGGAACAACATCCTCGAAACGATACTCGGCTATTCGTTCCAGTGGATCAGGCGCGACCCGTGCTTCATCCTGCACCGTTGGCCGCTGCGGAATGCGCGAGGCGTACAGGTCGTAGATGAACGAGATGGGCTGCCCGGCCACCAATGTCACGCGCACGTCGTCCAGGTCTTCCTCCAGGCGGTTGTCGAACAAACCCCAGCCTTGCAGCAGCGCCTTGCCCCCTTCGCCGCCCGCCTCGGACTCGGCTACCAGACGGTAGCTCACGCGCCAGGTTGGCGAGGGCGCGACATAGAACACCACCAGTTGATGCTCGCCCGCGCTCAGCCGCACATTCACTGTCCGGCGGTCGTCCTCGCTCATGCTCGTGTCGAGGAAGTAGCTCAGGTCGCGCGCCGCCTGCTCGTCCTGAATCTGCACCGTGCGAATGTCATTCAGGTCGAGGACGTGTACTGTGCCGTCAGCGGCCAGCAGCGAGACCAGCGCCTGCCACGTGCCGTCGTGTGCGTCGGTCTGCGCCTCGTCCAGGCCGATTACGCGTCCCATGAATAGCGAAACGGTCTCTGGATAAATCTCCGCCTGGATGGTCGCCACGCGCCCGCGCAGGCCGCGCAGCAGATCGCGCAGGCTGGCCGTGTCCGAGAGGCGGATCGAACTGCTCGCCAGCCGTGCATCGCGATCCATCGGCGTCTGGTAGTGGATGCCCAGCACCTGCCCGCCGCTCTTGTCGAAGACCGCCAGGCTCTTGAGCGCGTCGTTCACCTCGTCCTGGCGGAAGGTCAGCGCCACATTCTCGCCGCTGACCGCGCCCTCGCGCACGAAAAACCCTACGCCATGTTTGTACAGCACCATCTCGCGGACGGGCAGTGTCGTCATGCCATTCCCTCGCAGCCGTATAGTCGATGCATTCGATTATAGCGCGAGGTTGGGGGAGGCAATGGCCAGGATTGCGCGCAATCCACTGTGCCGGATTTTGGATGCAGATGGGGAACATGTGCCTTGCTGAGCTGACGCGCGCAGCAGGCCAGGAAGCAGGAACGCAGCTTGATGCTTGACAACTGTACCGTCTGGACGGTATAGTTTTGTTATGACCAGAACATCTACACCAACCCGAATTCTGCTGCTCAAGGCCGCCAGCCAGTTGATCGCCCAAGAGGGCGTGCAGAGCTTCACGCTTGAGGCGGTCGCCGCTCATGCTGGCGTGAGCAAAGGCGGCTTGCTCTACCATTTCCCGTCCAAGGAAGCGCTGATCACGGGAATGATTGATCATTACATCGAGCAGTTTGAACAGCGCCTGGCAACCTACCTCCCTGGGAGCGATGCTGATCCCAAAGCGTGGATGCGCGCATATGTCCTGGCGAGTCTGCAGCCCCCGCCGGATGAGTTCGACATCTCGGCAGGGCTGATGGCGGCGATTGCGATCAATCCTGACCTTCTGGTTCCGCTGCGTCAGCGTTACCAGCACTGGCAGGCAGCGCTCGACCGTTTCCCCGATGAACAGGTGATCTTGCTCGTGCGCTTCGCAATTGACGGTTGGTGGATTTCATCAATGTTCAACCTCGCCCCGCCTTCCGAAGCGGGTCGGAGCGCACTGAAGGCGAGTTTGCTCGCCCTGATTGAGGAGGGAATGTGAACGGATTTGCTTATCTTGGCATCGCCATCCTGGCAGAAATTATCGCTACGAATTCGCTGAAGCTCTCGAATGGCTTCACTCAGTTGATCCCCAGCATAGTGGTGGTTATTGGTTACGCAGTTGCGTTCTACTTTTTGTCCCTGGCACTGCGTGAAATTCCGTTGGGGATTTCTTACGCCATCTGGTCGGCGATTGGCACAGTAGGGACGGTGCTGATCGGCATCGTCGTGTGGAAGCAGCCCGTAAATGTGCCTACTATCTTAGGTATTGCCCTGATCGTCGCGGGTGTGATCATGCTGAACGTGTTTGGCGAAGGCGTCCATACCGCATAACTGCCTCTGCCTGCCGTCACACATACGGCTCGTTAATGGCCTGCACGACGCCTTTGCCGTCCGCGCCGAGGACATAACGCCCGATGGGACGCTGCGAATCGTGTGGGAAGACCAGGATAGCGTTGGTTTCCAGCGCCCACTTCTGCCAGCGGCGTTTGCTCTCCAGCGTTTCCAGCGGCTCGACATCGTAACCCGTCATCCAGCCCAGACGCTCGAAGTGGATGGCGTAGCTTGCCATGTCGCAGACGAACATCAGGTGCTGGCCGCCGCTCTCCAGGATGACGCTCATGTGCCCCGGCGTATGACCACGCGTGACCACGCCACGCACGCTGGAGACGATCTCGGTGTCACCGTCGAGCAGGTGCATCTGCCCGGATTTGACCAGCGGTTCATAGTTGAAGGGCAGGTAGGTAGCGCGGGTGCGCTCGTTGGGGCGCATGGCGTCCTCGTATTCGCGGCGCTGCACGACATATTCCGCGTTGGGGAAGGTCGCAACGACGGTCTCTCCGTCCTCCGCGAAGCGCGTCAAGCCGCCCGCATGATCGTAGTGCAGGTGCGTGGGAATGACGTGATGGATGTCTTCTGGCGTCAGTCCCAGGCGCGCCAATCCCGCGAGCAGATCACCGTCGGGACGGCGCATCTGCATGAAGGCTTTTTGCTTCTCTGGCAGCTTGTTGCCATAACCCGTGTCGATGACGATATTGCGCCCGTTGTGCTGCACCAGCAGGCAGGTCGCCACCATCGGGACGAGGTGGTTTTCGTCCGGCGGTAAGATCGGCGACCATAACGCGCGCGGTACCAACCCGAACGCGCCGCCCGGATCAACCATGATATGGTGGTCGTTGATCAGATGGACCTGCATCTCGCCCAGTTGAATCAATTTTGCTTCTCCACTGCTGCCGCGAACCAGGTTTCGAACTGGGCGGCTAAGGTATCGCGTTCGTCTGGCGGCAGGAAGGCTGCCCGCGCCGCCGTCAGGGTTTGGGTCTTGATGTCATCGAGGTTAAAAGCCATATGTTCGAGCGCCCGCACGATTTCGTCGCTGAGCGTGATATTGCTCACCAGTGGGTCGTCGGTGTTGATTGTCGTCCGAACCCGGTTTTTGTAGAGCGCCTGGATGGGGTGTTCAGTCCAGTCACTGACAACGCCGCTGTGAACGTTGCTGGTCGGGCAGATTTCCAGCACGATCTGGCGCTCGGTCAGCAGGTCGACCAGCCCCGGGTCTTCCAGCGCCCGCACGCCATGCCCGATACGATCTGCCCCCAGGTTGTGGATGGCGGTGTACATGCTCTCGACCCCAGCCCACTCGCCCGCATGAATGGTCACGCCCATGCCGGCGGTCTTGGCGCGTTCGAACACATCACGGAACGGCTCGGCAGGGAAGCCGTTTTCGTTGCCTGCCAGGTCAATGGCGACGATGCCAAGCGCCCGCAGTGCCAGCGCGGCATTCAGAACCTGTTCGCCAATCTCGACGCTCTCGTGGCGGTTCATCGATACAATGTAACGCACCTGGATGTTATGCGCTGCTGCTTCTGCGGAGGCCGCCTGACACACCCAGGAGATAATTTCCTCATATGAGCAGTTCAGAATGTTGGAGAGCGCACGCGGGGTGAAGCGCAATTCCATATATTTGACATTATCGGCAGCTGCATCTGCCACCACTTCGCGCGCGACACGCTGGATGATTTCTGGTGAACGGAAAAACTGCCGCAGCGTGTGGAATTTTGAGAGGAAATGCAAATGGTCGTGCGTCTCGCCTGGCATCATCTGCACGAATGGGCGCAGCGTCTCTGCGTCGTATTCTGGCATCTCGATACCGGCGTCGTGGGCGATATCGACCAATGTTTGCAGACGCACTGCACCTTCCAGATGGCGATGAAGTTCGATTTTGGGCAGCGCGCGAACCGCACTATACAGGGCGTCGGTGGTCAATGGTCAGGTCTCATCTCAAATTCGATTACTTCTTCACATCTTATTATGGTTATCCGCGTTCCGCCAGCAGCCAGCTCCAGTAACGCCAGGCGATGAATACCCCGATTGTGAGGGCGAAAGCAGGCAGGCCAATGTAGAGCGTAACCCATAACGGATCTCTAACCAATTCCTGGGCTGCCAGCGTCCCGCGCCCGATGTTCAGCAGGCGTGCCAGCACGCTGACGCCCACCAGCAGCGTCCCCAGGTAGAAACCGATATAGTAGCGTGGGGCGCGCGTGACGCTGCCCAGGCGCTGGCTGAGCAGCCCCAAAACGAGCAGTGCTACACCGAGTCCAGCGATGCCAATGGTCGCAAGCAGCCCCGTCCAGTCAAACATGACACCTCTCAGCGATTGCGCGTCATCAGGTGATAGAGGAACAAACACAAGAGAATCAGCAGCAGCCCGCCGATGCCCACGAGCATATCGCCCAGGACATCGCCCGCGATGGCGTTTACGCTGGCGTAACGAATCAAGCCCGCGCCGAACAGGCCGATCGGTACGCCGAAATAGCCAAAGAAGGTGCGTTCGTTGGCCGAGCGTTCGTAGAAGCGCGCGATCAGCAGCAGGAATAGCAGGATCAGCGCCAGGGGAAACCAGGCGTAGAGGATGACGATCTGACTGAGTGATACGGCGGCCACACCGGCTCAGCGCATCGCGCGTATAACGTGGTAGATCGCCTTGACGCGGAACAGGCGGTCATCACAGGCGCGCACGAAAGCGTTGATCAGTTCGCGCATCCCACGGTCATTCGCCAGGGCGTAGATGATTTGCCCGGCGGCTTCCTGTTGTTCAAGCACACCTACTTCCACCAGCTCGATGAGCTCATCTGCGATGGTGCGGACATCGCGCCCGGTATAGCGGGCAATATTGTCGGCAGTATCGGCAGCGTGTGGGTTATCGTGAAAGAAGCGCACCAGATCCCACTTGATGAACGAATTGACTTTGTCATGCAGGAACTGCATCAGATTCGGGTCGATGTCATCAATCATCTGCGATGCGCTGTCACTCTGCACCATTCTGCGCTCACTCCACATCTTGTCGGACGGCTACACAGCGGGGAGGGGCTATGAAGCCCTCCCCACTTATACTATATTACGATTCTTTTCCGTTTGCTCGATCAAGCTTGTAGTGGCAGTGTTTGTATTTCTTGCCACTTCCGCACCAGCAGGGATCGTTGCGCCCAATCTGTACCAGCTTGCGCACGGGTTCAGCTTTGGTGTCTGCTGCTCCGCCCGCGCGTGCCTGTCCAGCGGCAGCCCCCGCCGGGACAGCGGCAGGCATAGCAACCTGTGGGCGCGAAAGCGTGATGCGGTTGGGGGCAGGGCGCTGCGGACGCACATTCACCTGGGCGGTCAGGAGTTGATTGGCGGCCTGCGTGCGGATCGAGTCGAGCATCCCCTGCCACATGGCGTAGGATTGGCGTTTGTATTCGACCAGCGGGTCTTTCTGCGCCACCGACATCAGGCCGATGCCCTCGCGCAGCACGTCCAGGTCGGTGAGATGCCGCTGCCAGTGCGAGTCGATGCCGCGCAGCATGACCCAGCGTTCCAGGCGGTTCATCATCTCCGGGGTGACTTCGGCGGTCTTGCGCTCATAGGCGCGCTGTACCGCGTCGAGCAGCATGGTTTCGAGCGCTTCCAGGTCTTTGCCCGCCATTGTTTCCGGCGTGACATCTTCCGGTACGGGGAAGAGGGCCAGAAGCTGGCGATACAGCCCGTCGAGATCCCATTCTTCGACAGAGACATTCTCCGGCGCGTGTTCATCGATCACCGTGACGACTTCGTGTTCCAGAATCTTGAGGTACTCGTCGCGCAGGTTGGCTTTGTCCAGAACCTCACGGCGCTGGGCATAGATCACCTCGCGCTGCTTATTGACGACATCATCGTATTCCAGCACGCGCTTGCGAATATCGAAGTTGTAGCCTTCGACGCGCACCTGCGCCTGGGCAATCGAGCGCGTGATCATGCCGTGTTCAATCGGTTCATCTTCCGGCATGTTGGCCCAGGACATGAAGCCTTTGACGCGATCTCCGCCGAAGCGCTTCATCAGGTCGTCTTCGAGGCTCAGGTAGAAGCGGGTTTCACCGGGGTCGCCCTGGCGTCCGCAGCGGCCACGCAACTGGTTGTCGATGCGCCGTGCTTCGTGGCGTTCCGTGCCCAGCACGAACAGCCCACCCTGTTCCAGCACTTTCTGGCGTTCGGACTCGCACTGTGCCTTGGCTTCCGCCAGCGTTGCCTGCCACTGTTCCGGCGTGATGCTGGTGAACTCGATGCCTTGTTTCCGCAGCTTTTCGCGCGCCAGGCCGTCGGGGTTGCCGCCCAGCAGAATATCGACGCCACGCCCGGCCATGTTGGTGGCAATCGTCACCGCGCTGAAGCGACCCGCCTGGGCGATGATGCCCGCTTCACGCTCGTGCTGCTTGGCGTTCAGCACCTCGTGACGGATGCCTGCGCGGTCGAGCAGCTTGCTCAGCCGCTCGGAAGTCTCAATGGCGACCGTACCGACCAGGATGGGCTGGCCGCGCTGGTTGCGTTCCTTGATCTCGTTGATGACCGCCTTGAACTTGACGGCCTCGTTCATGTAGATCAGGTCTTCGTAGTCGCGGCGCACAACGGGTAGGTTGGTGGGAATGGCGACAACTTCGAGGTTGTAGATTTTCTCGAACTCTTCGGCCTCGGTGAGCGCCGTACCGGTCATGCCGGCCAGCTTCTTGTACATGCGGAAGAAGTTCTGGAAGGTGATCGTCGCCAGCGTCAGGTTTTCGCGGCGGACTTTCAGACCTTCTTTGGCTTCGATGGCCTGATGCAGACCTTCGGAGAAGCGGCGACCGAGCATCAGACGCCCGGTGAACTCGTCAACGATGACGACTTCGCGTCCGTCGCGCCCATCCTGCACCACATATTCCTTGTCGCGGTGGTAGAGCGTCATCGCGCGCAGCGAGTTGTCCAGATAGGGGATCATCTCGGCGTGCTTGGGGTGATAAAGCTGATCGATGCCCAGGCGGCGCTCGATTTTCTCGACACCCTGTTCGGTCAGGAAGACGACGCGATCCTTGATGTCCAGCACGTAGTCGCCATCGGGTTCGTCGTTATCGACGCTCTCCGGGCTGCTCGGCTTGAGGATCTTGACGACTTCGGCGAATTGTTTGTAGTAGTCGGAGGGTTCTTCTGCCGGGCCGGAAATGATCAGCGGGGTACGGGCTTCGTCGATGAGGATGTTGTCCACTTCGTCGACGATGGCGTAGTTCAGTTCGCGCTGCACGAGTTGGGCGATATCGTAGGCCATGTTGTCGCGCAGGTAGTCGAAGCCGAATTCGTTGTTCGTGCCGTAGGTGATGTCGGCGTGGTAGCAGTCGCGGCGCTTGCAGGGGCGCAGGTTCTGGTAACGCGCGTCGGCAGACAGAAACGCCGGGTCATACAGGAATGAACCGGCGTCCGGGTCGGGACTGTCGCCTTTGCTCTGGATGACCGCGACGGTCAAACCAAGCGCGTGGTAGACCGGTGCCATCTGCTGCACGCCGACCTTGCTCAGATAATCGTTCGGCGTGATGAGATGCACGCCCTTGCCGGAGAGCGCGTTAAGATACAGCGGCAGGGTGGCGACGAGGGTCTTGCCTTCGCCCGTCTTCATTTCGGCGATGCGCCCGGAGTGCAGCACGATACCGCCGATCATTTGTACATCGTAATGACGCAGCCCGATGGCGCGGCGCGCGGCTTCGCGCACAACCGCGAAGGCTTCGACCAGGAGATCATCGAGCGTTTCGCCCGCCGCGAGTCTTTTGCGGAACTCGTCGGTCTTGGCGCGCAGGTCGTCGTCGCTCAGCTTCTGGAGCGCGGTTTCCTGGGCGTTGATCATCGTGACGGTTTCGCGGTAGCGGTTCATAGCGCGCTCGACCGGATCGCCGACGACCTTCTTCATGATGTTTTTGAACATGTATCTTGGCCTCAAACCCTTTACAGGTGGCTTGCAAGCGAGGATTATATCATAATCCTCTGAGCGTGCGCTTAGAAGACTCGCTTTATCACCCAATACAGAACGCACAAATCCATACAATATTACGCCGGATAGGAGGAAGCCATGATGCAGTATGTTTCGCTCGGTCGTACTGGGTTGAAGGTCAGCCGTTTGTGTCTGGGTGCGATGACCTTTGGCTGGTCAGCCGATCAAGCCGCGTCGGTTGCCATCCTGAACGCGGCGCTGGATGCGGGCATCAACTTTATCGACACCGCCGATATTTACTCGCGCTGGATTGAGGGCAACAGCGGTGGCGAGTCCGAAACCATCATCGGGCACTGGTTGAAGGGGCAGTCGCGGCGTGAGATCGTACTGGCGACCAAGGCGCGCGGGCGCATGTGGGCCGGGCCGAATGGCGAAGGGTTGAGCCGGGCGCATCTGCTCCAGGCGGTAGACGACAGCCTGCGCCGCCTGCAAACCGACTACATCGATCTGTATCAGGTGCATTGGCCGGACGAGGAGACGCCGCTGGATGAAACCCTGAGCGCGCTGGACTCGCTGGTGCAGGCGGGCAAGGTGCGTTACATCGGCGCGAGCAACTATCCAGCCTGGCTGCTGACCAAGACGCTGTGGGTCAGCGATATGCGCGGGCTGGTGCGCTTCGACTGCTTGCAGCCGCACTACAGCCTGCTGCACCGTGACGAGTTCGAGCGTGAACTGCTGCCGCTGTGCAAAGACCAGGGCATCGCTGTGATTCCTTACAGCCCGCTGGCGGCAGGCTTCCTGACGGGCAAGTACAGCGGCGAGAGCGCCCAGGTCGATACAACGCGTGGCAGCAGCGGCCTGATTCAGCGCCTGACGAGCGACGAACGCGCCTTCACGGTGCTGGAACAGGTGCGGCGCATTGCGACGGCCTACGGCGTGCCGATGGCGCATGTGGCGCTGGCCTGGATGCTGGCGAACCCGGTGATCACCTCGCCGATCATCGGCGCGCGCACGCTGGAACAGCTCGAAGAGGTGACGGGCGCGATCAGCCTGAAGCTGACGAGCGAAGAGATCAACGCACTGAATGAGGTCAGTAAGGGTTTTTGATGGGCTGCCAGAAATGAGGGCACTATGTCTGAGAAAGATGTGATTCACGCGGACGCGCTGCCGTTGACGGTTGACTCGCTGGCGGAGCAGTTCGCGGCCTGCGGGCTGTCCGCCGGGCAGACGGTGATCGTGCATACGCGCATGAGCGCCCTGGGCTGGGTGGCGGGCGGGGCGCAGGCGATCATCCTGGCGCTGCTGCGGGTGCTGACGCCCTCTGGCACGCTGATGATGCCAGCCTTCTCGCCGGATACCTGTGACCCGGCCAACTGGCGCAATCCTCCTGTGCCGGAACATTGGGTGCCGATCATCCGCGCGCATATGCCGCTCTACGACCCGCTGACCACACCCACCTGGGGCGTCGGGCAGGTGGCCGAGCTGTTCCGCCGCTGGCCGGGCGTCATCCGCAGCGCCTGCTCGGATGCGTCGTTCGCGGCGCTTGGCCCGCAGGCAGAGTACCTGACGGCAGATCACACCTCGCTGGAGCGCCTGTTTGACGACGACTCGCCCATTGGTAAGCTGTACAAGCTCGATGGTTATGTGTTCATGCTCGGCCTCGACCACAGCAAGAATACCTCGATTCATCTGGCCGAATACCGCGCGAACATCCCTAAACGTTATATCACTGAGGGGACAGCTATCATGGTCAACGGCGTCCGTCAATGGATGCCGTATCAGTTTCATGATCTGGACGACAGCGACTTCGCCGCGCTCGGCGACGCTTACGAGGCGGCGCACAACATCCCTCGTGGGCGGGTGGGGCGGAGCGAGTGCCGTTTCGTCAAACAGCGCCCACTGGTCGATTTCGCGGTAGGGTGGCTGGAGCAGCACCGCACGCCGCGTGAAACGGATGTGCGCTGACGGTCACTGCATGGAAGTGCCAACGTCGGGCGCGCGAACAAGGCCGCTACGCTGGCAGAGGGTGAGTACGATAGTGGCGGGGGAGTCGGCGTTTTGTGCTATGCTGTGCTTGACAATTGTGAATGAGGATGTGACATATGACCGGTTTGCTTGAAAAGGCCATTGCGGAACTCGCCAAGCTCCCTGAAGACCGCCAGGAAAGTATGGCGCAGTGGATACTTGATGAGTTGGAAGATGAATTGCGCTGGGATCAGGCATTTGCCGCGTCCCTGCCGCAGCTCGATGAGTTGGGCAAGCGAGCCTTAGAGGACTATCGCGCCAGGCGAACGCAGGAACTCGACCCGGATGAACTGGAATGAAATCGCAAATCAATGCGGATTTCCTGAGGGCCTATCGTCGTCTGCCACATGACGTGCGCGAACAAGCTCGCAAAGCATACAGGTTGTTCAAGGAAAACCCGCAACATCCAAGCTTGAATTTCAAACCCGTTCATCCCACTCGGCCTTATTATTCTGCTCGCATCAGTCGTGGCTATCGCACGATAGGTCTTCGTGTGGATGATGTGATCATCTGGTTTTGGATAGGCTCTCACGCTGACTATGATAAGCTCATTTCAAGCCTTTGAAGCGAACATATAAATGTCGCAGCGTTTCCTTGTCGTGGGACATCGATATGCGCCAGCATTGCGCGCAAACCCGCCTTCAGGATATAGTGAATACAGTTTTGGCTATCGTGTAGGGCTGTACGCGCGAACGTGTCTTTTCTAGACCCTGTCTACCAACGTCCGCATGATCTCGTCCTTGGCATTCTGCGCCAGGATATGACGCACCCGCTGCGCGTCTTGCGCCGCCGGGTGTGGCGTGGGTGCGGCTATACGCTGCATTTCCAGATCATCGGGGAAAGCCACATTGTGCGCGTCGAACGTAACGGTTCGTTGTGCTTCCAGGAGGTGCTGGCCTGCCTGCCGCTCGCGCCGGAACAGTGCGCGCATATGCAGACGTTCGGCGACTTGCAGGCACACCACTATCAGCGCGACGATTACAGGGTCGCGGTCGCTTTCGCCCGTGATGCCAGCGGCAGGGGATGGATGGACGCGCGGCGTGATGGGTTCGAGGTGCGCTTCCGCATGGTGTATGGCGTCACCCCGCTCACGCGCATCGAGTGGCAGCAGGACGGGGATTGGCTGCGCTGGTGGACGCTGCATACCTACCCGGATGCCGAAGCTGTCACCTCGGTCTACAGCACCTCACACTTATACATCGGATCACGTTAAGGGGAAATTATGTCGATTGAACTGGTGATTTCCGCTCTGCTTTGGACGACCTTCGCCACGCTGGTCTCGCAGTTTGTCGCCATATTGTTGATGTGGGGGCTTGGGCTGCCACCTCGCAATCTGGCGCGCGAAATTGTGGAGATTCAGAATACGGCGGTTGGCGTCGTGTTTTTCATCGTCACGCTGGTGGCCTCGCTGTTCGTCAGCCTGATGTCGTCCAGCGGCTTTACGCCCGACCCGCCATTTGTCGAGAGTGCTCTGTGGATTATCGGCGGGCTTGCGACCGCGTTGATCTATACCGTCATTCTGTTCATCATCGCGCACCGCCTGTTGTCACCCAAGAAGGGTGAGGGTGTTTACAAGTACCTGCGGCGCGAGATCATCGATGAACAGAACGCGGCGCTGGCGCTGTTCCTGGGCGGATTAGCGGTCGCGCCGTTCCTGGCGATGATGTTCCAACTGCTGTAGATCAGTTCCACTGCCGCCAGCCCTGCTCGTAGTAACGTGGCAGGACGGGGTTGTCGAGCGTGTTGATCTCGGTCGTCACAGGGGCAATGTCCGGGTCGAAGGACAGCCCCGCTTGCAGCACCTCCGGCGTCAGGTAGCGCAGCGTCAGGCCATCTGGCACGTGCACCTGCGCCGGGCGGTTGGGCGTGCCGATGACGAAGCCCCACTCGCCAAACGAGGGCACGTAGGTGTGCAGCGGCAGAGTCTGGAAACCGGCATCGCTGATCGTGTTGGCGATGGTCCAGAAGGCCTCGCGCACGAAATAGGGTGACGCGGCCTGGGTGACAAACGCACCATCCGGGCTGAGGCGGTCGCGCAGCAGTCGGTAGAACTGTCGGCTGTAAAGCTTGCTCAGCCCTTCGTTGTTCGGGTCGGGCAGGTCGATGATGATGACCGGATAGACATCCTCACTGTCCTGAATGAACTTGTAGGCGTCTGTGTTGATGACCGTCACACGTGGGTCGTTCAGCGCGTCGCCGTTGACCTCGCGCACGGGTTGGTACGTGCGCGCCATATCGGTCAT
>JAEUQX010000551.1 GCA_016788625.1 Anaerolineae bacterium
CCACCTGACGCACGGCACAGACAGCTTCGCAGAAGCGCTGACGTACATCCCGGAACCGCTGAACTTTAATGTGGGGTCGGAAGGCTACCTCGAACATATCCGCAAGGCGAAAGAAGCAGTCAAGATTCCGATCATCGCCAGTTTGAACGGTTCTTCGACAGGTGGCTGGACGCGCATTGCTTCGCAGATGGAGCAGGCCGGGGCGGACGCGCTGGAGCTGAACATCTACTACATCCCGACGGACATCAACCTGACCTCGGTGGAGATTGAACAAACTTACATCGACATCCTGGCCTCGGTCAAATCCGTGGTGAAAATACCCGTCGCGGTCAAGATCAGCCCGTTCTTCAGCAACATGGCGAATATGGCGAAACGCCTGGATGACGCCGGAGCGAACGCCCTGGTTCTGTTCAACCGCTTCTACCAACCAGACATTGACCTCGAAGCGTTGGAAGTCATCCCCAATGTGCTGCTCAGCACGCCGCAAGCGCTGCGCCTGCCTCTGCGCTGGATTGCTATCCTGCATGGGCGCATCCAGGCCGACCTGGCAGCTACAAGCGGCATTCATCAGGCACAGGATGCTCTGAAGATGCTGATGGTGGGCGCTAACGTCACCATGATGGCCTCGGCGCTGCTCAAGCAAGGTGTTGGGCACCTGCAGACGGTCGAACGCGAGATGAGCGAATGGCTTGAAAGCCATGACTATGACTCGGTCGCGCAGATGCAGGGCAGTATGAGTCAAATTCGGTCGGCCAATGCGTCGGCATTCGAGCGTGTGCAGTATATGCGTGCGCTGAACAACTACACGACCAGCGTGGTTGCGTCACGACGCTGAAGTTCGACTGCCTGAGGGCGTGTGCTATGTCGGCTGCGCCCTCGGCATGGTCATTACAAGCGTCCATGCAGAATATGCCGAACGTCAATAGGCCGCCCCATAAAAACGTGAAAAAATCGGGAACAGTCAATAACACACAATTACAAGACCTTAAGTCTTGAGGAGCTAAATCATCATGGCCGTATCCGCAGTCAAGACCGCGCAGAATGGCAAGAAAACTGCGCGCGCCGCTACACCTCACAAGTGGGTGTACCGCTTCGATGAAGTAACCGCCGCAGAAGAAGCAGTCGGGGGCGTTTGGGATAATGTCCGCGCGCTGTTGGGAGGCAAGGGGTCGGGTCTGGCTGAGATGACTCGCCTGGGTGTCCCGGTTCCACCCGGCTTCACCATCACAACCGAAGCCTGCAATACCTATTTGGCCGAGGGCAACCAATTCCCTGATGGCGCATGGGACCAGGTTCTGGAGGCGTTGGCAGGTGTGGAGCAGCAGACCGGCAAGAAGTTTGGCGATCCAGCAAACCCCCTGCTCGTTTCAGTGCGTTCTGGCGCGAAGTTCTCGATGCCCGGCATGATGGACACCGTGCTCAACCTGGGTATGAACGACGAGACAGCAGAAAGCATGGTACGGCTGACAGGCGACGAACGCTTCGTCTATGACTCGTATCGCCGCCTCGTGCAGATGTTCGGTTGCGTCGTCATGGGCATCGAAGACGAAGCTTTTGAAGACTATCTGACCGAAGCTAAGCAGAAAAAAGGCGTCAAGGTCGATGTCGAATTAAGCGCCGACGACTGGAAAGAAATTACCGCTGAATTCAAGCGCGTGTTCAAGAAAGAAGTGGGCGAAGCCTTCCCGCAGGATCCGCTCGTCCAACTGCGTTATGCCGCTGAAGCGGTGTTCAAATCATGGAATGGCAAGCGTGCGGTGGACTACCGCAACGCAGCGCACATCCCGCACGACCTGGGGACAGCCGTCAATGTCCAGACCATGGTTTTCGGCAACCTGGGCGACAACTCCGGCACGGGTGTAGCCTTCACACGCAATCCCTCGACGGGCGAGCGCAAGCTGTTCGGCGATTATCTGATGAAAGCCCAGGGCGAAGATGTGGTCGCGGGCATCCGCACACCCATTCCCATCGCCAAACTGGCGCAGGAAAACCAGGCGATCTTTGACCAGTTCGAGGATGTCAGCTTGAAACTGGAACGGCACTATCGCGAAATGCAGGATGTCGAGTTCACGATTGAGAGCGGCAAACTGTGGATGCTGCAAACACGTGACGGCAAACGTACCGCGCGCGCCGCAGTTCGCATCGCCGTCGAGATGGCCGATGAAGGTCTGATTTCGCGCGAAGAAGCAGTGCTGCGCGTAAGCCCCGATCATGTCATCCAGCTGCTGCACCCACAGTTCGAAACTGAAGCGAAGGATGAAGCCAAGAAGAGTGGCAAGCTGCTGGCGACAGGCGTGAACGCTTCGCCCGGCGCGGCTGTCGGTATTGTGGCCTTCGACGCTGACCTGGCTGAGAAGTGGGGCAAGGCGGGCAAGAAGGTCATCATGGTGCGTCCGGAAACCAAGCCGGATGATGTGCACGGTATGCTGGCCTCGAAGGGTATTCTGACGAGCCGCGGTGGCGCAACAAGCCATGCGGCAGTGGTCGCCCGGCAGTTCGGTGTGCCCTGCGTGTGCGGCGCGGAAGCCCTGGAAATCGACGTTCGCAAACGCACGATGAAGGTTGGCGACAAGGTCGTCTACGAAGGTGACGTGATCTCGATTGACGGCAGCGCAGGCGAGGTGTTCGATGGCGAGATGAAAACGGTCGCGCCAGACTTCAGCCGTGAACTGTACCTGCAAAAACTGCTGGGCTGGGCCGATGGTTTCCGCCGCCTGGGTGTCTACGCTAATGCCGACTATCCCGCCGATGCCCGCCGCGCGCGTGACTATGGTGCGCAGGGCAACGGTCTGTGCCGCACCGAGCACATGTTCTTCCAGGAAGATCGTCTGCCCATCGTGCAGGCCATGATCCTTTCCGAACCGAACAGCCAGGAAGAGGCCGATAACCTCGCCAAGCTGCTGCCTTTCCAGCAGGACGACTTCTACGGCATCTTCCGCGCGATGGAAGGCCTGCCCGTGATCATCCGCCTGCTCGACCCGCCGCTGCATGAATTCATCCCCGATCATGAATCACTGGCGTTGAAAGCTGCCGGTCTGCGTATCATGGGCGACCGCCCGAATGAACTTACCCGTATCGAGCAGATGATGCTGGCCGTTGAAGGCCTGCGCGAATTCAATCCGATGCTTGGTCTGCGCGGCGTGCGCCTGGGCATCACCCGCCCAGCCATCACAGCGATGCAGGTGCGCGCCATCCTCACCGCCGCGGGTCAGCTGGTTAAGGAAGGTCGCGAGATTCATCCGGAAATTATGATCGCCGTGACAAGCCACGCTAACGAAGTCAAGATTGTGCGCGAGGTGATCGAGAAAATCGCGGAAGAGATCATGACCGATATGGGCGTGCGTTTCGACTACAAGGTCGGCACGATGATCGAACTGCCGCGCGCGGCCATCACTGCTGACGAAATGGCGCAGTACTCCGAGTTCTTCTCATTCGGCACGAACGACCTGACGCAGACGACCTTTGGCATCAGCCGCGACGACGCGGAAGGCAAGTTCCTGCTGGAATACGTCGAAACCGGTGTGCTGCCGAAGAACCCGTTCCAGGTACTCGACCGTGATGGCGTTGGTTATCTGATCAAGCTGGCCGTCGAAAAAGGCCGCAACACCCGTGACGACATCGAAGTCGGCATCTGCGGTGAACACGGCGGTGACCCCAGCAGCATTCACTTCTGCCATGAGGCAGGACTTAACTACGTAAGCTGCTCACCGTTCCGCGTGCCCGTCGCGCGTTTGGCGGCGGCACAGGCTGCGCTGCTGGAAGCAGGCTTCAAGGCCAAGATGAAGGCTAAAGCTGACTAAAGCAGAGCAGCATACACAGTAGATTGAATGAGGGGCGCGAGACACAGCGCCCCTTATGATTCACTGACCGAACTGGTTAACCCCTGTTGGGCGAACTGGCGGCGGTAAAGTTGTGCATAGAGGCCATCCTGTGCCAACAAGGTGTCATGATCGCCGTCTTCAACGATCTGTCCGCGCTGCATCACGATAATTCGGTCAGCGTCGCGCACGGTACTCAGGCGATGGGCGATGATCAGGCTGGTGCGGTTCTTCAGCACCGTCCGCAGCCCTTCCTGGATGAGTGCCTCCGTCTCGGTATCAATGCTGCTGGTCGCTTCATCGAGGATCAGGATGCTATCTGGACTGTGCAGCAGCGCGCGTGCCAGTGCCAGGAGCTGCCGCTGACCCTGCGAGAGATTCGCGCCACCCGGCAGCAGTGGGTAATCGTATCCACCGGGCAGCTTCTCGATGAAACGGTCAGCGCAGGCAGCTTGCGAGGCGGCTGTCATCTGTTCCTGTGTCACGCTGAGGTCAAACAGACGCAGATTATCGGCAATCGTGCCGTTAAAGCAGTATGGATTCTGCGGCACAACCGTCACGCGCTGCCGCAGTTCAGCCAACGTAAAGTCGCGCACATCCTGAGCGCCAATACGGATGGACCCAGTGGTGACATCGTGGAAGCGCGTGAGCAGCCCGGCCAGTGAGGTCTTTCCCGCACCAGTCGCGCCGACGATAGCCACGCGCTGCCCCGGTTGAATATGCAGCGTCACATCGCGCAATACCGGATGTCCCTGCTCGTAGGCAAAAGTGACGTGATCAAAGGTGATGGCCTGCTGTAACTTCCCTGGCGCAACCGGATTCGGTGGATCGACGATAGCAGGCTCTACATTGAGCATTCGCGCAATGCGTTCGCCCGCCGAAAGCGCCGTCTGAATCTGCGTGAACTGCTCGGCGAGCTGCATGATCGGCTCAAAGCTGCGCCGAGTGTACTGAATGAACGCGATCAACATACCAAGCGACGCCCATCCCGCCAACACTCCCTGCCCGCCACCGTAGAGCACGAGCGCAAGCCCAACCGTCGTCAGTAGCTGCAGCGTGGAGGAGTAGACCGTATACATGTCGCGCAGGCGCATATGAACATCGCGGTACTGGCGGTTGATGTGTTCGAACTCGTCACGACTGACCTGCTGACGACCAAACAACTGCACAACCAGCATCCCATTGAACTGTTCATTGATGAACGCCAGATACTCCCCCACCACGCGATGATACAGGCTGGACTGCGAACGGATTCTGCGGCGGAAGTAGACCGTCAGCACGGTCATGATCGGCAGAACGGATAGGCCAATCAAAGCAAGCTGCCAATTGATGGCGAACATCACAGCGATGATGCCAATCATCGTCACCAGATTGCTGGCAACGACGACGATACTCGTCGAGAGTAACTCGGTCAGGGCTTCTATGTCGTTCGAAAGCCGCGCGACAATCTGCCCAACGGGAGTTGTGTTGAAGAAGCGCATGTCCTGGCGCAGAATATGCTCGAACAACGCCTGCCGCAGATTGACGAGCGCGTTCTGGCCGACCGTTTGCAGCAGGTACGTGTGTCCGAAGCGCAGCAGGAACAGCACGAGAATTGACGCAAAGTAGATGATCCCATACGGAACAAGCCCGTCTAAGTCACCTGCCGTGATCGGGCCATCCACCGCACGCTGAATCAGATACGGCGGCAGTAGTGAAAGCGCCGTCACGCCGATCAGCATGAGGAAGACGAGCAGCAGATCGCGCCAGAACGGTCTGATAAACCTCGCGAGCATCCAGACCAGATATCGATCCGTGACAACCCCGCCCGCCTGATTAAGGACACTCTCGCGTGAGGATGGCCCCACGCTATCCGACGTGGAAAGCGGCTTACCTGTTTTCGAGTTCGACATCGAGGTCATCCTCTTCGCGTAACTCACGTTCTACCATGCGCGCGTAAAGACCATCCTGGTCAATCAACGCCGTATGTGTGCCCTGTTCGACGATTTGCCCCTGCGACATGACGACGATGTGGTCGGCATCTTTCACGGTGGCAATACGATGCGCGATGATGAGGCTGGTGCGCGAACGCAGTACCTCGCGCAGATCGGCGAGAATATCGGCAGCCGTGTGTGTGTCAACGCTGGAAAGCGCGTCGTCCAGCACCAGGATGGCCGGGTCTCGGACAATCGCGCGGGCGATAGCAACGCGCTGCTTCTGCCCACCAGAAAGCATTACCCCTTTCTCACCCACAAGCGTATCAAGCCCTTGTGGAAGCTGCGACAGATCGTTGCTGAAGCGCGAAATGCTGATCGCCTGATCAAGCTCATCGTCGCTGATGCCCTCACGCCCCATTCGCACATTGGCATGAACAGGTTGGCTGAAAAGAAATGTGGATTGCGGGACATAGGCCATCGAAGCACGCAGATCCTCCAGCGCCAGATCGCGAATGTCGCGACCATCGATCAACACCCGCCCCTCGCTGGGGTCAAGGACGCGGGCGAGCAGGCTGAGCAGCAGCGTTTTACCGCACCCTGTTGGGCCAACGAAGGCGACTACACTGCCTGCCGGGATGTGCAGATTCACGCCGCGCAGCAGCCATTGGCCTTCAAGCTGTACACCCACATTCTCAAACTTGATTTCACCCCGCATGGCCGGCAGCGGACGTGCATTGGATTGGTCGCGAATCTGCGCGTCTTGCAGCAGCGGGGTCAGGCGTGTTAATGCGCCACGCGCCTGCTGATAGCGCTGGTAGATCGTGCCGAGTTGCAGCAGCACGTTGCTGATCATGCTGAGGTAGACCAGGAACTGAACGAAGTTACCTAACGTCAACTGCCCCTGGAGCGCCAAAACACCGCCGAAGATGACCACCACAGCAGCCGTGAGTTCGCTGATCATGTTGGGCAGCATCCCGACTGGCTCGTTGCGACGCTTGAAGTACAGCCAACGGCGACGGTACTCAGCGTTTTCCTCACTGAACTTGCGCGCTGCTCCCGCCTCTGCCCCGAAGGTCTTGACCGTCTGAATGCCGCTGACGGTATCCTGCACGAGCGCGGACATGACACCCGCCTGATCCTGCACCTTCTCGAAGACAGGCGCCAGGACGCTGCCCGCGCGCATCTGCAGCGCCGTCGAGATCGCCAGTACGACGAAGACAATTAACGTTAGCGGAATATTGATCGTGGCGAGCAGGATGAATGTGACGATGACCGTGACGAAAGCGCTGCCAAAACGCATGAAACCAATCGCCAGCAATCGCCAGATCATATCCATGTCGCTGTACATGCGCGAGATCAAATCGCCTGTCGCGTAGCTCTGGTAAAAGCGCTGATCCAGCGTGAGCAGATTATCGAACAGCATCTCGCGAATGTCGTAGTTGACCGAGTACGCGACCGTGCCACTCCACAGCCGCTGACCAAAAAAGGCGATCACCGAAATCAATGCGAAGATGATCAATAATGCTGCGTCCAGGATCAGCTCCTGAGCAGAGACGCCGTCGCGGATGTGATCGATGATCTGACCGATCAGGTAGGGTTCGGCTGCAGAGGCGATGCCACCCACAGCGCCTGCAAGCAGCGCACCCAGCGCTGCACGGCGGTGACGCGCGACAAAACGCCCTAACCAGCGCAAATCAGCCTGTTGTTGCGAATGCATGATGCGTCAATCCGGGGAACGTGTAGCCTATTAGAGATTTCTGATTATACAGCGCATAGACCAGAGGGTCTCAGTAGGTGGACTTATCCGGCGCATCAATCCCAGCGCACTGGCACAACCCTGCCCTGCTCGGCACTCTCGATGGCCGCAAAGACCATTGCCAGGCTCTTGATATTGTCACTGGCAGTCGTTTCCGGTGTGTCTCCACTACGCACACAGGCCACAAAGTCGCGAATGATGCCCTCGTGCCCGCCGACACGTTCAGGCACATCCCAGGCTGGAACATCGACCTCCGCGTGCTCAGAGAAAAACCCGCCCGTTGACTGTACAACCTGGGCGCGCATCTGATCATCACCATGCCAGCTCACCGAACCGGACTGCCCGACGATGCGCCAGTCGGACTCCCAGGTTGTAGGCAGACCTTCGGCGCACCAACTGCCGCGATACGTGTAGATCAGGCCGCCCGTCATCTCGAAGATGGCAACCGCTGATGCGCCATGTTTGTACCATGAACCCGGTGGATTCCATTCTTTGCAGTAGACCGATACCGGGTCCGCATTTGCCAGATAACGCGCAGCATCCAATGTGTGAATCGCCATATCGAGCAGCAGGACGTGCTGCATCTGGTCACGAAACCCGCCAAAGTGCGGCGCAATGTAGAAGTCACTGTTGATCGTCGTCACGCCGCCAATAGCCCCGCTGTCGAGAAAGCGGCGCAAACGGCGGATGTTCGGGTCGTAACGCCGATTCTGCACGACCGCATACAGGCGACCAGCGTCGTGCGCGGCCTGCACCATGCGACGGGCGTTTTCCAGCGAGTCGGCCAGGGGTTTCTCCCCCAGAACGTGACAACCCCAACGCAAGGCGGCCAGCGTCGTTTCCGCGTGTGCTTCCGGCACAGTACAGTCAAAGACGATGTGCGGCGTGGTCTGCTCCAGCGCAGCTTCCAGGTTGGTTGTTACCAGCGGGTTGGGCGCAGCAGACTGGGCAGCGCGCGCTTTCGCTGCGGCCAGGTTAATGTCAACAAAGCCGACAACGGACAAAGCAGGTATGGTATTGGCAACTTCCAGCCAGCGGGCGCTCATCGCACCACAGCCGACCAGCACCGCACGCAGCGTCTCCATAGGTTTCTCTACGCTCCGTCGATACGGACTTCGTGCCCGGCGGCGGCAGACTGATACAGCGCTTCCAGGATTTCGACGCCAATCAATCCCTGTTCACCCGTGGCAGCGGGCGGCGTGCCCGCGCGCAGGCTGGCAGCGAGGTCAACAATCAACGCGGCGTGACCCTGGTGTCCATCAAAATTCACACTGGGAATAACGGTGACAGGCGCACCTTCGATCTCCGTATAGAAGCGCAGGGTATCTTCATTCTTGTAATTGCGAACGTGCAGAATGGCTGTACCATCCGTGCCCTGTACTTCAACGCGGAAGGCATCCTCGTGCGGCTGGCTGTGCTCCGCCCATGTGACTTGCAGCGACATGGTCGCCCCGTTGGAGAGGCGCATGAAGGCGACACCGCCATCATCCACATCGAATGCATCATCACGGACAGACGATGGTGACTTACCCCAGGTCTTGCGACTATATGGCCCAAATAGCGAACGTACATGGCCGCTGATGGTCTGCACGCGCGGGAACTCGAGCAGCCATAGGCCGAGATCAATCACGTGTACGCCGAGGTCGATCAGCGCGCCGCCGCCGGACGCCGCCTTGCTGCCGAACAAGCCCCACCCCGGAATGCCGGTCTCGCGCCGCCAGGACACGGCTACGTGATGCACCTGTCCCAGGCGCCCGCTTTGGATAACCCGCCGCATCCACTGCGAGTCGGAACGATAGCGATAGTTATAGCAGACCATCAACTGACGATTATGTTGACGGGCAGCAGCAAGCATGGCACGCGCTTCGGCACTGGTTGTCGCCATCGGCTTTTCGCAGATGACATGGACACCCGCTTCCAACGCTGCAATCGAGGCTTCGGCATGTAAAGCGTTGGGCAAACCGATGCTGACGACATCAAGCTGCGCTTCCCTAAACATGGTGTGATAATCGCTATAGCGCCCATCGATGTTCCACTCGGCGGCATACTGGTTAAGGCGTTCTGTGTTGGCGTCGCAAAGCGCCACAAGTTCAGCATCCGGGCTGGCGATATACCCCTTGGCATGGGCACGTCCAACACCCAGGCCGATCACTCCGGCGCGCAGTTTACGTTCAGACATAATGTTCTCCACCTGGAAAAGTCGCAATTTGAGGAAGTTACTTGACATTATAGGCGCAGTACAGCGGAGGGTGTAGAGGGAATGGCCTACACGTTCAATGGGCAACGCGTTACACTACCCACGAAAGGGGAAGGTTGAAGATGCACACATGGCCGTTGCCGAAAATTGAATATTGTCGCTTTGCTGATTGGGAAGAACGACGCCCAGCGATCATCGTCACGACAAATGCCGCCTGGGATGCCGTGAGCAGTCACTTGCACCTGCCTATCGAAACGCTGCTTGAAGCGCAGGACGCGGCTGAAGAAACCTGGCAGCAGTGGGACACGCGGGGAGAGGTTGTTTATGCTGTCGGGGGTGGATTGGCTGCCGACGCCGCTAAGTATGTAGCGGCGCGCCATAAACTGCCGCTGATCTGCCTGCCCACCGCGCTCACAGTGGATGCATTCCTGACGTGGGCATCGGGCGTGCGGCGCAATGGGTGTGTCTATTATGTCGAAACCAAGCCGCCGGACACGCTGGTGATCGACTTCGAAATACTGGGCAGAGCACCGGCGTACCTGCGAGGTGCCGGAGTCTGCGACACGCTGTCGATTGCAACGGGATCGTGGGACTGGCGCTTTGCACACCAGCGCGGAAAGAATCCGCCGCAGATGGCCTATCTGCCTTACGCTGATCAGATCGCGCAAGGCATCCTGCAAGGGACTTTGGACTGCGCAGAAGCAGCCGGTCGCGGCGACCGGGAGGGCTTGAAACAGCTCCTGGACTGCTTGGCGCTCGAAGTCCAGCTTTGTAACCTGTTGGGACATCCGCGACCGGAAGAAGGCAGTGAACATTACTTCGCCTATTCAGTCGAGAACACAATGGGCAAAGGGCTGCCGCACGGCGATTTAGTGGGACCGGGTATCGTGCTGATCGCCGCCCTTCAGGGTCAGGATGTACAACCGCTTAAACGCGCATTGCAGGCCGGGGGTGTGCCACTCAACCGCATCCCGGAGACAGTGATCGACGAGACGCTGCGGAATCTACCCGCTTACGCCGAACAACATGGGCTGCCTTATGGTATCGCGCATACGTTACGAGAACTGGATTTCGCGGGCATCGCGTCACAATTGGCATGACTCGAACAAACCGCAATAACTTTGACCACTATCTTCAACTGCTGAAAACGACATCATCGAAAGGACTGATGGATGACCACACGACCTATTCTGCTGCCGATGCCTCGTGAGATGCTCCTGACGGGTGGAAGTTACAGTCTGCTACCAGCAGCGCTGCTGGTGATACAGTCGCCAGGGTTGTATTTTGAGGGAGGGGTTCTCCAGCAGGCACTACGCGAGTTTAGCGGTGTCAGTTGGTCGATGGTCGTGGGGAATGACTACCCGAATACGGGTGTCATCCTGCGCGTTGATGAATCGCTCGAACACACACAGGGTTATAGTCTGACGATCAACCCGGCTGGCATCACCATTCTCGGCAGCGATGCGGCAGGCGTGTATTACGGCGTATGCACGCTGCGGCAGCTCTTGCAGCAGTATGGCAGCACCCTGCCCTGCATGGAGATTAACGACTGGCCGGATTTCCCTGCGCGCGGCGTCATGCTGGACATTAGCCGCGACAAAGTGCCGACCCTGGAAACCGTGATGGAACTGATCGACCGCCTGGCAAGCTGGAAGGTCAACCAGCTTCAGCTCTACATGGAGCACACTTTCGCCTACCAGCGTCACCCCAATGTCTGGGCAGAAGCATCGCCCTTCACAGCCGAAGACATACTGAAATTAGATGCTTACTGCCGCGCGCGACATGTCGAACTCGTGCCGAACCAGAACAGCCTGGGGCACATGGAGCGCTGGCTCAAGCATCCGCAGTATCTGCACCTTGCGGAGACGCCAGAGGGATTCGACGCGCCCTGGGGCCGCAGCAATCCGACGACGCTCAATCCACTTGACCCTGGCAGCATCGCGCTGATTGCCAGCCTGTATGACGAACTACTGCCCCACTTCACCAGCAAGCAGTTCAACGTCGGCGGCGACGAACCCTGGGAGCTGGGCAAAGGCAAGAGCAAAGACGAGGTGGAACGGCGCGGCGGTCGCGTTTACCTGGAATACCTCCTGAAACTGCACGCTGAAGTCACCCGACATGGGCGCAAAATGCAGTTCTGGGGCGACATCATCGTCAAACACCCCGACCTCGTGCCGGAGCTACCCAAAGACATCACGGCAATGCTGTGGGGTTATGAAGGTGGGGAAGCAGCTGAACACACCTGGGAACAGGACTGCGCGATGGTCAGCCAGTCCGGCGTGCCGTTCTACGTCTGCCCCGGCACATCAAGCTGGAACAGCCTGATCGGACGCAGCGATAACGCCATCGACAACTGCCGCATCGCTGCCGAAAATGGCTTGAAGTATGGCGCAACCGGCTTTTTGAACACCGATTGGGGCGATAACGGGCACTGGCAACCGCTCAGCATCAGCGACCTGGGGTTTGCCTATGGGGCGGCTATTTCCTGGAGCATTGAAGCGAACCGGAGTCTTGATCTGCCGCGCGCACTCGATTTGTTCGTCTTCGAAGATGCGACAGGTGTGATGGGCAAACTAGCCTATGATCTGGGCAATGTCTACAAGATCGTCGGCCCGGATCATATCAATGGGCAGGTACTGGCCTATGCGCTTCAAACCAGCCGTGATCAGATCGCACATGAGATGCAGACGCTGCAAAACTGGGGCGGCGCGGCGCCGGACGGACGACCAGAAACGCTGCGACGTGCAATTGAGGAAATTGAACGCATCCTGCAACCGTTGAATAACGCTCGGATGCGGCGCGATGATGCGGCTTTAATCCGCGCTGAATTCCGTCAGGCAGCGGCACTCATACGGCACAGCGCGCGGCGGCTGTTGGTGCTGCAAGGTGAAGGCGACGACAGCCCGGCAACGCTGCTAGCAGATCTGGAACATCTAACGCGGCAGCAGCAGGAGAACTGGCTGCGGCGCAACCGGCGCGGGGGGCTGATGGACAGCGTGCGGCGCTTCGAGCGACTGGCGGAAGAATACCGAGTGATGAGTAACGCGTAATGAAGGAAAAGGGGCGCAAGCGCTGCGCCCCAACGATAACAAACAGACAGCGTATTACTGGGTACGGGAGGCCAGCGCTTCGGCCAGTTTTGCGCTGTTCGCCTGGATTTTCTTCAGCGCGTTGACCGCATCATCGACGCCCTGTGGGCCAGCGCGGAAGATATTCTCGCCAAACCAGACTGCTTCAGCTTCGCAGGCGCGTTCTGCTTCCGGCAGGTCCATGTTCTCGAAAGCGAATGCCTGGGGAAAAGCGCTGGGCACCGGAAGGCGCGAAAGTTTCGGCTGGAACAGCTCGTAGTGGTGCATGGCTTCGTAGCCTTCCCAGCAGGGAATCCCTTCCGCCTCAAGCGCGGCGCAGACCACATCGTGCTTAACACCGAAGACCTGCGGATCAATGGCGAAGATGTAGCGGTAGAACGAACGTGTCGTATGACGCTCGTCACGCTTGAGCACGCGCACACCGGGGACTTCGCTGAGCGCCTCGTCCATATAAGCGGCCATCTCTTCGCGTTGACGCGCTTGCTCAGGGAAGCGCTCAATACCAACCAGGAGCAGCGCTGCGTGCAGCTCGCTCATGCGATAGTTCGCACCCATCGTGAATTGTTTTTCTTCCGGGTCGTGCGGGCGGCCACAGTCAATGATACTGGCGGCGCGAGCAGCGAGTTCTGGCGTGCGGCAGAGCAGGATACCCCCCTCACCTGCCGTCAGGGTTTTCGATGACTGGAGACTGAATGACCCGAAGTGTCCTATTGTTCCGGCGCCGCGCCCGCGCCATTTCGCGCCATGTGCATGGGCACAGTCCTCAATGACGATCAGATTATGACGCTCGGCCAGCGCCATAATCGCGTCCATATCGGCCATCTGCGCGCCGAGATGCACCGGGATGATGGCCTTCGTGCGCGGCGTGATGGCGGCCTCAGCAGCGCGCGGATCGATGCAGTAGGTTTGCGGATCGATGTCCACAATTACGGGAACTGCCCCGGCAGCCATTGGCGCGGACGCCGTAGCCTGGAAGGTATAGGCCGGAACGAGAACCTCATCGCCCCAGCCAATATCGCTGGCACGTAGGGCGACCTCCATCGTGACGGTGCCGTTCACCATCGCAACGCCATAGCCGCCACCCTGGAGTTCCTGAAAACGCCGGATGAATTCAGCCGTGCGCGGACCTGGATAGGGATAACCGCCCCACTGACCTGAACGAATGACCTCAGCTACAGCCTGCACATCACGTTCGTCGTGGACGGGCCATTCGGGATAGTCAGCCGTGCGGGTCGGCTGGCCGCCGAGAATTGCTAGATCAGCCATAATCGATACTCCTGGGTAATCAATAGTTATTAACCATAAGTGGGCACAGATACACTACTGGCGGTACAGACTACGAAGCGCGGCGAGCAGGCGCGGCGCAGTTTGCGGCCCCAGGCTCATCGTCTCTTCATAGTGCTCTCCGGGTTCATAGGGATTATCGGGATAAATGTAGTCTTCCGCGGGCAGAATGTATCCGATTTCATCATTGGCGAGACCGACCACAATTGGGAGCAGCGCGCCTTCGGCCTTCATCTCGCCTTTGATCAACAGGCCGAGTTCCGGTAGCAGTTCGCCCGGCACGGCGGCAATCCACGCCGAACCAACGCGCGTTACGCTCGCTTCGGTTGTGACGAGGCCATCTTTGTCGCGTATCTCGGGCAACAGCCCGACTTCAACGGCCTGCTCCAGCAGTGGACTTTGGATAGGCAGCGTGAATTCCCGGCGCTGGTGCGACAGCGCAGTGACAGGCTGCACAACAGCCCGTGAGAGCACACGCAGGGCCGCAGCGGCCAAGGCCTCACCCATCGCGGCGGACTCATCGAAGCTGTGATCGCGCACATCCGGCGTCATCATGCCGCCCATCGCGCCAGCCATAAAGATCGCCGGGGCGTTCGTCTCGGCCTCGATGCGAGCGCGCAGCGTGTGGACATAATCCGATGTGATGTGCGGATTGCCGTCCCATAACACTTCGGGATGACAGGGATAGATCAGCCATGTTACCAGCGGCGCAGCACTGCCCAGGCGCACGAACTGAAGGCATGACAGTTCCTCATCACGCACATCGGGATTGCGAGCATTCTTCGCCAGCCCGGTAACAGGGATCGCAACCGAGCGAACGGCAGCAGTCTCCATGCGCTGCACAGCTTCGTTAATCAGCCGCACAATCGTTGACTTAAGGTCGCGCATATAGGCCGGATTCACGCCAGAAATCGACAGGTCTGGACCCCACAGGCCAATTGTATCCGGGCCATGATGCACGTGCGTGCAGGCGATCAACACCTCTGTTCCAATCAGAGTCTTGTTGACCAGCGCAGCCACTTCCCGGCAGTGCTGATAGGTGAGGCCAATCAGATCGAGCGCGACGAGAGCGATGCGCTGCTCAAAACCGTCGAGCAGCAGCACGCGGGCATACAGATCATCATGGACAGACTGCGCGACACGATTGCGGCCAAAGCCAGCGAGATAGGCGGGTGGGTCGAGCGGCGGGGTGATGACCGCCTGTGCATAGCCAACACGAAATTCAGGCATGATTGACCTTTCCCTCTGCGGCATCAAACAGGCGCCGGGCATTTTCGGTCAGCGCCAGACGGACTTCCGGTGCGCGCAGATTGACCTGTTCCATGCCCAGCAGCACTGCGCCGACGACGGGCGGTGCTTGCAATGGAACGAAGCTCGCGCCAGGAGCAACCGTGTGAATGGCCTCGCGCATCGCTTCGGTGATCAGCGGACTGCCCTTATACAGACTACCTGTCAGGACAACATCGAATTCCAACCGCTCGAAATGCAGTTGGCGAATAACACCGAGCGCCAGGCTGGCAAGCTCGCGTCCCATCCAACGGATGACATCACAGGCAACCGGATCACCCTCCGCCGCTGTTTCGAAGACCAGCATGACTGCGGCGGCGCTCAATTCCAGGCGACCGCGCGAGAGGCCTTCGAGCATATCGAGCACATCGTGCACGCCCAGATAGTTAAGAAACTTCTCGGTCAGCCGGGTCTCCGGGCCGCGCATCGACCAGGCCATCGCGACCGCCTGAATAGCCTTGCGAACCAGATCAAAGCCGCCGCCGTGTTCGGCAGTCCAGTAGCCTACACCGGCCACACGCCCCTCACGTCCCTGAGCATCACGCCCACGACAGTTATTGCCTGTCCCGGCGACGACACTGACGCCCCAGCCTGCCCGCGCGCCCGCGATCAAACCGATCACAGCATCGTTGACGAATTCATATGGCGCGGGAATGCCCAATGCCTGAATAGCCTCTTCATGCGGCAGGCGGTCAATCGGAAAATCGTAGCCAGCAATGCCCAGTCCGAAGCCGCTGATCTGCTCTTTGCCAATGCCCGCCGAGGTAAGGGCTTGATCGGTAATCTGGCGCAGTGCCAGCGCAAAGCCTTCGAAGCCAATCGCTTCGTGATTGCCCGTGCCGCCGCGCCCAATACCCAATACATGCCCGTGCGCATCGGCGATCATGGCGTGGCTCTTCGACCCGCCAATGTCCACACCCAGGAAATAGGCTGTCATGAGCTAATGCCGTATCAAATCGCGCAGAACGCGGTTGCCAATGGTGTGAATGCCATGTTCGCGCATGTACCCGCGCAGTTCTTCGCTGAGCATAACGTGATAGTCGGCAACACGGCTGCGCCAGTCCGGTGCCATCGCCCGGATTTCCGGCGTGTCGTGCGTAGGATGCATGTAGAAGTGCGTGATACCAGCAGGCAACGCGGCCAACATGTTCTTCGCTTCCTCAATGCGGTGTTCATGCGTGTCCAAACGGAAACCTTCAACATGATCGAGGAGCGGAAACCCTTCAGCCTCCAACTCATGTGCCAGTCGCAGCCCAACCTCTAGCATCTCGCCGTCAAGTCCAGCATGACGAAAACGGGCTTCATCGCCACGCAGAATGACTGAGGGTGGCAGTTTGAACTGGCGGGCAACATCCGCATAGATCGGCAGCAGGCGCGGATGCCCCAACGCAAACATGTGGCTGTCAATATGCGTGACATCGATGCCAGATGCTAACGCGCGGTTGATCTGCATCTGGAGTTCCAGACGAACAGCATCCTCGTTGGCCGCCGCATGAAGCGCAGGTTGGCGGCGATGGAAGTAGCCTTGATCATCGATCAACCCCGACGCCGGGTCGCGCGTCGAAAGTGGCGACCAGCGGTAATTCTCCCACTCGCTGTTCAGCGTGAGATGTACCCCCATATCGACCTTATCGACGTGGCGGTGGCAGAACGCAACCGCATCCTGATACCAGGGACACGGCACCATGACCGCCGCTGACGAAATCAGGCCAAATTCGATCAGGTCATCCATCGCAGCATTTGCAGCCTGGCAAGAACCAACATCATCGACATGAAAGATCACCAGGCGATCAGTATCAGCAAAACCAAGCTTACGCAGCACGGGATTGGGCTGCATGTTTCCCCCTCGGTCATTCATTAGGACGCAAAGAACTGTGGCAGATACGACCTGTTGGTATTCAACAGATCGTCCAATACGGCCTGCACCTTATCAGCAGATGGGCCGATGGGATGTGTGAGCAACGCCTGATACGCCGCATTACGGTCGCCGTGAACGGCAGCCTCAACCGTGAGCAGTTCGTAGGCTTTTACCTGGGCGATTAATCCGAAGCAGGCCAGCGGCAGGGGTTCGGCAGGCAGCGGATGAACGCCCTTGGCATCAATACGGCATGGTAATTCAAGCACCCAATCGGCAGGCCAGCCCGCCACTGCGCCCCGATGCGGCACATTCACTTCGTGAATCTCACCCATATTATTATAGTGGGCGTTCAGCACCTGGGTCGCCAGCGTCGAATAGTACGCACCGCCGCGCTTCATCAGGCCTTCTGGCGGAGCGGAACGGTCAGGCTCGGCATACTGGCGGAAGAGTTCATCCTCGATTGCCAACACCTGCTCGGCGCGTGAGGGCGGCCACTTGTCCTGTTCGGCCATCTTGTCCGCCGTGTAATAGAAATATTGAAGGTAGTAATTGGGAATCATCCGCAGAGACTCGATAGTGCGCACATCCCAATCAGCATCTTCGCCGCGCTGCTGCTGAATGAAGCTCTCGATGATCTGCGGCCAGACATCCTCGCCATCAATCGTGAAGCCGCGATGCCAGGTGAGGTGATTCAGGCCGAGTGTATCGAGCTTGGCTCGTCCCGGTTCGGCATCAATCCCCAGATTCTTGAGGATGCCCATCTTGGTCGTGATCGGTACGTTGCAAACGCCGACCGAGGGCACATCCGCCGCATAGCGTGAAAGCGCTTCCGTAACCAGCCCCGCCGGGTTCGTGAAGTTGACCAGCAGTGCTCCCGGTGCCAGTTCGCGCATATCAGCGGCGATCTTCAGGATAACCGGAATCGTTCGCAGCGCTTTCGCCATGCCGCCGACGCCCGTCGTTTCCTGGCCGATCAGCCCATGACGCTTACCGAGGTACTCATCTTCGCGCCGCGCCTTCATCCAGCCTACACGAAGCTGCGTCACCACATACTGCGCGCCGCGCACGGCCTCGCGCTGGTCGGTTGTCAGATGCACTGCAAATGGCGAGCCAGCCGCTGCGACCATGCGCTGGGCAAACCTCCCTACAACATCCAGGCGCTCCGGCAGAATGTCCATCAACCAGAGTTCAGTGAGCGGGAATGACCCCACCCGCGCCAAAAACCCATTCACGAGTTCAGGAGTATATGACGAACCCCCGCCAATCACTGCGACTTTCATGCAATCACTTTCCTATCTCAACAACCTGCCCCGTCCGGGAGCTTTCATAGGCGGCATCAACTACTTTCATGTTGATCAGCCCTTCTAATCCACCCGGCACGGGGATGCTGCGGTTGCGAATACACTCAACAAAATAGGCCATCTGGCGGTCATACATGCTTTGTGGGCAGTGCGGGTCGCGCACAGGCGGAAAACCAGAGTCGATGGTTTCGACCTCGCGTGTCTCCACATTGGGGATACTGAGGCGCGTCGGAAAGAGATTGGCGAATCCCTTCAGGCCGTAGAGCTGCGTCGAAGCTTCCGGGCCGTCGGCGTGTGGCTGCCACCACCCCGATTCGAAATACGACACTGCGCCGTTATCCCAATTGACGATGACCAGCCCTGTGTCATCCACATCATAGCCGCCGTAGTACGTACCAATCCGCGCATAGACGCTGACGGGCTGCGGATCGCCTAGCAGGAACCGCGCGGTATCCAATGCATGAATGCCCATATCGGCCATCGCACCCCCACCCGCGAACTGCGCCTGCGTGAACCAGCCACCTGGCCCCCAGTGAACGTGCGCACCATAGCCCTTGGTACGGATAATCCTGCCAAGCCGTTCTCCCGCAATCGCCTGCTTCAGCCAAAGCACCTCTTCATCAAAGCGCCAGCAGTGCGCCACCATCAGCAGCGCGCCGGACTCGCGACTGGCATCGAGCATGGCTTGCGCTTCGACGGCATTCATCGCCATCGGC
>JAEUQX010000673.1 GCA_016788625.1 Anaerolineae bacterium
TCCGATAAGAACCAGCGGCTGAAGCAGTGTGGATGAGCGCAGACGTTGGTCTGCGTTTTTTTATTTCTGGAACGAGGTGCAACAGCATGAGTCCGACCAAGATAACGCCCCGCCTGCCGAAAGGGATGCGCGACTTTCTGCCCGGCGACATGATCAAGCGCGAATACGTCTTCAACATCGTGCGTGAAGTCTTTCATCTGTATGGCTTCGAGCCGCTGCAAACGCCCGTGCTGGAACTACGCGACACGCTGATGGGCAAGTATGGCGAGGATGCCGAGAAGCTGATCTACAACGCGCAGCACCCCGGGGGCAAGGAAGAGGTCGCGCTGCGCTATGACCTGACCGTGCCACTGGCGCGCGTCGTCGGCCAGTACGAGAACGAGATCAGCCTGCCGTTCAAGCGCTACCAGCTCTCGCCCGTCTGGCGCGCGGAACGCCCGCAGCGCGGACGCTACCGCGAGTTCTACCAGTGTGACGCCGATACGGTTGGCGTGGCGGGCATGAGCGCGGACGCGGAAATCATCAGCCTGGTCGTGACGGCGCTGCGGCGGCTGGGCTTTCAGCAGTTCAGCGTCAAGATCAACAACCGCAAGCTGCTGACGGGCATGGGGCAGTATTCCGGCGTGCCGGACGCGCAGTTGGGCGACCTGTATCGCAGCGTCGATAAGTTTGACAAGATTGGCGCGGACGGCGTGCAGAAGGAACTACTCGAACGCGGCATCGCCGCCGATGCAGTCGCGCGCATGATCGAACTGATTCAAGCGCGGCAGCCCGGCCTGGAAAACCTGGACTTCCTGGACGACGTGATGGGCAGCATCCCCGCCGCCGCCGAAGGGCTGCGCGAACTGCGCGAACTGGCCGCATACCTGGCCGACTTCGATGTGCCACCGAGCAACTACGAGTTCGACTTCACGATGGTGCGCGGGTTGGGTTACTACACCGGGCCGATCTTCGAGACGGTGATCACCGAGCCGAACCTGGGCAGCGTGACGGGCGGCGGACGCTACGATGATCTGGTCGGGCTGTTCCGCAAAAGCAGCCTGCCAACGGTCGGTACATCGTTGGGCATCGAGCGCATCATCGACCTGATGGACATCCTCAAACTGTACCCGGCGGAGATTGGCGGCACAGTGGTGCAGGTGCTGGTGACGGTCTTCAACGCGGAAACGCGCGGCGCATCGGCACGGTTGGCGGCGGCACTGCGCGCGGCGGGTGTGCGAACGGAACTGTTCATGGAAGACAAGCCGCTCGGCAAGCAGTTCAACTACGCCGATAAGAAGGGCATTCCGCTGGTTGCCGTATTGGGGCCAGATGAGGTCACGAACGGATCAGTGAAGCTCAAACGTCTCAAGGACGGCACAGAACTGGTCATTGACAGCGGAAATGTTTCAAGTAACATTATGACGCTGCTGGGGTAACACTTTTCGTCACAATCTCAATTCCCCAACAGTAACTCATCGGGAGAGAATTGAAGGGGAATACATGTCTGGATTGAGACGACTGAGTTTGGTGCTGGTATTTGCTCTGCTGCTGCTGGCGACCCGCGCCGAGGTAACGCGCGCAGCAGCTTGTGCCGACGGCGACGACGATGCCTGCTGGGCGCGCTTCTACCTGCCAGGCGCTGAGGACGACAGCCGCGTTTACTTCCGCATTTATCGAGCCTGCGAGGACGGTATCCGTATCGGCATCGCCTCGAACGTGGCAGACGAGTACGAGTTCTACATCAAGCAGTACGGCAGCGGCGAGAACCCGCCCTTCCGCCTGCTGACCGAGCCGACGACCGTGCAGCTTAACAACTATCCGGCGGGCGTCGATATTGAGTGGACGGATGAGGCTGCCAGCGGGTTCGCAGGCGTCGATACGGTTTATTACCTGCGCGTGTTCAACGTCGGCTGGAGCGAAGTCTTCGACAGCGACTACATGGATGGGATCATGATTGGCTCGACCGATTATGGTTACAGCGAAGATGATGCGACAGGCATCGTCCGCAGCGGTGATTTCGAAAACTGCTGGACGTTCAACGCGCCCTTCGACGCGCTCATCACGCCGTTCGTGCAGTGCGTCAGGCCGGGGCCAAACGGCTCGCTCACCGTCATATTCGGTTATTACAATCGGCTGCGGCAGGACTCGATCATCCCGGAAGGACCATACAACCGCCTCAGCCGCCTGTTCAACATCGGCAACGAACAATTCGACCCCATCACCGAGTTCAGGCCAGGGTTCTATTTCAACGCGCTGCGTGTCTCGGCGGGCGGGGCTACGATCTGGACGATTGCAGGCCGCTCGGCTATCGCCAGCCTTTACTCACGCCGCTGCTGACCTGCGGCGACGATAACCCATAACGGTTTTTCCCAGGGCGCGACAATTGGTTGCGCCCTTTTGCTGCTCATGAGTATCATCTTGCTTACTTGTGAAAGGGTATCCGATGTCGTATCAAATCGCTCAGATCAACATCGCTCGCATGGTCGCCCCGCTCGACTCGCCCGTGATGGCCGATTTCGTCGCCAACCTCGACCAGATCAACGCACTGGCTGAGGCTGCTCCGGGCTTCGTCTGGCGTTTGAAGGGCGAAGGCAACGACGCCACCTCGCTGCGCCCCTACGAAGACGACCGCATCATCGTCAATATGTCTGTCTGGCAGAGCATTGACGCGCTGTTCCAGTACACCTACTATACCGCGCACACGGATTTCTTCCGCCGCCGCGCCGAGTGGTTCGAAAAGCTCGCCACACCCGCCGTGACGCTGTGGTGGGTTGCCGCCGGGCACGAACCGACGCCCGCCGAGGGCCGCGAACGCCTTGAATATCTGGCTGCGCACGGCCCGACACCACACGCTTTCACGTTCAAACAGCACTTCTCGCCGGAAGAAGCAGCGGCCTACGCGCGCAAAGCTGTCAGTTGATCGTCTTTGGTCGTGAGTCGATAGTCATTAGCTGGCGGTTATGATGTGCGGGGCAAAGCTGCGGGTCAGTCGCTAGATTACTGGACATTCGGTTGTTTGGCCTGGCTATTCGCTAACGACCAAAAGCTCTTAGCTTAAAAAGGAACACCATGCAGCACATCATCGCGATGGGTGGCGGCGGCTTCTCGATGGAGCCGGCGAACCCCGCCCTTGACCGTTATGTCATCGAACAGACTGGCGTCGCTCGCCCAAAGGTCTGCTTCCTGTCGCAGGCCAGCGGCGAGGCGCGCGACTACATCATCAACTTCTACAAGGCCTTCACCGACCTGGACTGCCGCCCGTCGTACCTCTCGCTGTTCGCGCCGCATACCGCCGATGTGCGCGGCTTCCTGCTCGACCAACAGGTCATCTACGTGGGCGGCGGCAATACCAAGTCGATGCTGGCATTGTGGCGCGAATGGGGCTTGGACGGCATCCTGCGCGATGCCGCCGCAAACGGCACGATCCTGGCCGGGCTGAGCGCGGGCGCGATCTGCTGGTTCGAGTACGGCATCACCGACTCGATCCCGGGCACGCTGACGCCGCTGCCCTGCCTGGGCTTCCTGCCGGGGAGCTGCTCGCCGCATTACGACGGGGAAGCACTGCGCCGCCCGGAATACCAGCGCATGATTCG
>JAEUQX010000676.1 GCA_016788625.1 Anaerolineae bacterium
CCCGCCGCCAAACCGAGCAGCGCGACGAAGACGGTCGCGATACGCCCCGCGAAGGCAGGCGCGTTCTGCGGATAAAATGCAGCGATCAGCCAGTGGTTGATGATCTTGCCATCGCTGATCACCCAGAATGGATGCCCATTCCAGACCTCGACGGCGCGCGTCAGGTGCAGTCCTTCATCGTTGTGCAGCGGCAGCAGTTCCAGCGCCGCCGCTCGCGTCAGCCACAGCGCCAGCAGCGCCGCGACCAGCCAGCCAATCCTCTTTTTCATCAAGATGCCTCGCGCTGCAAAGTGATGTCGTTTTTGTACAAGATTCAGCCTTTTTGTTCTGCTATGATAGTCTTTGGTCGTTAGCAGAATGCTGTCCCGTCAAGTTTGCCGGCTGCGTTGCCCAGCGTTCAGCATCCGCTTACGACTGTTCGCGAATGACAACGATCTGCTGATCTAGAAAAGGATACCCATAATGCGAAAAATCGTCGTCACCCAATTTCTGTCACTGGACGGAGTGATGGAAAACCCCATGTGGACGTTCCGCTATTGGAATGACGAGATCGCGGCGTTCAAAGCCGAGGAGACGACCGCCAACGACGTATTGCTGCTGGGGCGCATGACCTATGAAGGCTTTGCCGCCTCCTGGCCACAGCGCACGGACGTAGAGTCCGGAGGTGTGTACTTCAACGGTGTCCGCAAATATGTCGTCACCAACACCCTGACGCGCGCGGACTGGAATAATTCGCAGATCGTCTCCGGCAACATCGTGGAAGAGCTCAAGAAACTGAAGCAGCAGGGCGGCGAGAATCTGGTGGTGCATGGCAGCGCCACGCTGGTGCAAACGCTCATGCAGCACGATCTGGTTGACCGCTATCGACTGCTGGTCTACCCGGTGGTGCTGGGTACAGGCAAGCGGCTGTTCCAGGAAGGCAGCACAGCGACCCTCAAGCTGGCGGAAACCCGCACGTTCAGTTCCGGGGTCACGGCGCTGATCTATGAGCCTGATCGCAAGTAGGACTGCGTTCGCAAGCTTTATTCGCAGGGTGGCCCGCTGTGTCGCCCTGCGAATGACCTGATGTCCCCGACAGCGTGGAAAACAAAAAGCCCGCTGCACTGCGCGAGCTTTTTGTCATGGAGACTGGTTTAGGCCGTTCGCCCTACAATTCCATCTCTTCTTCGTCAGGGCCGCCCCCGCGGCTGTCCTTGTGCCGGTAGATAATACGCCCACGTTTCGGATCATAGACGCTCATCTCCACTTTGACTCGGTCGCCCAGGAGAATGCGGATGTAGTACTTCCGCATTTTGCCGGACAAATACGCCAGAATGCGATGTTTGTTGTCCAGTTCAACGAGGAACTGCGTATTCGGCAAGGCTTCGACAACCGTGCCTTCGACTTCGAGCTTATCTTCTTTTTTGGCCATATGGCTCCATTCTCAATCCTGGCGGAAAGCCGCTGCACACATGAAGCGGCAGCGGTTTACGCATGTTTCATGGTGACCTCTGGGCGGTTATTACTTGCCCCCGGTTTTGCGCTGACGACGGCGCGCCCGACGGATCGCCTTCTTCTTTTCGATGCGGCGCAGTTCGCTCTTGGAAATGTGCCAGCGTTTGCGACGAACAGTGCTCAGAACACCGCTGTTTGTCACACGCTTGCGGAAACGGCGCAGCAACGATTCCTGCGACTCATTGGGCTTTAGCGTAACAGATGCCATGCTTCCGTGTCTCCCTCCTTTCTGCGAAACTTCTAAGGACGCGGTGTAGCACGCGTCCCTTCACCGACCTACTGGTCATACACACGACAAAACGACGGCTGACCAATCCTATTAGACCGCAGCCGCGTCGTTAGTTACTTCAGATTGTACCGCTTCCTCGCTCACGATGCTACCGGCAGTTTGCGACGTGTCCCCGGCGGCGCGGCGTTCCTGCCAACGCGCCTTCTCTTCGTCGGTGACTTCCTTCAGGCTCAGGCCCAGGCGCTGGCGATCAGGCTCGATGCTGATAACACGCAGCAGCAGACGCTGGCCTTCATGAACGATCAGCGACGGATCATTAGGCGGCGGGTCAGCCAGTTGGCTGCCGTGCAGCAGCGCTTCGATGCCCGGATCGAGGCTGACGAACGCGCCGAACTGCGCCACGCGCGAGACGGTGCCTTCGACCAGTTGGCCGACATGGTACATTTCTTCTGCGCGCGCCCAGGGATTCTTCTGCATCCGCTTCAGGCTCAGGCCAATGCGCTTGCCCTCGGTATCCAGACGGAGGATGTAAACCTCGACTTCATCGCCAACCTTCAGCACCTCGCTGGGGTGCTTGACGCGATGCCAGGCCAGTTCCGAAATGTGAATGAGGCCGTCTGCCCCGCCGAGATCGACGAACGCGCCGAAGTCGCGCAGGCCGCTGACGATGCCACGACGCACTTCGCCTTCCTTCAGTTCGTCCAACAGGAGTTCCTTGCGGGCTTCGCGGTGACCGCGCTGGGCATCGCGCTGGCTGAACACCAGACGGCGGCGCTTGCGATTGACCTCGATGACCTTGACGGCGATCTTGCGACCGAGCAGAGTAGACATGTAGGTCTTGCGGTCGTCTTCGTTGATGCCGCGCGGCAGATCAACAACATGGCTGGCCGGGACAAAACCGCGCAGGTTGCCAAATGGCAGGATCAGGCCACCCTTGTTGGCGTCCGAGACGATGCCTTCCCAGATTTCCTCTTTCAGCATCAATTCTTCGGCGCGCTTCCAGTCTTCGCTTTGCTGCGCCTGCGAAACGGAAAGCACGAGATTCCCATCCTGGTCTTCCAGGCGGACGATGATCACATCAATCTCGCTGCCCACAGAGTAGGAACTGGTCTCCAGCCCCATACGCTCGATGTCCTTGCGCGATACGATGCCATCACGCCCGAAGCCGACATCGACGATCAAACCCTGGCTATCAACAGCCAGGATCGAACCCGTCACGATATCGCCGCGCTCCGGCTGCTGCTCCGCCGCGAACGACGCTTCGAGCATCGCGGCGAAATCCATATCCTCAGCGGTGAAGTCTTGCACATTCAGCATAAATAAAATCCCCCAGGGGTCGAACGATGGTTTTGATCTCTTTGGAACCAGACGCAGAAAAACCCGGTTAGCTGCCCGTGTTGCTCAGCTACCGAGCATTATTGCTAAATGGGTGTTGTGGATGAACGCACAAGTCTTGCGTCGCGCTAAACCCCGTTTGCTGGGGATGCGCGTGCCCCTTCCTTAAAGATCGGAGGCATTATAGGAGGTTAGAAATGTATTTGTCAAGAATCAACAACGAAAGGCGCGTTCAGAGGATGCGAATTGTACAGGGGTATGAATGCCGACGCAGGGGCACACAGTATGTACCCCTACGGTATTTGATAATGCGGGCGCTATTCCGCGTCGCCTTCGGACTCAGACGGGGTGTCGGCAGACGGTGCTTCGGACGCATCAACAGGCGTGCTGTCTTCAGCCACTGCTGGCGCTGGCGCGGCCTCGCCCGGCGCGGTTTCAGCATCCGTGCCCCAACGCTGTGTGAAGCCCACACGGCGCTTTTCTGGCTCCAGATGGCTGATACGCAGGCTCAAGCGGTCACCCTTCTTGACATACGAGTACGGTTCTTTGAGCGAACCATCGCCCATCTCGCTCAGGTGCAGCAGCCCTTCCAGGCCGTTATCCAGCGCGATGAACGCGCCAAAGTCCACCACATTGGTGACCGAGCCTTCGACGAGCTGGCCTTCATGGTAGCGCGTATCAGCTTCTTCCCACGGATCACGCAGAAGGCGCTTGCGGCTGAGCGCGATACGATTCGAGGAACGGTCGAGGCTGAGGACATAAACGTCAATTTCGTCGCCAACCTTGAGGACATCATGTGGGCGATCTACGCGATGCCAGGCTAATTCGCTGACGTGGATCAGGCCGTCCGCGCCGCCCAGGTTGACAAACGCGCCGAAGTCGCGCAAACCCGTGACGGTTCCCTTGACGACATCGCCTTCCTTCAGTTCGGCCAACAGCCGCGCCTTCTGCTGCGCGCGCCATTCCTTCTGGGCCTCGCGCTCGCTGAAGATCAGCCGACGGCGATCCTGATCGACCTCGATAACCTTAACGCCCAGTCCCTTGCCCATCAGGTCAGTCCAGATGTTGCGCTGCTCGTTGCTCAGATTGACCGAGACGAGATGTGAACTGGGGATGAAACCCTCCAGTCGATTCCAGCGCACGAGGATACCGCCCCGGTTGTGCCCGGTGACGGAGACCTGTACAACTTCTTCCGACTTCAGCAGGTTGCGGGCTTTTTCCCAGTCATACTGCTGCAAGCCCATGTTGATCGAGACAATCAGGTTATCATCCTGGTCGCGCGGGTTGAGGACATAGACGGGCACTTCCGCGCCAACCTTTAGCCCATCACGCACCTCGGGGTCAAGGCGCTCAAGGTCCTGCGAGGGGACGATTCCATCCTGCTTGGCGCCCATGTCTACAATAACTTCGCGCGCTTCAATTTGCAGGATGATCGCGTTCCGAATTTCGCCACGACGAGGCGGCACATACGAAAACGATTCTTCCAATAAACGCTCAAACTCACTCATCTCGCCCGGATTCTTCACATTTCCAGAACTCATTCAGTGCTCCTGTCGTGTGCGGGGCATTTTGAACCGGAACGCCCGAAACCACAATAGAACGCCTCATAAAACCTAGACAGCCGCGATCTGGCTCTCTACCTGCTTTAACCAGTTGATCTCCGCCTGACAGACCGAAAGCGCGTAATCCATCACCCAGCCTTCCTGCGGATCGGTGATGCTGCGTTTCTCACTTTGCAGGGTTGTGAGCATGGCTTCGGTTTCTTCTCGCCGATTCGCCACCAACGCCAGTACATCCTTTGCAGGCAGGTTACGCGCCAGGTACAGCTTGAGCAAGAATTCGCGGCGTACCTGGTCGGCAGCGGCTGGCTGCTTCAACCAGCGCTGCAAGTCGCGCTTTCCCTGCTCGGTGATTCGGTAGACCTTTTTGGAAGGGCGTCCGCGCTGCAATACCTCCTGCACATCTACCAGGCGTTCGGCCAGCAGCTTGTGCAATGTGGGGTAAAGTGTACCATAGCTGGCCTGCGTGGCTGCGCCCAGTGCCGAATTCACATGCTTCTTGATGTCATAGCCCGTCATCGGGTTGTCGGTCAACAACCCTAGAATCAAGTATCGATGCGACATAACATTCCAGGATACATAAGCCATTGGTAGCCTGAGTATATCTCCTGGTTATATCGCCTGGTGTTAGAAGAAGGTTCTCTCGTGGTACGAATATTTTAACCGTAGCACAAGGAATCTCGATCTCGACACCATACAGGAATTATAACAGAAAAATTGACGGAGCGTATAGAGTGTTAAGCTAATTCATATCCGGCATACCCATCGCGATGCCACGCAGCCCCCGGTCAACCTCCCAGGGATAGACGATGAAGGCATCTGTGATGGCCCCATAGAAGTCCGGTTCAGCTTTGTTGAACATCGAACGGTAGGGGTTATAGTGGAACACGCAGGTATACGGAATCGCGCCAGAGGCCTGCACGCGGCCCTTTACCGCGGTGCTGGTGCGCCCGCTTCCCCAGACATCATCAACGATGAGCGTGCGGCGGTCGCGGAGCAGCGCTGGGTCGGGGAACTGTAGGAATGAAGGCCAGGCCATCAGCCCGGCGGTCTCAGTCGCAGGGAAATCCACTGCTGCCGTGAGGATGTGTCGGATGCCGAGCGCCTCCGCCAGCAGCCCACCAGGGATGATGCCGCCGCGGGTGATCAGCACCATCGCATCGAACGTCCCGACGATCTTCAGCGGCGGAATCAGCACGTCTACCAGACGGTCAACGTCCGCCCACGTCAACAATTCCTGTTTCATAGCGCCCCTCGCATTCCAGCGTGTAAGAAGGGCGAGGCACGTCCCCGCCCATTACGATCATCAATAGTAGCGCATCTGGTCTGCGCGGCGCAAAAATGAGCGAACTACAGCCGTTCAGCCACACTCTTGCCCTGCGTGAATTGCAGCAGGTAATCCGGGCCACCGGTCTTGCTATCCGTGCCGCTCATGTTGAAACCGCCGAACGGATGCACGCCGACCAGCGCGCCCGTGCACTTGCGGTTCAAGTACAGGTTGCCAACATGGAATTCGCGCCGGGCGCGTTCCAGACGCGCCCGGTCGTTGCTAAACAGCGCGCCCGTCAGCCCGAACTCGGTGCTGTTAGCGATGCGCAGCGCGTCTTCGAAGTCACTGGCGCGCACGACGGCCAGCACCGGCCCGAAGATTTCCTCTTGGGCAATACGCGCGTCCCAGGGCACATCACCAAACATCGTCGCCGGGATGAAGTAGCCATCGGTCGGGGTTTCCAGCGCCTGTCCGCCCGTCAGCAGCTTACCTTCGCGCGTGCCGATCTCGATGTAATCCATGATCGTCTTGAAGGCTTTAGCGTCCACGACGGGACCCATCCAAACATCCGGCCCTTTGTCGGTCTCGCCGATGCTGAGCTTCTTCGTCAGTTCGACGGCGCGAGCGGTGACTTCTTCGTAGACGCGGTCAACAATGATCGCGCGCGACCCCGCCGAACATTTCTGCCCCTGGAAACCAAAAGCGCTGGTTACAATGCCCTGTGCCGCTTCTTCAAGGTTGGCGGTCTCATCGACCAGCACGGCGTCTTTGCCGCCCATCTCCAGGATGGTACGTTTGAGCCATAGCTGCCCCGGCTGCACCTTCGCGGCGTTCTCGTGAATCCAGATGCCGACTTCTTTCGAACCTGTGAAGCCAATGAAGCGCGTCAGCGGGTGCGTGACCAGCCGTCCGCCTGTGCTGCCGCCCGGCCCACTGAGGTAATTCAGCACTCCCGGAGGCAGGCCAACATCCCAGAACAGTTCGGCAATCTTGTAGGCAATCCAGGGACTCTGGCTGGCGGGCTTGAGGATGACGGTGTTGCCCGCGACGATGGCCGCTGCGAACAGGCCAATCGGGATCGCCGCCGGGAAGTTCCAGGGCGGGATGATCGCGCCGACGCCCAGCGGGATGTTGTAGAGCGCGAGCTGCTCTGGCGCATAGGGCGTGAGCATCGCGCTGTTGTCGTAGATGCGGATAGCCTGCCGCGCGTAGTATTCCAGGAAGTCGATGGCTTCGGCGGTATCGGCGTCGGCCTCCGCCCAACTCTTGCCGACCTCCAGCACCATCACCGCGCTGAACTCATGCTTGCGACGGCGCATCGCGGCAGCCGCACGCAGCAGGTAGCGGGCGCGTTCCTCGGCGGGTACATGCTGCCAGCTTTGAAAGGCCGCGTAGGCCGCCTGCACCGCCTGTTCGGCATGTTCAGGCGTTCCATTGCTGAAGTGACCGAGCTGTTCAGCAGGGCGCGCAGGGTTAATCGAGGGAAATGTTTCCTTGAGGGTGATGTGTTTGCCGTCGATCACCAGCGGATAGGTTCTGCCTATTTCGCCTTTAATTTTGTCAAGCGCGGCGCGAAACGCGGCCACATTTTCCGGCTTAGAAAAATCAGTAAATGGTTCATTCCGATATTCAGGCAGCATGTTTCAAAAACTCCTTCTTGCGGGAAGTTGTACCTCTTTGCGTCGATTGTACCATGCAGGCAAGCGTCGTCTCTATCCATCTACAACCGAGGTCGGGTGCGGCAGCGCCCCGGCTGCGCGGATGGCGCGCCAGGCGACCACCAGCCCTACCAGCAGCATCGCGCTCAGCATCACCGCGACCATCAGCAGTCCGGGTAGCGCATTGCTATGTGTGCCAAATGTCCAGTTCGTCTCCGGCAGCACCAATTGGTAAAGGGAAGCACTGCCGCCGTCCGCCAACGAGAGC
>JAEUQX010000562.1 GCA_016788625.1 Anaerolineae bacterium
GATATTTCAGAGATATTCGATAGCGGTTTCAAGCAGCATCGTTTTGTCACGGATTATTGCACCCGCAACCCAGATGCAGATGCCGATCTGCTGCATGAGAGGGTCAGCACTGTCCTTCACATCAGGAACAACACGCTCGGAATTATTGAACTGGAGTCGTCACTGGATATTGAGACCGTGACAGAGATTTTCATCCGCGTGAATTCTGCGGGTGTGTCGCTGAGCCAAGCAGACTTTGCCATGTCAAAGATTGCGGTCAACGAGAATCACGACGGCCCAAACCTTCGAAAGGCCATCGATTATTTCTGTCATCTGGCGGTCGCCCCGGATTTCTACAACACCATTGAGCGTAATGACAGTTCCTTTGCCTCGACTGACTATTTTCAGAAGATGGCTTGGCTGCGAAAAGAAAATGACGACCTCTATGACCCATCGTACAACGACATGCTGCGTGTGGCTTTTACCTCACGATTTCGGCGGGGACGCCTACAGGATTTGGTCGCTCTACTTTCCGGTCGTGATTTCGGGACGAAGGAATACAAACAGGAGATCGTTGAGGAAACCTTCCGTTCATTACGCACTGGTGTGCTGAATTTCATGAACGAATATCACTTTAATCAGTTCATCATGATCATTCGCTCGGCAGGTTTTGTGAATTCGTCGCTAATTGGTTCGCAAATGTCGCTCAATTTCGCCTATATTCTATACTTAACACTACGCGAGCATGGGGTAGCAGCGGGAGACATTCAACGCCATGTAAGTCGCTGGTTTGCGATGTCGATCTTAACCGGGCGTTATTCGGGTTCTCCAGAGTCGACCATAGATCTGGACATTCGCCAGATCGAAGCGCAGGGTATTGAGGCCTACGCCGACACCTTGATACGTGGACAGCTTTCCGATGCGTTTTGGGATACAACGTTGCCGCAGGCAATGGATACATCATCAGCAATGAGTCCCTATTTCAATATCTACCGAGCAGCACAGGTCAAATTAAATGATCGAGGTTTCCTATCGCGTGACATCACTGTGCGCGATCTGATCGAGCGGCGTTCCGACATTCATCACGTTTTTCCTCGCGATATCCTTAAGAAAGCCAATATGACGCGTGGGCAATATAATCAAATCGCTAATTACGTCATCGCGCAGACGGAGATCAATATCCAGATCGGGAACAAATCGCCGAGTGTGTACTTCGGCCAGTTACGCGAACAAGTATCTGGCTCGGCCCGCTATTATGGCAATATCGACACACCAGAAGAACTGCGTGCCAATCTGGAGATGAACTGTATTCCACAAGACATGGAACAGATGACGCTAGACGATTACCCCGCGTTTCTCAGCGCGCGGCGCAAGCTGATGGCGCAGAAGATCAAGACGTACTTCCAGATGCTTTAGGTCGCATGACCCGAACGAAAATGGGCGGATATGATGGCCTCATGCTGCCAAAATCCGCCCATTGATTTACATCAGCTTAGAATTGACCCTCTGCTGTGCTTCCAATCATTCACGCAGCGCGTGCCTGCTTGCGGCGGCGCTGGAGTTCCGGCAGCACCAGCAGGCTGAGCAGGCCGTTTAGCACCACAATGACCGTGCTGCCTTCGTGTCCCAGCACACCGAGCGGCAGTGGCAGCGCGATCACGAACGAACTGATGATCAGCAGGATGATCACGCCAATCGCGAAGGTGATGTTTTGCCAGACCACGCGGCGCGCACGCTTGCTCAGACCAAGCGCATAGGGGATCAGTTCCAGGCGGTCACCCATCAGCACCACATCCGCAGTTTCCAATGCCACGTCTGTGCCCGCCGCGCCCATCGCCATACCGACGCTCGCGGTTGCCAGCGCAGGCGCATCATTCACGCCGTCACCGACCATCGCGACCGGGCCAACTTCGTCCTCGATTTCCTTGATGATGCGCACCTTGTCTTCGGGCATCAATTCGGCATACACGGCATCAACACCTAGTTCGTGGGCAATCGCGCGCGCCACACGCGGGTTGTCACCCGTCAGCATCGCCACGCGCTGAATGCCTTTCGCGCGCAGCTCGCGAATGACGCCGACCGCCTCTGGACGCAGCTCATCAGCAATCGCAATCAAGCCCATCCAGTCGTAACCCTGTTTACCGCTCTCACACGCGCCGCAGCCTTCGCACTGCCCCTCGCGCACGACGCCGATGACGGTCTTGCCCTGGCTTTCCAGCCATTCGTAGTCAGCGCCCAAACGCGCGGGCATTGGATTCTGCACTTCCAGGTACTTCATGCTGCCCAGCCGCACAACCCGGCCGTCGACCTTCGAGACGATGCCCATGCCTGTGACGGCTTCGAAATCCTGCACGCCGCCAATTGGCACGCCGCGCGCCTGCGCCGCCTGCACAATTGCTTTCGCCAACGGATGCTCGGAGCGCGCCTCGACCGCCGCAGCTACCGAGAGTAGTTCTTGTTCACGCAGTTCACAGCATGAGACCAGATCGGTGACGGCGGGTCGCCCGCGTGTGAGCGTGCCGGTCTTGTCGAAGGCCACCGCCTTGATGCCCGCCATCGCTTCCAGGTACGCGCCGCCCTTGAACAGCACGCCATGCCGGGCTGCGCCTGCAATGGCCGAGATGAATGACGCCGGGATACTGATTACCAATGCGCATGGCGACGCCACCGTCATCAATACCATTGCGCGGTAGAAGTTGCTTTGAAAATCGACCAGACCCAGCGCTGGCGGCACGATGATGAACAACCCCACGCCACCCAGGATCAGCATGGCGTATACCTGCTCAAAGCGATCCAGGAAACGCTCAGTCGGCGCTTTCGAATCCTGTGCTTCTTCGACCATCTTGATGATTCGTGCCAGCGTCGTGTCGTGCGCCGCCTGTGTAGCTTCGACATCCAGTAAACCCTGCTGATTGAGCGTTCCGGCGAAGACCTTGTCGCCCACGTTTTTCTCGACAGGCATCGATTCGCCTGTGATTGGAGACTGGTCAACTGCCGAACGCCCGGCACGCACAAAACCATCCACCGGAATACGCTCACCTGGCTCGATCAGGATCAGGTCGCCGATTTGAATCTGGTCGATCTTGATCGTCTCAACGCGCTCACCGCGCCGCACTTTCGCCTCTGCGGGATACAGCTTCATCAGGCTGCGGATAGCCTGGCGGCTGCGCCCGATGGCGTAAGCCTGCAGTACATTACTCAACGAGAACAGAAACAGCAGAATAGCGCCCTCGCGCCACTGATCAACCACTGCCGCACCCAGCGCCGCCAGCACCATGATCAGGTCTACATTCAGGCGGCGTTCGCGCAGTTCTTCCAGGCTGGCAATCACGCCAAAGACACCGCCCGTGATATACGAAAGGATGTTGAAGACCAGCGTGACCCATGCGGGCAGCCCCAGCTTCTCACTCAGCAGACTCAGTGCTATGGCAGCAGCGGTGATTACCACAAAGCGTGGTTCCAACCAGTCCTGGGTCAGCCAATTGGGCCGCCCACTCTGAGGTTGGTCGAGGTTATTCTGGGGCAGTGTGATGCTCGTCACGATCACAGTACTCCTGTTAAAACTGATTTTCGATAACAATGAACATATTTTAACATGGGTTTATGTTAAGTTCAACCGAGCTTATCAGAATTATCACGTGATGTTTATCATATCTTTGAGAAAACAGTCACAAACAAATAGCCCTCGTCAGCATGGAGTGAAACATTTAGAATCACGCTATGCCAACACCATTTACCCATCTGGAAATTGCTCAGCGCCTTCTGGCGGATGACGGGATTCCCGCTTCCATTCGCAGCGCTCTGCACGACGAGCGCCCGGCCTTCCTGCTCGGTAGCATCGCGGCGGACGCGCGCACTGAAAGTGGGCTGCGTCGTGAGGATACCCACTTCTATCATTACGAGCTTGGCATCAGGAATCACCCCTGGCGCGTGATGTTGCAGCAGCATCCCATATTGCAGACCCCGCGCAGCGCGGCGCAGCGGGCTTTTCTGGCGGGATATGTCGCGCACCTTTCGGTTGACGAAATCTGGTCGCTGAACATGCTAGGGCCGCACTTCGCCGGGCGTGATTGGGCGCCTCGACCAACTCGTTTTCTGATGCTGCACATCCTGCTCATACACATGGATGAGCGTGACCTGCATAACCTGCTGCCCTGGCAGCATTCTGCGTTGGGACAGGCCGCACCGCAGAATTGGCTGCCGTTCATGAACGATACCATTCTGTGTGACTGGCGTGACTTCATCGGCCAGCAGATCGAGACCGAAGGTGCGAGCCAGACTCTAAAGGTGTTCGGCTCGCGCATTAACCGCACGCCAGACGAACTACGCGCTATCCTCGATTCGCCACAGCGGATGCAAAGTGATTTATGGCAGCATATCACTCCGGAGTTGTTGGCGCAGATTGAAGCCGAGATGTATAGTCACGCTCGCGCGCAGTTGAACCGATATTGGCAGGAGTCACAGTCGGAGCGGTGATCACCCGTCTTCGCCAATTGCCCAGACTCGCACCGTGTTATCGCCACTGCCCGTCGCCAACCGCGTTCCGTCCGGACTGAAGGCCAACGCCAGTACAGGTTTATCGTGTCTGTGAAGATCGAACAGCGCTTTGCCGTCCGGCAGCCGCCAGAACCTCACTGCATGGTCGCGCCCGCCCGTCCCCAGCAGTGATCCATCGGGGCTGAAAGCGACACAATCCACCCCTGCGTCGTGCGCCTGAATTCGCAGTTTCTGTTCGCCGCTCGCAACATCCCATAAACGCACGTTCGTATCCCGGCTTGCTGAGGCGATCTGGCGGCCATCCAGGCTGGCCGCAATATGGCGCACCCAATCGTCATGTCGTAGGGTTGCCCGCAGCACACCCGTCTCTACATCCCACAGCCGCACGGTGTTATCCCACCCGCCAGAAGCCAGCAGCGCGCCGCCGGAGCAGAATGCCAGGCTGGTGATTTCTCTCTCATGACCGATCAGCACGCGCACAACTTCATATGTCACGGCATCCCACAGCCGTATCTGCTTGTCCGCGCCGCCAGATGCGACGAGCGCATCGCTTGCTCGTAGCGCCACCGCATCCACGGCATCTGTGTGCCCCTGCAACGCCTGCCGCAAGCCGCCTGCTCGTAAGTGCCACACCCGCACCGTCGTGTCGGCGCTGCCGGAAACAATCTGGGTGCCATCGCTGTTGACGGCGATGCTCTTGACCGGGCCGCTGTGGCCTTCAAGTGCTGCGAGTGGTTTCAATGTGGCTGCGTCATGCAGGGTCAGACCGCCCGCGCTTGCCACTGCCAGCGCCCGACTGTTCGGCGCCCATGCCAAATCGCTGATCCAGCCACGTTTTGTTCGAGCCACCTCAATCAATTGAGTTATGTTGTCGGGGGTAATCAACATCGCTGTTTGCCTCTGCTATAATGCTGCCTTATGACACACATTGGACTCAATGCACATCTGCTCTCTGGTCAGGCCAGTTATCGCTCCGCCGGAATTCACGGTTATATTTACCACACTCTGGCGCACCTCGCCGCTGCTGCTCCCGAGGATTGGCGCTTGACCGCTCTGGTTGGCGCGGCCAATCAGCAGCTTTTCGAGGGTATCAATCTGCGCCGTTCGCGCTACGATACCACAGCGCCGCTGCGCCGCATCATGTGGGAACAGTTTGTACAACCCGCGCAGCTCAGCAGTTTCGATCTGTATCACGCACTGGCTTTCGTTTCGCCGCTGCTGTTGAGTAAGCCGAGCGTGGTCACGGTTTACGACTTGAGCTTCGTCCATTACCCACAGGTTCTCTCTGGTGCACGTCGCCTGTACCTGCGCTTGTTCACTGCGCTGTCCTGTCGACGCGCTCGCCGTGTCGTCGCGATCTCGCAAAGCACCGCGCGTGACCTGGCCGAAACGCTAAGCATCCCGGCTGACAAGATCGATCTCGCTCTGCCTGGTTACGACACGGAACATTACAAGCCGCTGCCCGCCGCAGATGTCGCCGCCTTTCGCGCGGCGCGTCATCTCCCGCCGCGTTTCTGGCTGTTCCTGGGCACGCTCGAACCCCGTAAGAATCTTCCAACGCTGCTGGAAGCTTATGCGGCACTTTCCCCTGCAGATCGCCTGCCTTTGATCCTGGCGGGTGGCAAAGGCTGGGATTACGACGCTATCTTTTCGACCATCAGCCGCTATAATCTGGGCAATGCTGTAACGTTGCCAGGCTATCTGCCCATCGATGAACTGCCGCTCTGGTACAATGCAGCCGAGGCATTCGTTTACCCCTCGGTGTTCGAAGGCTTCGGTTTGCCGGTTCTGGAAGCGCTGGCCTGCGGAACGCCTGTTATCGCCTCCGATGCATCGTCACTGCCGGAAGTGGTGGGCAAGGCTGGATTGTCCGTGCCCCCGCACACCGTTAGTGCCTGGGTGGATGCTCTCCGCCGCGCAGCAGCCGATGACTCGTGGCGTGCAGAGGCGCGTGAACGAGGCATTGAGCAGGCGGCGCGCTTTAGCTGGCAGCATACCGCGCAAGCCACCGTCGCCAGTTACCGTCGAGCGTTGAATCTATCGCCATCCGTGAGCACGATGTGATGGCTGCGTTCCCTGAAAATGAAGATTACCTGTTGAGCTGTAATGAGTCAGACCAAACTGAGTCCCGCCCCGCAGACCAAACATTTTTATATGCCCAGGGGGTTTTATCCGCTGCTGGATATCGCCCTGGTCTTTGTGTCCTACGCACTGGCTTACTACGCCCGCTACGAATTGCAGCTCATCCGTCCGGTCTTTGAGGTTAATCGTGCGCCTTTTCTCCCGTATCTGCCGTATGCGGTGGTCTTTGCGCTGCTCCTGATTCTGCACTATCGGGGCAGCGGCCTGTATAAGAGCAATCGCGGGCGATCATGGTTGGAGGAAGTCTATACCATCACCAATGGGGTGGCCAACGCCACTGTCGTCGTGCTGGGCATTTACTTCCTGTTTCAGCCGCTCGTCTTTAGCCGCCTGCTGTTGATGTATGTCGCAATCATTGCCGTTGTCCTGTTGTCATTGGTACGCGCCGTTCGGCGTATCGCCCAGGCTTACCTCCGCAGCAAAGGCATCGGCATTCAGCGCACCCTGGTTATTGGCGCGGGTGATGTGGGCAGAGCGGTCATCCGCACGATGATCGCACGCAAGGAACTCGGCTACTATCCGGTTGGCTACGTTGATGAAGACCCAGAGCGAGCGAATGTTGATCTGGGGCGCGTGTTGGGTTTGGGCGGTCTGAAAAACCTTGCCAAGACCATCCGAAACAATTATGTGGATCTGGTCATCATCACGCTGCCTTGGAGCCAACATGACCTGATTCTGGATCTGGTGCAGACCTGCCGCCGCGCCAGGGTGGAAGTGCGTGTTGTGCCCGATGTTTTCCAGTTAAACATGCGCCAGGTGCATATTGAAAACCTGGATGGCATCCCGCTGCTGGGTGTCAATGGCGATGCCTTGCTCAATGTCCGTAACCGCCTGGTCAAGCGTGTCATCGATATTACCCTGATCATGCTGGCCGCACCTGTTCTGCTCATCCTCTGGGGGCTGATCGCCCTTGCAATTTGGCTGGAAGACGGCGGCCCGATTTTCTATGCGCAGCGGCGAGTCGGCTTGAACGGCAAGGCGTTCAACATGATCAAGTTCCGCAGCATGATTCCGAACGCGCATGACCTGCGTGCCCAGTTGGTCAAGGAGTCCGGCGAAGACCCGCGCCATCCTAAGATCAAAAACGATCCTCGCATCACCCGTGTCGGGCGTATTCTGCGTGCGACCAGCATGGACGAACTGCCGAATCTGATCAATGTCCTGCGTGGTCAGATGAGCCTGGTCGGCCCACGCCCGCCCACGCCTGATGAAGTCGAACTCTACGAACCCTGGCACATGCAGCGCTTGCAGATTTTGCCCGGGATGACAGGTTTGTGGCAGGTGAATGGCCGCAGCGAAGTGCCATTCGATGAGATGTGCCTGCTGGATATCTATTACATCGAAAACTGGTCGGTGCAGTTGGACGCGCAAATCCTGATGATGACTCTGCCGCGCGTGCTGCTGCGTCACGGCGCTTATTGACCATTTGACGTTTTAGCCACCACTGAGGCCGCTATGAACGCAGCACCCCATCTGACGCCCGCAAAGCTCGTCGGGCAGCGTTTCCCGCGTGATACGTTCGGAAACACCAGGATTGCGCTGGTCGGCTACTGCCCGCCACCCGCTGTTTTGCAGCAGTACAACCCCATCCCAACCAGCGACCAGTACTTCATTCATGTGACGCCGGACAGCGTGAAGCGGTTGTCGCACAACGGCGTTGAATTCCTCTCGCTGGTGCATGTCTACGGCGGCCCTGTGTCGGCCTCGACGGTCGAAGAACTGGCGTACTACGGCATCGACTACATCCTCGCCTATGGGCTGGCGGGAGGGCTGGGCACCAAAGACCTGAAGATGGGCGATTTCTACCTCGTAGAAACTGCGCTGGTGGCGGACGGAACAACCCCACATTACACCTACACGCCATTGATTGCTGCTGACGAAACACTCAGGCTGAATGTGCTGAAGCTGTGGCCGGACTCGGACAGCGGCACGATGACACCCGTTCAGGCTTACACCGGGGATGCCATCTATCGCGAAGATAACCGTCTCCTTGATGAAGCACGGCAGTCGGGCTGCGACATCATCAACCTGGATTCGTCACATTTGTACGCTGTGTCGCGCATTAACAGTGAAGGTAAAGTGGTCAGAGCTATCGAATGCGGCGTGATCTCTGATGTGACGAGCGGATCGGCCGATGCCGAATGGGACAGCACACTCTCGGTCATGTTGGTCGGTGGTGACACGAGCAGCATGAACCCGTTGGCACTGACCGGGCATATTGTCGAGTTCTACATCGAGCGCCTGGCACCCGTGCTGATGGGACGAGGTTGACAAGGTAGCGACGCATTAGATCGTCTCGCTAGAGTCGTTAATTATGGCCAATTTACCGTGAAACTGCTCACTGCGCTCCAGTTTCCAACAGTATCATTTACGACCGTTCGTACTCGCCAATAGTATATCCCTGGCTTTAGCTCGTCTGATGTTGTGGAGGGATCGCCGACTCGAGCGGAATAGTCCAAAATATCAAAAGTAGGACTTTGCGAAATCTCAATATCGTATGCGGTTGCCCAACTGATGCGTGTCCAACTCAGGGTTGGTGTCGTATCGACGAAGTAGTCCGCATGAGTGGCGCCACCATCTGATGAAACAAATGTAACGCGCCGCAACGGACTCCATTCTGATGTGTATCCCTGTGAGGTAACAGCGCGCACTTGCCAGTTGTATGTCGCGCCTGGCACTAAGGCAATATCTGGTCTAAAGAAAGACGAACTTCCTAAATACGTCACTGTCTCTGGTGGTGAATTTACACCGAGACGTAGTTCATAAAGTGCTGCATTGGCGACAGAATTCCAGGTGAATGTTGGTTGCCGGTTACCCAAAAATGCATCTGCATCTGGTGACAATAATGAAGGTGTATCGAGCCAGAGAATTTGAAGTGTTCGTGTAACGCTCCAATCTGAAACCTCCCCGACAGAATCACCATAAGCACGCACTCGCCAATAGTGAGTTATACCCGCCTGAAGCAGTGTAGTCGGCATAAAGGTAGTTGCACTCCCGATGTATGCGGTAGTTGTTGGCGGATTGGTCGTGCCTATTTGCAATTCATAACCTGTCGCATTCGCTACATTCGTCCAAGCGAAATTTGGCTGGCGGCTGCTAGTCTTGGTGCTATTAGCTGGTGTAAGCAAGCCTGGTTTCGAGAGAGTTGCTTGCCTAATCGTAACCTGTCGAATTGAGGTCCATTCAGAATACAAATTGTCACCAAACTTGCTGCGAACGCGCCAATAATACGTTGTGCCCGCCTGCAATGGTGTAGCTGGAAGATAGTATTGCTGCTCACCTGAATAGGCAGTAGATTGCGGCGGATTCTGAGTGTCGATCTGCATTTCGTAGCTTAGCGGACTCTGAAATCCCTTCCACGCAAATAGGGGTTGCGGATTAGACGTCTGATAGTTGTCTGCTGGAAAGATCAAAGCAGGGTGTGGTGTATCCCCAGGAGTTGGTTCTTCAGTAGGAGTTGGTTCTTCAGTAGCCTCGATTTTGTCCACAGCCATGGTTGTTGTAGCCACATTGTTATGGCTAAATGGATCCTGCAATGCAGAACCCGTAATGACAACAGCATTTGTCAGGATATTGCCACTTTGGTCATCGTCCACGACAACCGAAAGTTCTAGTATGGCAGAGTTCGATACCCCTAGCTCACCAACAGCCCATACACCGGTTGCGCTATCGAATGTGCCCTGTGAGACAATATGTGAAGCGAACGTAACTCCTTCAGGCAGAAACTCGGTCACGGTGATACCGGTTGACCCAAACGGCCCCTGATTCGCAACTTCTACATAGTACACAACGATATCACCGGGGTTGGGTATCGTATTACTCGCCCACTTCCATATAGCAAGATCAGCCTTGGGCACAATGACTTGTATTGCCAGCATAGAGGTATTGTTGCTTGTAAAAGGGTCAGGCAAACTTGAAGCAATAATCGTTGCTGTATTTGTAATGGTCACATCAATCGGGCTTGGATCGACAGTTACGGTAAGTCTGAGTGTCTCCAGCTGTGAATATGAGAGGCTAGACAGAGACCACATGCCTGTTGTAGGGTTGTATGTTCCAGAAGATGTACTATACAAGCCCAGCGTTAGTCCTGCGGGAACTACATCAGTGACAAGAACATCTGTGACATCGTCTGGGCCATTGTTCATGACAGTAATCGTCAATTCGAGAGACTGTCCGGGAGACGGATGAAGGGAAGTAATGGACTGATTTAGAGTAACATCAGCCTCTGACGGAGCAGGATCAGCAATCTTGACGATAAAGGCATCTTGTTCACCAGACAATTCAGATTGTAGAGGATCGACAGTCGGAAAGTTGGATATCCCTGTCGATCCAACCAAAAATACACTTCCATCTCCAGCCAGGGACAAAGCACAGTTAGGATTAGTTGATAGACCACCAAAGTTTCTGCTATAGCGCAGTGGTTTTCCCTCTGGGCTGATTATTGCGAGCATCGCAACTGAAAACTGCTCATATCCCTGGGAAGTTTCAATAACTCCAAGGTAGAAAAAACCACGTTCATCAACCTGAATATCTACAACAGCTTCATCGTTATATCTAGCAAAATAGCTCGAATAGGCAAGTGATTCCTGTCCACTAAGATTGGTGTCAATCTGAACTATTAAGCCGTCATTGGTATAGTTAGTGTCGCCTTGTATCTGGTATGCATTGAGTGTCGTAGGGATATCTTGGGAAAGTGTTGCCCCCGCAAACGCTGCCAAGCCGTTACTGGTCACATCAATCTCAGACGCAAAATCTGCTTCTGAACCACCAAAATAAGTTGCGTATAACAAGGTGTTACCACTTGGATTGAATTTTGCAAGAAAAGCATCAGCATGTTGCACACCACGATTCGGTTGATATGCATTTATAACCGGAAGGTCTGATGATGAACTTGTACCAACAATGTAAATGTTTCCTGCGCTATCAAGATCAATTCCCTGTCCATCGTCAGAATCACTGCCGCCATAGTAGGTCGAAAAGATAAGCGAAGACGCTCCGCTCATTGCTGTGTTGATACGACTCAAGAACGCATCAATGTAGCCATGAGTTGAAAGATAAGGCAACTTCAGTGGAAAATCATCGGACCAGGCAATTCCTGTTAAGGTGACGACACTGCCATTCACAACAATGTCAAAAATCTCATCTTCATCTTCTCCACCAAGATAGGTCGAGTAAAGGATTGTAGACCCGTTGGCATTGAGTTTTGCCAGAAATCCATCCCTTCTCCCCCGATTAGTAATCTGATATGCTCCTACCAATGGAAAATCGATGCCATCCACGCTGCCCGCTATATAGATGTTTCCTCCCGAATCAACGGCCAATGAATGAGGGAATTCGCCACCACTGCTGCCCAGATAAGTAGCATAGACTAAGTCATGAGCAGCATTCATTTTCAGGATATATAAGTCACTGGCGCCACCGAGCGCGTTATCATAGGGGTTCTGCAGGGGCATATCAGTAGATGTCGTATTTCCGGTGAGATAAATATTCCCGGCACCATCTACCACAATGTCTGCAGCTGTCTCGATACCGCTTCCACCCCAGTATGTTCCAAAGACAAGCGTAGGATCGATGATCAACGAGTAGTTTTCGTTGTATGGCCCAGTTTGGAAACCTATGACCTCACCGTGTAATTCAAACGAAATGGGAACGTCAATCTGGTGTCCATCTATCACCTGCCACGCGATTGGTTTCTCTTCGCGAATGGGTATCGCATCCGCAAGAGTCACCATCAGATCACCCGTGAGCGGATCAATACTCACCTGGTCCGCACCCTGATAGTGCCAACGAATAGTGTTCGGAGAGTATCCTGGGGCTACGGTATATGTACTCTTAAGAAAATCAGAAGCACCCTCAAAAACCAGATCTATTCCCAAATAGAGGTCACGATAGAGAACAGAGCCGTATGTTGGCACGCCCGTACGCCATAAATCGGGATCGTTACCAATTAGATAATTGACTTTACTTTCTAGACGTTCGAGTCCTTCAATCTTTCCAGGTGTACTTGCTCCAATATATTGCAGCTTCAGGGACTTCGGTTTGCTGCTGGGAACCTGTGGTAAATTAAAGACTACTTCTTGTGGATCAAACAATACGTTGCCGCCAAACATATTGGCACTAAATGTGGGAAACTGATTGGCTTGAGCTTGTGTTTCGACGAAAAACAATGGCGATAGTATTTCACCGGATAATTCAGAGCCAATCGAGTTAGATACGGGGTTGGCACCAACATTCGATAACGATAGGACTAGAGAAAGAAATGTGGCCCCAAAAATGCGGAATAGTGTGACACAAATACGAGGTGGATTCATGAGATGGGAAATTCCGTACTAATTGACTGCTCATATTTATATCACATTTTGGGAGCAAATAGTTCTGTGAGACACACTCGGAATGCATACCTATCTAGCCACTATTTGATGGAGAACCGATAGCGAACCCACATGATCTTTCTGACGAATAGCCGCCAAAATCATTTGACTTTAGTTTCTGTTCTCCATGAGCTGGATTGAAGTCAAAACATTGGCATAGTGTTGACAGGTCATGAATACATGAACAATTTACCCGCATGTCTCCGGCAGCGCTGGGGTAGCACTCGGCGGCGACGTGAGTACCTCGACGCGCACATCGCCCGCCGTAGCTCGCAGCAGTTC
>JAEUQX010000703.1 GCA_016788625.1 Anaerolineae bacterium
GTGGTTAATGCGGATGCAGTCCGAGCAGTCACCCGCGCCGCCGCCCAGCCTACCCGCGCGCCCGGCAGTGATCGCGCCCGCGCCAAACTATGCGCTGGAATACCCCGTTGATTTGGGTCTGTACCTGCCAGAGGACCAGCATTGGGCAGATGCCTGGACGCTGACCGAAGCCTTGATTCTCCAGTTTCGTGATCTGGTCACGGCGCAGGACATACCCTTCGCAGCGTTCATCGTCCCAGATCGCCGCGCCGTACACACCTCAGATTGGGCAGGCACGGTGAGTCAATACGCGGCGGCGCTGCCCGAACTGGCGCAGGCTGACCCCGTTGCACCCCCAACGCGCATGGAAGACTTCCTGAAGGCGCAGGACATCCCAGCGCTGAACCTGACATGGACGCTGCAGTCGTGGGCGCAAAGTTACCCGGACGGGCGGCTGTACTATGCGGGCGACGGACACTTCAACGCCGAGGGACACCGCGTCAGTGCCGAGCGCATCGCCCTCTGGCTGACGAGCCTGAACATTCCGGGGTAAGGGTTAGCTGCGCTCGTAGAGAGCAACAATCCAGTTGGCGCGTTTGTAGGTCGGCAGGCGGCTTTTGAGTCTGGCTTTGAGGCCGCCGCGCGCACGCGCTGGCAGCGCAGCAGACGTGGTATTCGCAGCGCTGCGCCCGACAAAGCCGCACTGTGGGCACTGCGCGGTAGCCGGAAAATCGCGATTGCGCGAGATCACGCGGTAGCCCGCGCGCAGGACAGGCGCAAACCAGTAATCATCAACATAGACGAGTTGGAACTGCTTTAGACGAAAGGTGCGGAAGAGCTGCTGCATCACAATCTCGTCAAAACGCCGCATGTGATAGTTCGAGTCGAAGCGACAGTTACAGTACGGGCAGATAATCTGGCTGCGGCGTTCACGATACGGCACGGAAATCAGGATGTGCTTCGCAGCAACCCGTTCGAGTTCCGCCAATGACTGTTCATAGACCTGGTACGGCAGGTGTTCAATCACTTCCATCGCGGCCACCAGATCATGCGCGCGGTCGGCGCTCGGCAGAGCGTCAATCGAACCGGGCTGCACCGGGGCACGGCACACAGCCGCCTGTCGCGCCGCCTCGGAACGCTCGATTCCCAGCAGAGTCATCGTCGACTTGCGCGCTTCGAGGTACGCCAGGAACGCGCCATTACCACAGCCCACGTCGAGCAGCGTTGTCGTGGTAGACGGTATCAGGTCGGCGCACTGCTGGAAACGCAGCGCCTCGGCAGGCGTTAGAAAATGATGTGCAGCCCACAATTCGGGATTCTGATAATACGATTGCTCAGCCATCACCTCATCCTTTCCGCATCCGCGCGTGCAGCCCGCGTTTATTGAGCCAATACAACAGCCCGTACAGAGCGAACATCGCCGCTGAATAACCAGCAATCAACCACTCAACGGGATAGTGGCCGACAATAGCAAGTCCGAACAGGGCGAACAGCACGAGCAAACGCAGTCCATCCCAGGCGAACTGGATGCCCTGCCATTCCAGAACGTAAATGTTCTGCGAGAGGGAAGATACGACGAATTGCATCCAGAACATTGGAGCCATGATCTGCACATAGCTGCCGGCGGCGCGCCATTCCTCGCCAAGCACCAGCGCAAAGAGTCCAGGGCCGCTCAGCGCGATCACCAGCATCGGAAGCAATCCTAGCCAGAATAGCCGCCGTGCTGTCCGGTTAAAAAAGCGATTGAGAGCAACAGGGTCTTGCCGTGCCAGATCAGAGGCCGTCGAAAAATACACCTGACCGATGGACGCGCCAACCAGCGTCATCGGCAAGGCGATCAGGCGCTGACCCAGCGAGAACCAACCCGAAACCTGCGTGCCATACACCACTGTCAGCATGATCACGGGCAGCTGTGCGCCGATCACATTCAGCAAACTCGACCAATTCGCCAACAGCGGAAAACGCCGATAGCGTACCGCGACTTCGCGCAGCTGCGCGGCGTTCACCTGCCGGAAGTGGTCAGCATCCCGCTGCCAGATAAGACGTGCCAACGCCAGGCAGCCCGTGATCTGTCCCAATTTATAACCCAGCAGAAGCCCCAACGGCTGCCAACCGAGCAGGCCGAACAAGACCTGTGTGCCCGCTAAAGAAACACCCTGGCTGACTTTGGTGCGGGCAATCGCGGAAAAGAACTTGCGCCGCGCTGCCCAATAGTTCAACGCCAGGTAAAAGCCCGCGCCGAGCAGGCAGATCAGCAGCAGGCCGCTATAGGCGCTCAACTGCGGCGCGTTGATCACAGCGAAAAGCGCATCGCCGCCCGCGAGCAGCAGCAGGCCGAACAGCACCGTCGTGATGATCACCAGGAGGATGACCAGCACGGTCAGATGTGCCGCGCTGGAGTCTTCTTCTGGTAGTGGGATAGCGAGTTCGTAACGCAGTGAATTGATGGCGACCAGAATAGAAAAGATTGAGACGAATACGCCGAGTAGGCCAAAGTCTTCCGGGGTATACAAGCGCGCGAGCAGCGGCGCGACCAGCACCGTTAGCCCCTGCGCCGCCGCCGTGCTGCCGCTGAGCAGCGCCACACTGCGGAGCAGCGGCCTATTGTAGATGCGTCGAAGCCACTCAAATGGAGATCGCATTATCAGGAACGAGTCAGCTCATCATAGAGATTGAGCAGGCGTTGTTCTGCCGCGCCCCAATGGTAGAGTTCGCGCGCCTGGAGTGACGCCTGCTGTAACTCCTTCAGATAGGATGTTTCACAGAGCTGGTCAAATGCGACTTGCAGCGCCTCTGGAGTTACCTGATCCAACAAGACGGCGGCATGATGCGCCTCAAGGATTTCGCCAATTTCACCGACGCCGCGCCGAGCGATCAGGGCTTTTCCCGCCGCGAAAGCTTCGAATAGTTTATTGGGCGTGCTGTAGTAGTTGTTACCTGCGATAGACTGGTCGTGGGTCTCTTCCACATTGAGGCAGTAGTACACAACATCAGCAAGCTGCGTATACAGCGGAATATCACGACTGTTGACCCATCCCAACCACTGAATGTTCGAGGCACGTGCAGCCGCTTGTCTGACACGCTCTTCGACTGCACCTGCCCCACCAATCACCAGGAGTACATGCGGTGTCGTGAGCGTCGCCTGGAGCAGTGGCTCGATTTCACGCGAGCTATCCAGCGTTCCCATATAAGCGATGGTCAACGCGTATTGCGACTGGTTCAGCCGCGCCCGCTCGGCATTCAGCCGTTCTGCATCAACTTCAAAATCAGCCAGGCGCTTCCAGTTGCCGATGATCAGCACCCGTCGCGCGCCGCGTACTTCGAGCGCCTTGGCGAGCCGCTGCCCAACTGTGATTACAGCATCAACCTTACCGATGAAAGCCCGTTCGAGTCGTCCCATCCAGCGCCCTTTGGCCCCGCCGTAAAAGTCGGGAGCGCTTTCATGGGCGTCATAGATCAAACGTGCCCGTTTGAGGCGTGCCAGCAGCCAGGCAGCAGGTAGAGGTGAGAGATCATGTGAATGCACGACATCAGCGCGCAAACGCCAGCCCAATCGCAGAGACCAGAGGAGAAAAAAGATCATCGAAATCAGGGTCGTTTGGCGACTCGGCGGCTGAAGTGTGACCTCTCCTACATCCGCACGGAGAAGCTGCCAGAACGCTGCAAGCAGGCGCAGCGGATGTTTCGTGCTGACCATCGGCGTGAGGACGAATTCAACACCACTGATGGTCTTGCGAGTTGGCGAACCTGGCAGACGCGCGGCACCAATAACTCGCACCTGATAACCGGACTGCGACAAGGACTGCGCCTCATTCATGACGCGCGGATCATCGTAGGCCTGGGTGTTTACAAGCATCAAAACCTGTTTTGCGCTCATTGCAGCGCCTCAGCAAGCATCGTCTCGTAAGCTTCGACAGCCTTGTTGGCATCGAAGTGCTGCTCAGCATAGGCGCGGGCGTTCTGGCTGCACTGCTCGTAGAAGTTCGGCTCGTCCAGCAGGCGGCGCACAGCCGCTGCTAACGCCTCGACATCCTCGAAAGGCACGGACAGCCCCGCACCGCTGGCCGCCAGCACATCCGCGACGACACCTTCCAGCGCGACGGCAACGGGCACACCGCAGGCCAGCGCCTCATACATCTTCGTGCCAATCGCACCCCGATGCAGCGGATGATTGTGCAGCGCCCAGAAAGCGATGTCGGTCGCGGCCCAGGCCTGGGGAATCTCGCCATAATCGACCCATTCGATCCAGCGCACATTCGGCAGGTCACCCTGCGCCAACCGCTCGCGCACGACCTGCTGCTGCGTGCCCGTGCCCATGATCACGAATAGGACATCCGAGCGTTCAACAAAGCGCTTGGCCGTCTCCAGCATGGTCAGGCAGTCGTAGGCCGTACCGAGCGTGCCAATGTAGGCGATGACGCGCGCGCTGCCCAGGTTATGACGTTGGCGAAACGCCGTGCCATCAATGTCCGGGCGGAAACGCTCCAGATCAACGCCACTGTAGACCGTGCGTGTTTTCTCGCCAGAGCCGAGATAGCCCTGAATGACTTTTTCCAGATAGGGGGTTAACGCGATGATGCCCGATGCGCCGAAGTAGGTGCGGTCAACCAGCCAGCGCGCGACGCGGTAGACGGGATGGTCAGCGGTCAGCGCACCGACCGAGAGCATATGATCCGGCCAGAGGTCGTGCACGTCCAGGACATAGGGTACGCGCTTGAGGCGGCTGAGCAGCACGCCCGCGAGATTGGTGAAAATCGGCTGCGCCTCGACCAGCATCACATCCGGACGTGGCAGAAACAGGCCGCGCAGGACGGCCGTCAGCATGAAGCTGATCTGGCTGATGAACTTACGGCTGATGCGCGGGCTGGGGGTGGCCCACAGCCACGTTTGCACGACGCGCACGCCATCGCGTTCTTCCACAACTGCGAACTTACCACGATAGCCATCCAGGACGCGCCCATAGGGGTAATTCGGCAGGCTGGTCAGCACGGTGACTTCGTGTCCGCGCGCGTGCAGACGCTTAGCGAGGCGCGTCAGGATGATCGACGCTGCGCCTTGATCGGGTTCAAAGTAGTTGGTGACGAGTAAAATCCGCATAGACCCTCAATGCGATACTGTAACATGCTAAGGCCGATTGCTATACAGACGCATTAAGGTTGTCCCTCATCCTGGCGGTTTGTGGCGGGTATAGCTGTCGTGGAAACCGTGCTGTTCGTACAGTGCCTGGTAGCTGGCCTCGATCTGCTGGCGCGCCGCCGCGTTTTCGATGTTCAGACGCATATCATAGGCGTCCTCATCGTTGTTGCGGTAGTAGCCCTGCTTGACGCCAACCGTCCTGAAGTGATGTTTGCGGTACAGGTTCTGCGCCCGTTCGTT
>JAEUQX010000004.1 GCA_016788625.1 Anaerolineae bacterium
GTTGGCGCTCAACGGGCGGGCGCTGATCGAGCGCGAGTACGCCTGGGAGCAGGTGGCGACGGCGTATGTGGGGGTGTATGGAAGCGCGGCACAATAAGCATCTGGAGAATGTCAAAGAATTAGCGCAGCGGGATGAATTTCACCTGATTCTCGAAGTCTTCCGGTTGACCTGCGCCAAGGGCAACTTCTAATTCGGCGATTGCCAGTCCAATAGGCGTATCCCGATGAACAACGATGACACCGGGGACAGGCATACCAGCTTGCACTCGTTCATAGACATAACCAGGCATTGTCTGAACATCGTGGGTGAGCAAGATACGCCCCTCACCAGCCAGCCAAGTCAGCAACCTTGGGTCTGGTGACTCGTACATTTCCGTATCTTGGACCCGGACCACATCGAAATCGAGCAGACGATTGCGAAGTGCATTAAGGACATCACCGTCAAAGTTTTCATCGGCAGCGAAGCGCATCATGAATTCTGTTGACGGCGTTTTTCTTCGACCAGTCGGCGCAAGCGCTCATGACGCGCCTTCTGTTCCGGAGTGTAATTGGCTTCGATTTCCTGCCGGATGCGTTCAGCTTCTTCGTCGCGGCGCTTCAGATAGGCGTCGAGTTCATCGCGGTGCGCCAGATAGTACGAGATGACGGCGTAAATATCATTGACCGACACTGTAGAAAATGCTTTATGGATTGCTTCCGGGCTGTAACCCTGGTGGTAGCGGGCGATCACCACATCAAGCGTGACACGCGTGCCGCTGACGCGAATCGCGCCATGTTCATCCGTCCGCAGCGGAACAATCATTGTGGGTGGGTCGGGAAACATATGACAGACTCTTTTCTCTCCCCATCATCATAGACACTCATTATAGCATGAGAGGCAGTGACGCGGCTTTTGAACGACAATGTTCTGCGCTCAACAGGCGGGCGCTGATCGAACGCGATTACGCCTGGGAGCAGGTGGCGCAGGCGTATGTAGGGTGTATGGTGTGTCAGTCCGCCTGAACGCCCCAGATTTGCACATCCCCCGCGCGCTGAACATAGAGTAGCGTTCCATCTGGACTGAAAGCCAATTCTTTTACGCCCGGAATGGCGAAGCTTGGTAACAGAGACTCTTCTCCCTGTACGAGCCTGGAAACATCTTGGAGTGTAATGCCTTCTCCAGTGGCAATCGCAAGAACCGTACTATCAGGGTTGAAAGCTGCGCCACTGTTTGAAAGCGCTGCAATTTGTTCGCCCGTGACAGCATTCCAGAATCCATTATCGGTGAACAACCATTGACTATCTGGACTGAAGATGGCTGACCTTGCACCCGGTAAAGTGAGCGCAGTTGCAGGCAAAACCAGATCATTAGGCTGGTCGATTAAGTTTGCGAACTCAAAAAGGTCAACTCGATAGGTGGTACTGGGATTATCCTCGCCAACTTGAAAACCCGTAATACTGACCGCAAAGTGGCTGCCATTTGGACTCAGCGTGATGTTCTCGATTTGATTTCCTGGAGCAAACGACACAGCGCCTTCAGTTGATGGCATGGTCAAGAAGGATCGATCAGCAAGCGCGGCTTCCTGAATCAGCGTTGCAATATCAAGGACAAAGAGAGCATAGTCCCAGCCAACCAATAGCATTTTCCCATCAGCAGTGAAATGGTGTGCATACGGCCCGCAAGAGCCACCCACCCCCCAGACAGACAGTGCTTCACCAGTTGCAGTGTTCCAAAGCCGATGTACGCCACCGCCGCCATCACCGCAAGCAGAGACCAATTGCGAGAGATACGTCCCATCAGGACTGAGCTGCCAATATCCACGACCCACCGGAATTTCAAATCGTGCAAGCAGATGCTCAAGATCGTCAATGTCTCGAATACGCAATGTGTACGGATCTCCATGCCCATCGATTGTGGGGCTGGAGATCGTGATGAAACGTTCTCCGAGTGAATCAAACTCAACCCAGGATGTCGTTTCAGGGGTCGGCTCACTATAGACCATCGCACCGCTACGCAGGTCGTACATCTGTAATTCAGTATTGGTAAAAACGATACGTTCGGCTGTTGGGCTGAAAGCCGCGACATGGCCGCGATAATCCGTTGAGACCCGTAACTCGATTTGCTGTCCAGCTTCTAAGTCAACGATATAGACATTTCCGTCGTTCCAGTAGGCGGCTTGCGACCAATTGGCATTCAGAGCGGAACGAAATCGCGAGACATTTAGCTTTACCTCGCCAGTTTGTGCGTCCCAGATGAGCACATTGTCGAAATTATATCCCCGCAACAATCGTCCATCCGGGCTGAATTCGACGTTATAGATAGAGCCAGCCCCTGAGAACTGCGTCACTAATTCCCCGTTGTTGGCGTTCCAGACGGCAACAGTTCCATTTATTGCTACAGCGATAAGTAGCGAACCATTTGGGCTGTATGACAGCTGAAAGACATCTGACTCAGTCTGTAGGGTTTGACGGGGTACATTGGCAACATGCTGGTTATTTATGTCCCAAAATAACACATCCCGTCCTGAAGCAGAGACGATAGTCTTGCCATCAGGGCTGAACAGCAAGGGTCGGAGTTTCGTTTCGGAATGTTGGACGAAAGTCAATGTACCAAGTGCATGATCTGACCAGACCGTAATACCTTGATCAGTCACAAAGGCAAAGATGCTGCCATCAGGGCTAAATTGTAGCGGTAGATAGCCAGATCCAAGTGGTCCAACAAGTTCTCCAGTACGCCCGTCCCATATTTTTACATCCCCTAGTGGGCTAGCATCCTCCGCCTCGGAACTCCAGGCCGTAACGAGCAGTTTGCCATCAGCATGAAATGCAATGGAATTCAACGTTTCGAAAGATCGAGGGATGTCAGCAATAAGAACACCCTCCTCAATGTTCCACAATTGTACTGTCGCAAGCGGGTTTCCATCCAAATAGGCAGTCAGCACAAGGGCGGCGTATCGCTCATTGGGGCTGAAAAGAATCTGGTTGAAGTCGTAGTAGCCCGTGGGACGCAGCAAGGTGATGTTCTCGTTTGACTGGCGCAACTCAACTGTAACTTGCCCGTCTTCTTGGATGACTTGCACCTCAATACTGCCTGAGTTTTCCACAAGAGATGAAGGAATGACATCGCTTGTATCGAGGCGTGCCCCCGACTGAATGTCCCAGCGTTGACCATCAACTACCAATTCACCTGCTGTGTTGAACGTGATATTGCCCGAATCAGGAATCACAAGGGGGTGCATGTTCAACTGAGAAGCATCATACACTCTGACATCAACCGAGGTACCGACCACCAGTCTGCT
>JAEUQX010000056.1 GCA_016788625.1 Anaerolineae bacterium
AGCGTCTGGCGCACCTTCAGCAAATCCGCCACCATGCTACCCGTATCCGGCGCACACGCAACCGCCAGCGCGCTGCCGCTCTTGGCCACCATGGGTTTGAGCGTGCCAGCCACATCATCCAGCAGTTGACGCACCGGGAAAGCCTCACTGTGTAGTTCCATGCGCCCGGCCTCGATTTTGGAGAAATCGAGGATGTTGTTGATCAGATCGAGCAGGTGGCCGCCCGCCGCGCGTATCTTCTGCAGATCGGGCACGATGGCCGTGTAGCCACCGTCCTGAGCATCTTCAGTCAACATCTCGCTGTAGCCAATGATGGCATTGAGCGGCGTGCGGAGTTCGTGGCTCATGTTCGCGAGGAATGCGCTCTTGGCGCGGCTCGCCGCTTCAGCCGCGTCTTTGGCGCGTTCAAGCTCTTCTTCAGCCAACCGGCGCTCGGTATTGTCGCGCGCCAGGCCGCGAAAGCCTATCGGACTGCCATCTGCAGCGCGCACCAGCGAGATGCCAATCTCGCCAAAGCGGCGTTCTCCGCTTTGTGTGAAGGTCTCCAGATCATAGGCTGTAGCGGGCTGTCCCGTTCGAAAAACCTGGTTCGCGACTTGAAACAGCCGCCGTGCGCTCTCCTCGCTCATGTGTTGGCGGTTGGTCATGGTCAGGAGCTGCGCGCGGCTGTAGCCAGTCAGTTCACAAAAGGCGTCATTGCAGTCGGTATACTTACCAGAGAGTTCACATTCATAATAACCCTCCTTGATGTTATCCAGGATGGTGCGGTACTTCATTTCGCTTTCGCGCAGCGCATGTTCAACATTCTTTTTGTCGCTGATGTCGCGCAGGATGACGATCAGGCCAGCAGGCGTCCCAGCGGCATCATGATAGAGCGCGGCATTGATCTGCACATCAATCACGCGGCCATCGCGCGTCATTCGCTGGGTATCGGTCGGCGGATGTTTGCCATCTCGAATCAGTCGTGCAACTCCTTCAGCCAGTTCCGCCTGGCGATCCGGCGGCACGAAGTCGATGCGCTGTCCGCGTACCATTTCGAGCTTCCAGCCGAATATCCGTTCAAAAGCGGGGTTGAGATACTGGGTGCGCCCTTGCATGTCATATATCGCGATAGGATCGGGAGATGCCTCCAGCGCGATATGCTGGGCAGTGAAGGGCGTTGTGAAGTCGCTCGTGGTTTCGTGGTGAGGCTGCTCAACCATATGCATCCCTATCTATTGCGCGAATATCGACATTTTATAACGATTATGCTGGCGCCGCTGTGAAGTTTTCGTTTGAACGCTCACTTGAATAGAACTTATGTTCGCATCTCGCGATCACCGTTAGCAGCCCGGCGGGATTGTAGACGTTCGAACGCTGTTTGAGCAGCCGCATCCCCTCCCCTACCGCCCGCGCGCCATAGCGCTCCACCAACAACCGCGCGCTGCTCAATGCCAGTCCCCCTACCTCGCTGTGTGCGCGCTGCGCCATACGCTCATCCTCACTGACGGGCATAGGGTGACTGCCGGGGTAGACCTGCGGGGGCTTGCGCAACACTGATGTACGCCGCTGGTGCTCCGCGAAGCGTTTGCGCCACCACGATTTGAGGCGTTCCACATGGCGCCAGATACTTTCGCTGACCAGTTCCCATTGCGCACTGCCACAGCGGCAGGAATCGGGTGTATGCGGCTGAACATGAACGCGCAGACACTCCGGGCACAGCCAGAAACGCAGCGCTGGTGTCGGAATTCCGACGGTTGGCGACGGTTCATGACAAAGACGATTTGGTAGTTCTTCTTCCGACCTACCCCAAGTTCGATCCCCTCGCGCACTCTGCGGTGGATACAAGGCTGATACCCGCTGCCAGTCGTTGTCTGGTGTGTCCACTGCCAAAAATGGCGCTGAGGTCGCGCGGTCGAGGTCGTGGGTTGGTGTCGGAATTCCGACGCCTGCGCCGAATGAGTAGTAGCTCGGCTCCTGGCGCATCAGGCGCGGCGTGCCGCCCTGCCCAATCAGTTTGAGCGCGACAGTCCGCAGCGGCGGATAGCGTTTGCCCTGCTCATCCTCCAGGAAGACCCCGTGCGGCGGATCGTGCACATCGTCGGTCAGCAGCTCATCGACCTTAAGCGCACGCAGCGGCTGCATGGCGTACATCGGACGCGTGCTGATGCCCGCAATCTGCTCATAACGGCGCAGCGTCCATTCGGACACGCCCAGGCGCCGGGCCAGCCAGCGGCGCGGATACTGCCCTGGACGCCGCTGCACTAACGCGCGATGCAGTGCCCTCCGATACGCCGCCGCGCTCAGCAGGTCAGAATGGCGCAGCGCATCACCCTTGAGATGACGCACCCCTAACCGCGCTGCCAGCGCCTCCGAGCCGGGAAGCACGTAGGATCGAGGCGGGCGTCCAGGGGTTTTGACTCGCTTTGCACCCCTACTCATCTCGCATGAGTTTATATGCCCACCTGTCTGTGAAGCAGCGCCCGCGGCTGATCGGGGTGTAAAGAGGGGTTGCGCAAA
>JAEUQX010000076.1 GCA_016788625.1 Anaerolineae bacterium
GCGAAGTTGCCCTGCCGGATGCGCCAATCCACATAGAAGCTGCTGAGCATGTAAAACACCGGGTAGCTCAGGCTGAGCAGCACCAGCGACTGGTCGGGGCGTTCCTGCGCCAGCAGATAGAAGACCAGCAGCCCCCAGGCCGCGCCCAGCAGCCAGTTGATCTTGCCCAGGATCGGGTTCTTGCTCGGATACAGATAGCGCGTGGGGATGAACGTCAGTACAGCCGGGATGCCGATCAGCAGCAGCGCGCCGAACGGTTCGGGGCGCAGCCAGAAGAGATACAGCGCGATGCCGTTCCAATAACTGGGGAAGCCGATGAAGAAAGCATCATCGGACTTCATGTTGACCTGCCCGTAGGCGTAGAGTCCGGCGACGATGGGGATGATGATCCAGGCTGGGTGCGGCAGAAGCTGCTCGCGCCACATGATGAAAACGGGTATCCAGATGTAAGTCAGGAAGTCGATGACGTTATCAACCATCGCGCCGTCAAAGCCCGGCAGCACGCCGCGCACATCCGCGCGCCGCGCCAGGATGCCATCGGTGGCGTCGATGAGCATTGCCAGGAACAGCAGGCCGAACGCCAGGCGCGTTTCGCCCTGCGCTGCCGCGAACAGCCCGAACATGCCGACGATACCGCCGGACATGGTGTACAGATGAACGGCCCAGGCTCGGATTTGCTGTTCGCGCATATGCTCACATCTCCTGTAACACTGCCATGACCTCATGCAAACTGCGGAAGACATGCGGGGTGATGCCCGCGAAACGCTCAGGGTGCGAATGGGTGCTTTCCGGCACAGCGTAGCAGGTCATCCCCGCAGCGACTGCCGCGCGCGCGCCGTTTGCGCTGTCTTCCAGCGCCAGGCAGTCCAGCGGGTCAACGCCGAGCGCTTCAGCCGCTTTCAGATAGACATCCGGCGCGGGCTTGCCGTGCGGCAGATGCTCCGCGGAGCAGCGCACGGGCAGGACATCTCGCCATCCCTGCGTTTTGACGACGGTCTCAATGATGATGTTGGGCGAACTCGATGCAATCGCGGTCGGCAGCCCCAGCTCCGCGACATACGCCAGCATTTCCACCGCGCCGGGCTGCGGCTTAACTTTGTGTGGAATCAGACGCAGCATCCGCGCGATGACTTCGCGCTCCAGCGTCTCCTGGCTGGCGTCGATATTGTAGATTTCGCGCAGGCGGCGCATGAACTCGTCGTTGCGCAGGCCGAGAAGCTGCGCGCGGACTTCCGGGGCGGGGCGGACGTTGTGCATCGCCAGCACGCTGTCTTCCGCTTCCTGCCAGATGACCTCAGAATCGACCAGCAGGCCGTCCATGTCGAAGATGATCGCTTTGAAGGGGATGCTCATGTGTTTTGCTCGAACGCTTTCTGAAATGCAGTACGCATTTCGTCGGTTTTAATGTGCATATCGGCGCTGTTGGTCATGCGCAGGCCGCGCTCAAACAGCGGCTGGTAGGGTGTGCCGATGATGCGGGCGTATCCCGCCGGGCCAACGGCCAGCGGCAGCACCGGGGCGAGCGAGTTCGCGCCGATGAAGACATCCGCGCCATTCCTGACCTTTTCGCGGGCGACCACGCCGCCGAAGCCGATGAACAGATCGACCACCGGGCGGGCGGCCAGGTCAGACGCGCCGTCACCGATCATCAGGCGGCGTCCATGCTTGCCCTGCGCCAGCGCTTGAATGATGGCGGGCTTGCCGCTGGAAACGGTGAGCGGGCCTTCGTCATAATCCAGATAAGTCTGGCGGTCGCGTGTGTCCGGTTGGTAGTAGCGCCACCAATCGCCGGAAAGTTCATTGTACTCCAGTTCGACCGCGCGGATATTCTCCGGGGGGACGCCCAGGCGCTTGCCGAAGCCGCGCACCGGTTCAGCCAGGCCGCCGCTGACGATGAAGACCTGCTTGCCCAGGAAGCGCAGCGCCGCGATTACCTCCTGCGCGTCCGGCACGATGGTTTCCCAGTAGCGTTCCTCGATGGCTTTGAGCTGGCCGCGTGTGGGGCGGATGGCCTGCAGGCGCTTGCCATAGACTTCGCTCAGATCGAGGTCGCCGTTCATGGCCTTTTCGGTCAGCACGCCGACGCGCCATTCTTTACCTTTGAAGCGGGCTAATTCGTCAATGCCTTCGATGGCGGAGAGGGTGCTGTCACAGTCGAAGAAGATCAGGTCAAAACTCGACCAGCGGGTTGCATCCATTGTGGTAAATGCAGACTTTCCATTCGGTTCGGGATGGCTCAAAATTGTACCGCTCATGTGAGGATTTGTGAACCCTGGAGCAGTTTAAGGATGTTTAACGCGGCACGACGCCGGATAGCGGGGTTATGGACGAACGAGAACTAAAAACATTTCTGGAGGGTGTGCGACGGGCGCGCTTTCAGATGCCGGATGAGCAGCAGCCTATCGCACTGGCGCGGGAATTGCTGGCGCACATCGGCACGGCGGATGCCGACCTGCGCGAGCGGTTGATCTATGCGGCGCTGGGCGTATGGATTGAGGTGCAGCGCATCTTCACGGCGGATGAGCTGCGCGAGCTGCTGCGAACGGTGCTGGACGATGCGCATCTCTTCCGGGGCATCGGCGAGACAGCGGGTGATGCTGTGTTCACCCGGTCGTATTCGGCGCTGGTCGTTGCGCGCGTGCTGACGGTGCATCACGAGGCACCCTTCCTCAATCGCGACGACATCAACACGGTACAGGGCGCGCTGCTGCGTTACCTGGCCGCCGAACGCGACCAGCGCGGCTGGGTTGGCGACAAGGGACGGGCGCACGGGCGGGCACACGCCGCCGAAGCGCTGAGCGAACTGGCACGCTGCCCGGAGGTTCACGCGGGCGACCTGCACACGATCATCAACGCCGTTCGCCTGGCCGTCGCCAGCAGCGCGCAGGCTGTTGATCACGCCGAGGAAGAACGCTTTGTCGATGTGATCGCTGCGGCGGTCGAGCGCGGGCGCATCAGCGAGGATCACTGGGCGATGTGGGTGGATGGGTTCCTGCCGCTGGTGGAAGAAGCCGACCCGCCGTGTTATGGCTGCGCGCTCAATACCAAACGTTTCCTGCAAAGTCTCTTCTTCCGCGCCGCGCTCTCCGGCTGGAAAGACTTCCCGCTGGATGTGGTGGCGGAAAAAGCGGCGATCATCCTGGATGAGAGGTTGTACTGATGGTTTCGACGGCTGAACTGGCACAACTGCCGCTGCTGCACCGCGCGGTCATTCCGCCGGATTACCTGGACGCGATGGAGCACATGAACGTGCGCTGGTACATGGCGCTGTTCGACGAGGGGGCATGGCGCTTCTTCGCCTCGTTCGGCATGGACGCCGAGTACTATCGCGCGCGGCAGGCGGGCGGTTTTGCGCTCAAGCACTTCATCCAGTACTTCGCGGAGGTGCGCGTAGGCGAGACGGTCGCGATTCGCGGGCGGGTGCTGGGGCGCACGGCCAAGCGCGTGCACTTTATGCTGTTCATGGTCAACGAGACGACTGACAAGCTGGCCGCGACTCTTGAAGCGCTCGGTTCACATGCCGATATGCGCATACGCCGCACCGCGCCGTACCCGGACAACCTGGCGGCGCGGCTGGACGCATTGATCGCGGAGCAGTCGGTTCTTACTTGGGACGCGCCCGTGTGTGGGATTATCGCGCCGTGAGAGAAGAGAATCTTTCGCCGCAGCGGCGCAGCAGAACCTCACCCCCTGGCTCCCTTTCCCCAGGGAGAGGGGGAGCAAAACACGGTGTTTGCAGAGTCGCGCAGGGGATGTGGGTAAAGACACGGCATAAACGTGTCCGCCAGGCTCAACGCGCGATGGACTGCACTTGTGCGGCCTGTTCGGCGGCGGGCAGGGCAGATGCCGCATAGTGCAACCGGGCGTCGTTGGCCGTCCACAGCAGCAGCGCGGCGAAGAGCAGCGCGACGATCAGTTCGCCCGCGCGCCCCATCCGGGATTGCAGCGGAGCGGCGAGTGACTGCAACCCCATCCCCGCCAGCGTCATCACGAAAGGCAGCGCCCCCGCTGAGCGCAGCGCGTCGGGATAGTGCCAGGCCAGCGCGGCAGGCAGCAGGCTGACCAGCAGCATGAGCGGCAGCAGGGCATGTTCCCAGCGCGGCTGCCGGGCGATACGCAGCGCCCAGACCAGCACGCCGAGCGCGAACAACAGCGAGAACGGCGGTGTGAGCGTCGCACGGTCGTAGAGGCCGTGCAGGGCGTTCGGGTCGCGCATCAGGCCGAATTGCAGCAGGCTGCTCGCCAGCCCGTCAATGAAGATCGAGAATCGACTTAACCCGGTGTTGTTGATGGCATCAACGGTGGGCGGCGCGACCAGCATGATGAAGGGCAGCACGATGACCGCGCCCATCACGAGGGGCGTGAGCAAGCGCGCGGGCAGCAGGCGCAGCGCGCGGCGACTCTCGATGGCGCTCAGCAGCGCGGTGAGTGGGATGAACAGCGCCAGCCACAGCATCAGCGGCGTGAACAGCCAGCCGAGGCCGACGATCAGCCCCGCCCATCCGTAAGCGCGGCGGCTGCCTGTTTGCCAGGCGTGC
>JAEUQX010000079.1 GCA_016788625.1 Anaerolineae bacterium
GCTCAAACCGGATGTGATTGTGGTGTACGACCGCGCTGCCACGCGCGCCGAAAATCCGGTCAGCCGCTTCTGGCTCAACTTCCCGGCAGACGCGGTCGTTGATGGAACTATCACGCGAATGACGACGGAGCAGGGGCAAACGCTCACCGTCGAGACACTGCTGCCTGCTGAGCCGGTGATCGCGGTTTCCCCGCTGGTTGATGAAGTGAGCAGCGCGCCAGCCGCGAACGAGATGATGCGTTACCGCTTGATGGTTGAAGCCGCTGCGCCGGAAGTTCGTTTCCTGCATGTGCTGCAAGGCGCTGATGCAGGCGTTACGCCGCTCCCCAGCACCGTGATTGAAAGTACGGCGGGAACAGCATATCAGGGCGTGGTCGTCGGCGATGCGGCGGTGTTATTCCCGGTCGATGCGCTGGCCGCGTTCGAATCACTCGAATTCAGCACGACGGCGGCCACCAGCTACATCACCGGGTTAACCCCGAACGCGAGCTATGATGTCTCGATGAATGGGGATGCCATCCGGATTGTCCCCGGTACGCAATTCGCCGCCGACGCGGGTGGGGTATTGGTCGTTAAGCGTTGAGGTCGGGTGTGGCGGAGGTGTAGGGACATATGAAGTATTGCCTCACCCCCTGCCCCTACACATCCAGTACCAGCCGCACGTTCAGCCCCCAGGCCAGATACAGTGCGCGGAAGAAGCGCTTGAACTGCGTGATGCTGGCGTCATCGCTGGGTTCGGGTTGGTGCAGGAACGGGTAGCGCTCGAAGGCATCCTCTGGTGACTGCGACAGGGTCATGATCTGGTCGGCCTCCAGGTCGCGTCGAATCGCCTTGAAGAAGAGCAGCAGCGGCCCCGCATACGATGGCCGGATGTGACCCAGCAGGAATAACATCTGGAAGACCATGTTGCTGTTCGCCATCAGTTCGCCCAGTCGCCGCCCCAGCACCGATGGTTCTTCAAAGAACGGTTGCCCCGGCTCACGCATCGAGTTGACGGCCTGCCCGTCCACCTTGAACTCTTGTACACCCTGTTTGAGCAGCAGCCAGGGCAGCGTTTCGTCGGTCACGGGCAGCAGGCTCAACAGCCAGCTCTCAGCCGCGCGCGAGATCGGATACTCAATTTGGCCCATGCAGCCGAACGGGACACCGGTGTTGTTGGCCGGGCAGCCTTCGCAGTACATTTCGTAAGGCGCAAGCTGCGCGGCCTGGTCGAGCATCTCCTGCACATACACGACGCGCGTCTCCTGCTCGCCATCCGCGCTGTTGCGGACGAACTCGAAACCCATCTGGTCAGCCGGACGCTGGTCGCCGTTGCGCCGGAATAAATCAATGACGGCTTCCGCGCGGGCGCGGCCTTTCACGCGATCCAGGATGCCTTCCGGTGTCAGTTCCTGCTTGGGATAACACTTGTATTCGATGATGTAGTCAATCGCCATGCTTGCGCTTTCAGGATTTACACGTAGATGTTCATCATTTTGCATCAGTGCTGGCTTGTGGGCAACAGTCTTACTTTCGCTATGTGGACTTTGCAGTACAATTTAAGCGTATGTACATTTATGTTAGAAATGCTAATCACACGGAAACTGGGATGAACGACAGCGTAACTCCGCTTTGGTTGATTGAACTCCGCAGCCCGCAGTTGGTGAATTCGCTGCGTTTGCGGGTTGAGAATCCAATGGTCTTGGGGCGGGTGGTTGTAGGTGACGCACGTCGTCCCGAGGTTGACCTTAGTTCAGCGGGCGCGGAATCGCTGGGTGTGTCACGCCTGCATCTGGAACTTGCCGCCGAGACTGAACGCCTGGTTGTCCGCGATCTGGACAGCAACAACGGTTCGTTCGTCAATGGCAATCGCCTCAAGCCTAACGAACCGTATCGCCTGATGCACGGCGACAAACTGATGTTGGGACGCCTTCAGCTCGATGTCAACGTGCTGCTGTCGCCCAGCTTTAGCGGCGGCGTCACCAAGCAGCCCAGTCTGCAATTGCAAGATCAGATCGAGCCGGGCAAAGGCCAACTGGTCATGATTGTGCAGAAGGACGCCGAACTGGCAGGCGCGATGGCTTCCGTGCTGGAACGCGCGGGTTACACGACGCGCACGAATCTGGAAGTCGTAGGCGCGATTCGCAATTACAACCAGCGGCGCCCCAGCGCGATCATCGTTGACCCCGTCCTGCCGGATATGAGCGGCCTCGAATTCTGCCGCTATGTGCGCCGCGATGTGTTGATGAACACCATGCCGTTGGTGGTGATCCGCACCACCGATGACGGCGTTGATCCTGTCGAGGTCATGCAGACGGGCGCAGACATCCTGCTGGAAAAGCCGATCAGCGCCCGTGAGATGCGCCACGTTATTTCGTCGCTCATCAGCTTCCACGAAGGCGGCAAAGCCAATATCTATACCAAGCATCTCGTCGGTACTGCGCCGCTGATCGCTGTACCACCGGAGACACGCAAGAATTCCGTCGTGATCTTCGTGGCGGGCTACAGTGAGTTCCCGATTGTGCTGAACATTCAGAACCCGGTTTCGTTCGGGCGCTCGTCAGCGGGAACAGGGATGCTGAAGACGCACGTTGACCTCTCGCGCTATGAGGCGGCCAACGCGGGTGTCTCGCGGATGCATATGCTGCTGCACTTCAAGGATGGCAACTTCTTCATCGAAGATCGTGACAGCGTGAATGGCACTTACCTCAATGGCGACTCGGTCAAGCCGCGCGTGCTGACGCCGGTTCGCAACGCCGATGAAATTCGCCTCGGCCAACTGCGCATGTACATCTACTTCCTCGAAGACCGCGATATGCCGCGTATTCCATAATGGCGGGACTGCTCGCCTGATTGCGGGTCTTGTTCACACGGGAGATTTCCAGAGATGCGGTTCTGTTATCACGCCGATATTCTTGCTCGTTTTCCCAATCTGGCAGGCGGCGTGATCCTGGCGCGCGGTCTGCGCGGCGGCGCAACACCCGACGCCCTGCGCGCTGCCTATTTTGCGGAGCAGGCGGCTGTCAACGCGCGCATCGGCCAGACACCGCTGAGCGAACTGCCGACGCTGAATGGCTGGCGTTCTGCCTTTCGCGCGTTCGGCGTCGATCCTACGCAGTATCGCAGCGCGGCGGAAGCGCTTTTGCGGCGACTGACGAAAAAAGGCGACATCCCGTCGATCAACCTGCTCGTTGACCTGGGCAACCTGGTAAGCATCCGTTACGCGCTGCCCGTCGCCGTCTTTGATGTACGGGCGCTCACGGGCGCTGTCACCGTCCATTTTGCCGAGGGCAGCGAACGCTTCACGCCGCTTGGTGAGTCTGCCGTCGAGCATCCCGATGTGGGCGAGGTGGTCTTCAGCGACGAGACTGGGCTGGTCATCGCGCGGCGCTGGTGCTGGCGACAGAGCGAGGAGAGCGCCGCCCGCGAGATCACCACTGACGCGATCATCACGGTCGAGGCACAGCACGCGGGTGGCCTCGCCGAGATTGAGTCTGCGCTCAACGACCTGCTCGCGCTGCTGACGACCTACGCAGGCGGCAGCTACGAGAGCGGCGTGCTTGGGGCAGGGCGCCCGGAGATAGTAGGGTGAGCATATCCGCCCTTGCCTGCATCTGCTCGCTGCATTAAAATTCGTCTCGACAACTGAAACTACTTTGCCACAGACAGCAGGTGCAACCGCTTAATACCCTGCCGAGGCGAGGACTCAAACCACCATGATTTTTCTGGCGGCCTCGTCATCTGTGCGAAGCCGCTTTTTTGTTGCCACACCATTCTTACGAAAGGAGGAAAAGGCGCTTGGCAATTACACGTGAACGCAAAGAAGAACTCGTCAAAGGTTACGGCGATCTCCTGAGCCAGGCCACCGGCATCGTCATCACCGAGTACAAGAACATCTCGGTTGCCCAGGTACACAACCTGCGCGACAAGCTGCGTGAGGTCGAAGGCGCGTATGTCGTCACCAAGAATACGCTGTTCGCGATTGCGCTGAAGGAAGCCGGTTGGCCTGTCCCGGAAGAACTGCTCGCTGGGCAGACCGCTGTCATCTTTGGCGCGGCTAACTTCCCGCAGGTCGCGAAGATGTCTGTCAGCTTCCTGAAGGACTTTGAAGGGTTCTTCAGCATCAAGGGCGGCATCATGGCCGGGGCGGTGCTCTCGCCCGCGCAGGTCGATGTCGTCAGCAGTCTGCCCTCGCTGGACGAACTGCGGTCGCAGCTCGCGGGTCTCATCTCGCAGCCTGCCGCTGGTCTGGTCAGCGTGGTCAACGCAGTCGTCGCCGGCGTGCCGCAGGTCGTACAGGCCTACGTCTCGAAGCATGAGAGTGGCGATGCGGCTGCATAAGTGCAGCTATTGGCGCACTCAATCATTTTCAAGCAATCACACGTATGAACCCGTGAGGGGATGGAGATAAGAACATGGCTGATTTGAACAAACTCGTTGATGATCTGAGCGCTCTGACGGTTCTGGAAGCTGCCGAACTGAAGAAGATGCTCGAAGACAAGTGGGGCGTGACCGCCGCTGCTGCTGCCCCGGTCATGATGGCCGCCGCTGCTGCTGCCCCGGTTGCCGCCGCTGAGCCGGAAGAAGAACAGACCGAATTCACCGTCATCCTCAAGGACGGCGGCCCGAAGAAGATCAACGTCATCAAGGTCGTTCGCACGCTCACCAACCTGGGTCTGAAGGAAGCCAAGGACCTGGTCGAAGGTACGCCGCAGACCGTCCTGGAAGCCGTCAGCAAGGACGCGGCCAACGATGCCAAGGCCAAGCTGGAAGCCGAAGGCGCGGTCGTCGAACTCAAGTAAGCATCATCACCGATGCAGCAAAAAGGGGACTACATGTCCCCTTTTTCGTTGAATTTGGTCAGGCGGGTACGCCCAGGTTCGCGATGACAGACCGCAAGGCATCGAATTTGAGCGGCTTGGGCAAGTAGGCGTCGGCCCCTAGCGCGAAGCTGTCGTCGCGCAGTGTGGGCGAACTGTCTGCGCTCATGCCAACGAACGGAATATCGCGCAGCTCGTGGTCTGCGCGTACTTCCTGAAGGAGGCTGATTCCGTCGTCGATGTCCAGGCTGCTGATGATCAGACTGGTTTTCATCGAGTTACGGCGCAGCAGCGCCAATGCATCGTTTGCGTTCCGGGATTCAGAGACGTGATGCCCTTGTGCTTCTAAGGTCATCCGCAGTACTCGCAAGGTTTCGGGGCGTTCATCCATCACAACGATCATCATGGTTGCTCACGCATTGCAAAAGTGTTTGATTACTTTAACCGCATTATATACCCTCGATGCATCATTGCATCACAGACGTTCGTGAAGAATGTATAAAGATCAGATATGCTTGTTCCAAATCTCATATGCTGGAGGATACCGATGCGACTGATCACGCAAGACCTGCTGGATGACCTCATGGCGCAGGCGGCTCGTTCGGAACGGGGGCGCGTGCCCTATCGCTTTCACGAACATCATGAACCGGTGCAGCGCATGTTGAACGCCATCGTGCCCGGTAGTTACATCACGCCGCACAAGCACGTCAACCCGGACAAGGTGGAACTGATCAGCATCCTGGCGGGTCAGGCGGCGGTGCTGGAGTTCAGCGAGTCCGGCGCGGTTGAGCAGATCTACATCCTCAGGCCGGACGGAGCGCTGCGCGGCGTGGACATCGCGCCCGGCATCGTGCATAACTTCGTCGCCATCACGCCATGTGTTGTTCTGGAGATCATTCAGGGGCCGTATCAGGCCGAGACGCATAAGAAGTTCATGCCCTGGGCACCAACCGAGGGTACGCCAGAGGCCGCCGCTTACCTGACACAGCTTGAGGCGCTGGTGGCACAGCGGGGTGGGGCAGCATGACCCATTTTGAGCAGTTCTATGCTGATGTGCCCGCTGAACAGCGCGAACGATTGGCCGCATTCCGGCAAACGCATCCCGCGCAGCGCATTACGCTGGATGGCATACCCTGGGAATATATCGCCTGCGGGAGCGGGACGAGCATGATTCTCTGGTTGGTGGGTGGATTGCGCGTGGCGGACGCGGCCTATCGCTCGATTCCGCTAATGGAAGATCAGTTTCGCATTATTGCCCCGACCTATCCCCTGCTGCGTTCGATGAACGCGCTGTGCGATGGGCTGGCTGCGCTGCTCGATTCGCAGGGTGTTGAGCGTGCGCACATTCTGTCCGGGTCGTTCGGCGGCATGGTGGCGCAGGCTTTTGTCCGGCGGCATCCGTCGCGTGTTGACCGGGTGGTGCTTTCGACCACGACCGTGTTGGATGCCCAGGCTGTCGAGCGCTATCGGCAGCAGGCTGCGATGATCGCCGCTGCACCGCCTGAACTGGCGCTGGAGTCCTCCAAAGCCTATTTCGTTCAGATGATCGCTCCGCCGGATGATGAGCGTGCCTTCTGGACAGCGTATGTGGACGAACTCTTCAGCGAGCGGTTGAACAAGGATGATCTGCTCAGCACTGTCGCCTGTATGCTGGACTTCGCGGAGCATGTCCCGCTTGCGCCCGACGATCTGGTGAACTGGCCGGGGCGGATGCTGATCATCGAATCGGACGATGACGCGACCTTTGACGCGGATGCGCGGGCACGGCTGAGGGCGTTGTACCCTGCCGCGCGCGTGCATACCTTCGCTGCGGGCGGTCACTCTCCGGCCACCACCCAGCGCGACGCTTTTTTCGCACTTGTCCGCCAATTTTTCTCTGAAATGTAAGGATTTGTACAGGCTCGTCAAAAATGAGTGAAAGATCGTCTGAAATGCGTTAAACTATTTCGGACTTCCGCCATGCAGCATGTTATAATCATGTTGTTATAGATTTGTTGTCCAAGCGCCGGAGGCTAATTATGACCAATCGGTTCACAACCTCCACTTATCCGGTTATCGATGAGAATGCAGAAGGTAAACCTGTCGCAGGGGAGACGAAAGAGCCTGCCAATCCCCTGAAGACCACCAGCATTCCGATTGTGAGGACCGGCATTTCCCGCGCGCCTGCGGCGGAGACGGGCTTGATTGCGCCCGTCATGCTGACGTCGCACGAAGGCCACGACACAACCGAGGCGCAGGATTCTTCCCGAACCACTGCGGAAACCAACCAAGCGGCTCCATTTGCTCAGCACGCCCCGGACAAAGCTACGCCCGGCTCGCCCTCCGTGCTGATCATCGAAGACACCACTGAACTGGCAGAAGTGATTCAGGCGACTCTGGAGCGGATGAACATGACCACCGTGCATGAAACGCACGGCGGCAAGGCGCTCAGCCGCTTCGAGAGTATGTCGCCCGACATCGTGCTGCTGGACATTGGCCTGCCGGATATGACCGGGTGGAAATTTCTGGAGACGATCAAAGAGAAGCACAAGGGCAATCTGCCGATCATCATCGTCATCACCGCTTACGGCGACCCAGCTAATCGCCTGGTTGGCAAGCTTCAGGGCGTTTACGACTACCTGATCAAGCCATTCACCTCCGACGAAGTGGAAAAAGTGGTGCTGACGGCCTTTCAGTCGCGCACTCACTAAATCTTGAGACGAAACGTCGAACGAGGAGCAGGACTGCTGTTAGTTCTGCTCATTTCATTTCTTGCTGCTACCCCTTCTGCCACGCGCTCGCAAACCGCCGAACCGACTGCGGACGAACGCTTGCTCGCCAACCTGCGCGCCGACCGACCGGTGCAGGCACTTTACCAGCTCGAGGCACTGGCGTTAGGGCAGGGCTGGACAACTTCCAATTTGTTGCTTGCCGGGGATTTGTGGCTGGAACTGGGCGATGTTGGGCGTGCGGTCGCTTATTGGGAAGCCGCGCTCACGCCGGACGCCGACGCCTCGCTGCTCCGCAAGCTGGCTGAGGGCTACATCCAGCTCCAGCAGTGGACGGAAGCCACCATCGCGCTCAATCAACTATTGGATGCCGCGCCGAGCGATGCCTGGGCACACTACCAGCTTGGCCTGCTGCAGAGTTATGCCGACCTGGCTTCTGCTGCTGTGCATCTGCGCGCTGCTGCCCGTAACCCAATCTATCAGCCGATCAGCGAGGCACTGCTCAACCTCGCGGTGGATGCTGACCTGGCTGTGACCGCACTGCAAAGTGGGCTGGTGCTGGCCGCCAATGATCTGTGGCCGCAGGCTGAAGCCGCCTTCACATATGCTGCCGCGCTGGGCGCCCCCTACCCGGAAGCGCTGGCTTACGCCGGGCTGGCGCGCGACCAGCAGGGCAAGGACGGCGGCGACCAAATCGCGCGGGCGGTGGCCCTGGGGCCGCAGATTGGCCTGGTGCGCTATCTGGAAGGGCTGCACTACCGCCTGAACGGAGACGATACCGCCAGCATCGTGGCGCTGCTGCTCGCCGTCGAGCTGGAACCGCAGAATCCGGCTTACGCGGCAGAGTTGGGTGCGGCCTACCAGCAGAGCGGCGACTTTCCGCAAGCGCAGTTCTGGTTGCAGCAGGCGCTGACCCTCTCCGGCGGCGACCCGCGCTTTCAGGACTTGCTCGATCAACTCAATGCCCAATTCGGTGCCTGAGCATGATCAAACGCCATCTGCCCCATACGGCCATCGGCACGAATAACCCGCTGTTTAACCTGGAGATCAAGCGCGTTCGCTTTGCGGAAACGCCCGACCGACTGGCGCGCTATACCCGATGGGCGCTGGTCGTCGGGACAGTGATTGTCACCCTGGTGATGGCTGGTATTCTGGAATCCAGCAGGGGTTACATCACCTATGCTCTTGGAGAGAGTGTGTTGTTTAGGTTCGTTGTGATTGGTGTCTTGGCAGAGGTGGTATTGGACATTGCCTGTATGGTCGGTGGACTCGGTGTAGTCAGGAACGAGATTACCATCAGCAATGCGATGTTAGGCGTGGGCATGGCTGTACGCCTTAGCAACATCGTAGCGGCTAAACACGCTCTAGTACAAGCGCGTGCATGGCGTGTGATGGTGCTGGTTATTGCGCTACGTCTCGGTGTAATGATTGTTTTCCTTCTGGATATCTTGAGCTATGGTGCACTCTTAACGGATCTTTCTGTGCTGTTACCTCTAGCTGTCATGGGTATTTTATCCGTCATTTATCTGATCGAGCCTTTTTGGCGCATGAGCGCCGTGTCTGCTGTGAGTCTCATGATTTCCACTTATATACACAATAGGGCAGTAGCGTTCCTGGCGGCTTTCTTCGCAATTGTGCTGCTTTGGACTGTGCTTATTGTGATCGTTGCAGCGTTGATGTGGATTTCCACCTTAGCAGGCATCGCCATAATCTGTCTACCTATATCGTTCTTCGGTTTCATTGGGGGCATTTGGATATTCTATCGTTGGCTGCGGGAGTGGGCGCTAGGACGCACTAGGCTGCGCCTGCACAACCTCGACTAGCCGTTTACGCCCCTTAGCCCCCGTGCTACAATCCGGCCATTGTTGTTCAATTTGTAGGGTTTTGAATTGCGCCGTCTAGTTGTTCTGCTGCTGCTCGTTGGCCTGCTGGTCGCGGCGATCTGGCTCAATCGCCTGCTGGCAAACTGGCACTACGTTGTCCCGGTCACGGCGGGCGAAACAGCCTATCTCGCCACGTTTGACGCTGATGACGGCGATTGGAATCTGGCCGAGGGGCGGCTGAGCGCCAGCATCCTCGATACGGGTGTGCTGCGCCTGGAGATCACCGAGCCGCTCAAACTGCCCTTCGCGGAGGCCAAGCCGCATTTCGCGGATTTTGATCTGCGCGTGCAGGCTGCCGCCGCCGATGGCCCGCTCAACAACGGTTACGGCGTCATCTTCCGCTTGCAGAACAAGGACAATGTTTCCCCCGGCGACGATGACTACTACCTGTTCATGGTCAGCAGCGACGGTTACTACCAGCTCAGCCGCTCGATCAACGGCGTGGCGAAAGAAGTCAGCACCTGGATACCTTCGCAGGCCGTCAACCAGGGACTCGGCGTGAGCAACTGGCTGCGCGTCGTCGCCAGGGGCGATCAGTTCCAGTTCTTCGTCAACAACCAGCAGGTCGCGCTGTGCATCCCCGACGATCCCAGCGCGCAAAGCACCTACAACAGCGTCAGCGGCGAGTGCGTCGGCGGCCAGATGGTCGAGACGCTGACCGACGCCAGCATTCCCAGCGGGCAGATCGGCGTCGCCGCGCAGTCCTTCGACCAGGGCGGCGTGGTCATCGACTTTGACAATCTGGTGATCCTGGGGCCAGCATGAAGGTGCATCTTCGCACGCTCGGCTGCCGCCTCAACCAGAGCGAGATCGACACGATGGCGCGGCACTTCCGCCAGCAGGGGCACGAGATCGTCGAGTCTCCCGCTGAGGCCGACTGGATGGTCGTCAACACCTGCGCCGTCACGCACGACGCCAGCCGCAGCAGCCGTCGCCTCGTCCGCGACATGCACCGGGCCAACGGCGCAGCAGACATCCATGTCACGGGCTGTTACGCGCAGATTTCCGCCGCTGAAGCCGCCGCGCTGCCTGGCGTCGTCAGCGTTGTCGATAACCTTGACAAGGATCGGCTGGTCGAGCGCGTCACGGGGCAGCCGCTCGAACCCTACGACCTCGAACCGCTCGTCCGCGCCAACAAGCTCGGCGCGTATGGTCGCACGCGCGCTTTCGTCAAAGTGCAGGATGGCTGCGACAATGCCTGCACGTTCTGCGTCACCACCATTGCGCGTGGGGCAGGGCGCAGCCGTGCGGCACACGAGATCGTCCACGAGGTCAACGCGCTGCACCTGTTGGGGTATCAGGAGGTCGTCCTCACGGGCGTCCATCTGGGCAGCTATGGTCATGATCTGGGCGACCACGACGGGCTGTATCACCTGATCGAGATGCTGCTGGCGGAAACAGATGTGCCGCGCCTGCGCGTGTCCTCGCTGGAACCCTGGGATTTATCACCGGACTTTTTCGCATTGTGGCAGAACCCGCGCCTGTGCCGCCACCTGCATCTGCCGTTGCAAAGTGGCTGTGACGCCACGCTCAAGCGGATGCTGCGCCGCACCACGCAGGCGCAGTTCGGCGCCTTGGTCGCAGCAGCGCGCGCGGCCATACCCGGCGTTAGCATCACCAGCGACATGATCGTCGGTTTTCCCGGCGAGACGGATGCCGAATTCGCCATCAGCGAGTCGTTCGCCCGCGAGATGGACTTTTCCGGGATGCACGTCTTCCGCTATAGCCGCCGTCCTGGAACGGCTGCCGCCAGGATGCGCGCGCAGGTCAGCGAGGACGACAAGAAACTGCGCAGTGCCCGCCTGATCGCGCTGGCCGAGCAGGGCGAACGAGCCTTCGCTGAATCGTTCATCGGCCAGACCTGCGATGTGCTTTGGGAACAGGTTGCCGGGGCGACGGGCGACGGTTTCATCAATGTTGGTTATACTGATCATTACATTCGTGTGCGCTGCGTACATCCGCGCGCCCTGACGGATTTGATCACGCCCGCGCGCCTGGAGGGTTTCGACGGCCAGCACCTGCGCGCGACGCCTGTGATCCCTTGATCGCAGCCTGTTTGAGCATGTGATGCCAGCCTCGGCGTCTCAATCGACCGCCACGAATGGGTTGCAGCCGGGTGCCTGCAACCTGCTACTTGGTCGAGGTATGGGCTGAAGCGGTATTGGTGCGATCCGGCAGCCTGATTGTGCGGGAAACAATTCGTCTTTCTTAGCCACCCTTTCGCTCAACGGTTCAGCGCCTTGTGGCCTGGCAGGGCTGTTGTTTGCGTGGCTGCTGTTCAGGTTAAGTTGGGAGTGGTCTGGATGGGCAACAATAGGCAATTGGACTCGCAGCAAGCACTTGATCGTTTGCTGGTCGGCAACCGCCGCTATACGAGTATGCGTCAGCTTCATCCACGACAGACCATTGTCCAGCGTCAAAATCTGATCGAGGGTCAGTATCCGTTTGCGGCCATTCTGAGCTGCTCGGATTCGCGCGTGCCCTCCGAATTGATCTTTGATCAGGGACTGGGCGATTTATTCATCGTTCGCACCGCAGGTCACGCGATCAACGAAGTCGTCATCGCAAGTCTGGAATATGCCGTGTTTGTGCTGCGTGTGCCATTGATCATGGTGTTGGGGCATGGGCAGTGCGGCGCGGTTACCGCGGTGATGACAGCACAGGATCTTCCAGGGCATCTGCCACAGTTGACCGCATCACTGCGCCCGGCAATGGCTGGTGTGAACCCGGCGGTGGAGGGCGCGATTGATCGGGCAATTCGGGCGAGTTCGCGTTTCACGGCGACATATCTGGCGACACACAGTTCGGTTCTCAAGGCATCCCTGGATGAAAACAACCTAAGGATTGTCGCTGGCTACTACAATATGAGCAGTGGGGGCGTTGATATTCTTGAGTGATCCGATGGACGCACCAAAAGAGAATGCGCTGGATTGTTAATGCGGCCCAGCCCTTTCCACCCTTTGACCAACTTCGTGTCTGGCGAAGGGAGAAATAGCAGCTTTCTTGTCGTTGGTGCTGCTCTCGGATCATGTTATTGAGAATGAGCTGGGGACAACGGACTGACTCGACGCGGCACGCGCCGCAAAAAATGGTAGAATCCTATGGGGAAGCGGTGAGGCTCATGATGCCGCATTTTCCCACAGGTATTGTCGACCGCTAAGGACGAATTGAGATGGATGACCCAAAAGCTAAACTGCAAGCCGCGCTCAAAGAGGCGATGACCAACAAGGATAACCTGCGTCGCGATGTCATCCGCATGATGATGAGCGCGATCAAGCAGGTCGAGATTGACACGCGCAAGGAACTGAGCGCGGAAGATGTGATCGGCGTTCTGCAAAAAGAAGCCAAGAAGCGCCGCGAAAGTATCGACGAGGCGGAGAAGGTCGGGCGTGGGGCGATTGCCGAGCAGGAGAAGATCGAACTCGCCATCCTGGAGGCCTTTCTGCCGCGCCAGCTCAGCCGCGAGGAGATCACTGCCCTTGTCAAAGAAGCTATCGCGCAGACGGGCGTGACCTCTGCTAAGGAGATGGGTAAGCTGATGGGCGCGCTGATGCCCAGGGTTAAAGGACTGGCGGATGGTAAGCTCGTCAATGAAATCGTTCGTGAGTTGTTGAGCTAGACAGTCCATGATAAATGGGTTCACCGGGCTGGTTCATCGGCTGCTCGGCGTTCCGGTTGATCGCAGCCGCCGCGCGCTGCACATTGCCGGGGTGGCGGTTGCTGCTGCGTCTTTCACGCTCATTGCCACTGTGCTGGTCGCCTATGACAACATTTTCCTGGACGGCAGCAGTCTGGCTGGACTGCGTCTGGGGGATACGGCCAGCGCCGACATCCGCGCCCCGGTGACGATTCCCTACTACATCAGCCAGGTGTTGACTGAGCAACAGCGCGCAGAGGTCAGCGCCAGCGTCTCGCCAGTTTTTAACCGACCCGACCCGGCGATTTCGCGTCGTCAGTCCGACCTGGCGAGTCAAATTCTGACCTATATTGAGAACCTCCGGCAGGATTCATATGCCACGACTGAGCAAAAGCGCGATGACGTGGCACAGATCAGTGATCTGACGCTTGATGACGCCGTTTCCGAGCGTCTGCTCACGGCTGATGCGGCCACCTGGGGGGATATCCGCGAACAAATTACGACCGTTCTCGAACGGGTCATGCGCGGTGAAATTCGCGAAGGCCAGGTCGACTCGGTGAAAGCACAGCTTCCGCTGCAGGTCAGTGTGCAATTCAGCGAGGAAGAAGTCGGCGTGATCGTTGCTGTCATCGAAGACCTGATACGCCCCAACACGCTGCTCAACCAGCAAGCAACGGAAGAGGCGCGGCAGGCGGCCATCGCGGACATCAGCGTGCGCCGCAGTTTCGAGCGCGGGCAGTTGGTCGTGCGGGCGGGCGAACGCATCGACGAGGCGGCTTACGAAGCCTTGGGGCAGTTAGGTTTGCTTCAGCCGAATGATCGCCGTTTTCAGGAAATCGCGCGTGCCGCGTTGGCGAGCATCCTGGTGCTGATCATCATGGGACTGTACGTCGCGCGGTTTCGTTCCTCGCTGTTCAAGTCTTCACGTTTCATGGCACTGCTGGCGGGCATTTTCCTGATCATCTTGCTCGGCGCGCGCATCACCGGGTTGTACGGGCAAATCTATCTGTACCCGACAGCGGCGTTGGCTTTGCTGTACGTCGCATTGGTCGGCCCGGAAATCGCTGTAGTGGGCACGTTGGGGATGGCCGCGCTCATTTCGATCATGCAGGTCAATTCGCTAGAAATGGCGCTCCTGGTCGGGGCAGGCGGCATGATGGCTTCGCTCACGCTGCGGCGGCCAGAGCGGCTCAACGGCTACTTTATGCCGGGGCTGCTCGTGGCTGTGACCAACGTCGCCGTCATCGCTATCTTCTTCCAGGGCAGCAGTCTGGTGGGCGAAGATGCCGCCTTTGCCGAACTTGTTCTCTACAGCCTGATCAATGGCATTCTCTCCGGCGCGGTGGCATTAGGCGGTATGTTCGTCGTCACCACGCTGTTCAACCTGCCAACGGGCCTGAAGCTGGTCGAACTCAGTCAGCCCAGCCAACCGCTGCTCCAGCGTGTCTTGCGGGAAGCACCAGGTACGTACCAGCATTCGCTGCAAGTTGCTAATCTCGCGGAGCAGGCCGCCAATGCCATCGGGTTGAACGCCGACCTCGTGCGCGTCGCCGCTATGTACCACGACATTGGCAAGGTCGAGAACGCAGCTTTTTTCACCGAAAATCAACCCGAAGGCGTCAACCCGCACGACGCGCTCAACGACCCATACCGCAGCGCCGACATCATCATCAGTCATGTTACTGATGGCGAGAAGATGGCGCGCCAGTACCGCCTGCCCGCCCGCATCCGCGACTTCATTCTGGAACATCACGGCACACAGGTATTGTACTTTTACGATCAGGCCGTTGCCCGTGCGGGCGACGACGAAGTGGTCGATGTTGAGCAGTTCACCTATCCGGGTCCCAAGCCGCAGAGCCGCGAGACGGCTGTGTTGATGCTGGCGGATAGCTGCGAAGCCGCAGTCCGTTCGCGTAAGCCGACCAAGAAACAGGAAATCGCTGATACTATTCAGCAGATCATCGACAGCAAGATACGCACCGGACAGCTTGATGAGTCCGGGCTGACGCTGAACGATATTCGTGTCATCCGCCGCGTTTTTGGTGACATGCTGCAAGCCGTCTTCCACCCGCGCATCAGCTACCCGGTGAACACGCCCAAATCGCTTAAGGAAGTGACCCCGGAACCCGGACGTTTGCTGCCGCGCGTCGATCAGGCTACGCTGCCGGAAGGCTACAAGACCGTGACCAACGCGGAAGCCAGCGCCTCCGCCGAGACCATCACGGCGGAATTGCAGCGCGGTCATCTGCAAACACGCGAGATCGCCCCGGTTGTCGTCGCTGATGCCGAAGAGAATGACGACGCGCCGCTGCCGGAGGTGCCGCGCCTGCCGCGCACGGGCGAGACCCGCACCGCGCGCCTGACCAGCGAGAATGGAACCCAACCGCCGAAGGGTGATGCCCCGGAGGAACAGTGATGTCTTATCTCATCGAAGTGATCAACGATTTAGAGTATGCGATTGACGAGTCGCATCTTGTCGATGCTGCCAGTGCCGTGCTTGACCAGCATGACACCGACGCCGAGAGCGGGCTGAGCATCGTCTTCGTCGATGATGCCGGGATGCAGAAGATGAATCTGCAATTTCGCGGCATCGATGCACCTACCGATGTACTTTCGTTCCCGGCAGATGCGCCCCCGGTTGATCTGCCGGATGTGCCGCCTTATCTGGGTGATCTGCTGATCGCCTATCCGTATGCCACTGCTCAGGCCGCGCGTGAAGGGCACGCTCTGCGCGACAGCCTGGCACTGCTCGTCGTACATGGCACGCTGCATCTGCTCGGCTACGATCATGATACGCCGGAGAACAAGGCGGAGATGTGGGCAGCGCAGGAAGATGCGCTCAAGTCGCTGGGTATCTCGGCGGCTATTGTCCCTCCTTTAGAAGGAAATGGTGATGACCAGTTTGACTAAGCGGGTGATGGATGCCCTGACCAGCACGATGCGGATCAACCCGGATGAATACAGCATGATCACCAGCCCGAATCGCGTCAAAAGCTTTGGCTACGCGCTGGCGGGATGGCTGTACATGCTGCGCCACCAGAAGAATACGCGCATCATGGCGGTCGCCAGCATTGGCATCTTTGCTGTTGCGCTGTGGCTGCAGATTGATTTTTCCGGATGGGCGCTTCTGATCGTGACGATCACGTTTGTCTGGATGGCCGAATTCCTCAACGCGGCGGTTGAAGCCGTCGTCAACCTGGTGACGCCGGAATATCACCCGATGGCGAAAGTCGCCAAAGACGTGGCAGCGGCGGCAGTGCTGTTGGGCGCGGTCGCTTCGGTCATGGTCGGGTTGCTCATCCTGGGACCGCCCTTGCTGCAAAAGTTCGGTATATTGCTCTAACGAGGACGCGCGATGGCCGAAACGCCAACCCCTGAATCGGAATCGAGTCAGCGCCGCCACAAAGCGCGTGAGCGGCACGAACGCCGCAAACAGCAGAAGACCAGCGCCCCGGCTCGCGTTAATCTGCCGCGCCAGATCAAGCCAGCGGGCGGTTTCAGCCTGCCACGCATCAATCTACCGGTCAGCCGTCTGGTGCTTTACGGCGCTGCGGCATTGATCTTCCTGGTAGCGGTCATCGCCTTCATCGGGCGGCTCAATCCTCCGGATGACAACTCTGCTTCAAACGCGATCTGGATTGGCACACAGTACACCTACGACGCAGCCAATGATGTCGCTGCCATCGAAAACCTGGTGACACGCCTGCGCGACCACCGTATCGGCAGCGCCTATGCCTGGGTCAGCTTGCTGCAGCCGAATAACACCTGGACAGATGTGGAACGGCTGGCACAGCCACAGGCCTTCGCACGCCAGTTCAAGGCCAGCTACCCGGAATCGATGTTATATGGGTGGCTCAGCATCGGTTCGCAGGGGGCGGATGGTAACAACCGTCTTGGCGATGCGCAGGTGCAGCAGCAGATCGCGGATTTCAGCCGCCGCGTCGTTCGTGATTTCGGCTTCGACGGCATCATGATCAATGTCGTGCCGATTACGGGGAGTGATGACAATTTCCTGGCCGTCTTGCGCAAGATCCGCGCGACGATTGGCGAAGGTGTTCCCATGGCGGTGGCCGTGCCGCCCGATTGGACGCCAACTGACGCGGAAATCGCCATACCCAGGCTGATCGCGCCGGGCACGGTCTGGGATACGCAGTATAAACAGCGTGTCTCGCTGCTGGCTGATCAGCTCGTCATCACGGCCTACAACAGCGGATTCAGCGATGCGGATGAGTATTCAGCGTGGATGGCTTATCAGGTCGAGGTGTTCGCCAGCGCGGTTGCGGCGCTCGAAGAAGATACGACCGAAATCCTGATGGGCGTTCCAGCCTACGACGGCCAGCCGCCGATGCACGACCCGCTGGTTGAAAATGTTGAGAATGCCATTGCAGGTATTCGCGCCGGGCTGAGCGGGGCAGGGGACGCCGCTGCACGGGTGCGTGGCGTGGCGCTCTACGCGGAATGGCAGATGACGGATGCGGATTGGGCCGCGCTCAAGTCCCTCTGGCCGTAACGCCGTATAACCGCGTGTGCGGGAGGCATACGCGCTGAGCGCTAGTCCTCCCCTACGAGAATTATTGGTGCTAGTTTGAAAATGAGTAGGGACGGGATATATCCCCGTCCCTACAGACTCTGTGCCCTCTGTGGTGAATTCTTCTGTTTCCTAGACCCCTGCGATTTCCTGGAAGAAGTGAATCGCGGTATGAATTCCCTTGTGGAACATCTCAATCGAGAAGCTCTCGTTAGGGCCGTGCGCGCCGTCGCCCATCAGACCGAAGCCCATCAGGATAACGGGCGCGTTCAGCAAGCGCTGGAAGTCCGCGATAATCGGTAGTGTGCCGCCGCCGCGTTCGTACACCGGGGGTGTGCCCCAGCCTTTCTCATATGCAACGCTCGCCGCGTGCATGGCGCTGCCTTCGATGTCCATCACAGCGGGGTAAGCCTGTGCCAACAAACGCACTTCGCTGCGAACGGTCGGCGGCGTCAGTCTTAGCAAATGGTCGCGCACCAGTTCGAAAATCCGCAGTGGTTCCTGGTTGGATACCAACCGGCAGCTAATCTTGGCGAGCGCTTTGGCGGGTAGCACAGTTTTTGAGCCTGCACCATAGAAGCCGCTGGCAAAGCCGTTGATCTCCAGTGTAGGCCGCGCACCGATGCGTTCGTGCAGCGCGTAATCCGCCTCGCCCCAGAACTGCGGCACGCCTGTCTCACTGCGCCATGAGTCTTCGCTCTTGGCGCTCTTTTGCAGTGCCTTCCGTTCGACATCCTTCAGTGGCAGCACATCATCATAAAAACCGGGTACGGCCACGCTGCCATCCGGGTTGTGAAGCTGCGCGATAATCTCGGCCAGTGCTTGAGCCGGATTATGCACGATGCCGCCGTAGCCGCCGCTGTGCAAATCCTGCTTCGGCCCCATCACTTCCAATTCCAGGTAGGTCAGACCTCTTGTGGAGTAGTGGATAGAGGGCTGATCGATCTCCTTGATGCTGCTGTCGGAGATGACGACCACATCCGCGCGCAGTCGTTCGCGGTTCTCCGCGATGAACGCGCCCAGATTGGGTGTGCCGATTTCTTCCTCACCTTCAATGAGATACTTCAGATTGACGGGAGGCTGACCCGTTTGCAGCAGCGCCTCGGCGGCCTTGACCTGCGCGAAAGCCTGCCCCTTGTCGTCGGTCGAGCCGCGTGCGTAGATGCGTCCATTACGCACGACGGGTTCAAATGGGTCGCTGTCCCAGCCATCTTCCAGTGCGGCGGGCTGCACATCATAATGCCCGTAAACCAGCACGGTTGGCGCAGCGGCTCCCGCGCCCAGCCACTCGCCATACACGACCGGATGCCCCGCTGTGGGTATGACTTCGACAGTCGTGAATCCGGCCCGGCGCATGTCGTTCGCCAGCCACTCCGCGGCACGCTGCATATCGCCCGTGCGCTCAGGGTCTGTGCTGACGCTTGGAATGCGCAGAAAATCATTAAGCTGCTCGCGGAAACGGGCAGCGTTCGCCCGTGCGTACTCGTGTGCTGTTGTCATCAATTCCTACCCTTGCCTACTGCTTCATAGAAATACAGCGCTGTGTGAATGCCTTTGCGGAACATCTCGGTCACGAAATGTTCATTCGGGCCGTGCGCGCCATCATTATTTAACCCGAAGCCCATCAGTATGACGGGCAGTCCCAACTCCTGCTGAAAATCGGTAACAACCGGGATACTGCCGCCCTCGCGCATGAAGACCGGACGCTTGCCCCAACCCTGCGCGTAAGCCTCAATGGAAGCCTGCATCGCGGGCGTTTGAATGTCCACAAAGGCCGGGCCACTCCCGCTGCTGAGCGGTGTAACCTCGACGCGCACGGTGGGCGGCGCGAGGTTGAGGATATGATCGCGCACGTGCTGCAAAATCCGGTCGGGCTGTTGATCCGCCACCAAGCGGCAGCTTATCTTGGCGAAGGCCCGCGCTGGCAGCACACCTTTCATGCCCGTCTCGATGAAACCGCCCGCCATGCCGTTGATCTCCAGCGTCGGTCGTGCGCCCGTCCGTTCGTGGATGGCGTACTGCGCTTCGCCCCAGGGCTGCGGCGCGCCGACCTGTGCCAACCAGATGGCCTCGTCCAGGGCGGACTGGCGCAGTTCTGCCCGTTCCGTCTCTGAAAGCGGCAGCACATCATCATAGAAACCGGGCACGGCTACACTGCCATCGGGGTTATGAAGCTTCGCGATGATTTCGGCCAACGCCTGTGCCGGGTTATGCACCGCGCCGCCATATGTGCCGCTGTGCAAGTCCTGCGCCGGGCCATAGACATCGACCTGCATTCCGACGATACCGCGCAGTCCGTAGACAATCGCGGGTTGGTCAGCCGTTGGCATCCCACTGTCGGAGATCACGCAGACATCCGCGCGCAGCATCTCGCGATTGGCCGTGATGAAATCACCCAGGTGCGTCGAGCCGACTTCTTCCTCGCCTTCGATCAGGAACTTGAGGTTGACGGGTGACTGTCCGCCGTTCGCCAGCAGCGCCTCTGCCGCCTTGATATGCGCGAAGACCTGGCCTTTGTCGTCCGACGAACCGCGCGCGTAGATTGCCCCGTCCTTCTCGATTGGTTCAAACGGTTCGGTGTGCCAGCCATCGGCTTTGGCGGCGGGCTGTACATCGTAGTGGCCGTAAATCAATACCGTCTTCGCATGTGTCCCCGCGCCGAGCCACTCCGCATAAATGATGGGATGACCTTCTGTCGGCATAATCTCGACGCGCGTCATGCCGATGCGCCGCAGATCGGCAGCCAGCCACTCGGCGGCGCGGCGCACATCAGCGGTGTGCTGTGGCGAGGTGCTGACGCTGGGGATACGCAGAAGATCAAACAACTGCGCGCGGAAGTGGTCAATATGGGCTGTAACAAACTCATGACTCATGCCGAGAACCTCTTGCTGATTTCGCTGTAAAACTCGATCATCACGCTGATGCCGCGATACCACATGTCGAGATAGACATGTTCGTTCGGGCCGTGCGCCGCGCAGCCCTTGTAGCCGAAGGGCATCAGCACCATCTGTGCGCCTAACTGCTGCTGCATCACCACCGTGACGGGCACGCTGCCGCCTTCACGCACGAAGAACGGGCGCTTGCCCCA
>JAEUQX010000088.1 GCA_016788625.1 Anaerolineae bacterium
ATAGCAGTCACCGCCCTCGATGTCGCACTTGATCACATCGAGCCGCGACCAGCCCGCCGCGCCGATGTAGTGATCGACGGTGATGGCATCGACGGTCAGGGTGTGCAGCGGCTGGCGCACCTGGTCGGCCAGCAGCGAGGACTTGCCGGGGTCGGCGTCGATGTGGAACGTCAGCGCCCCGTTCTCGGCGTGAATGGCGTTGGGCAGCAGCTCGACGCGCAGGTGCGGGTTGAGCGCCAGCGCCCGGCGCACCGCCGTGAGCATAGCGGGGTTGGCCTCGAAAGCGGCCACGCGACCATTTACGCCTGCCCACTGCGCCAGGTGCAGCGCGAAGAAGCCGAGGTTCGCGCCAATATCGAGGGCGTGCGCGCCGGGCGGGGTGTGCTGGCGGATGACGTGCGCCAGCGCCACATCGTACAACCCGCTGTAGAGGATGCTCTGCTGCGCGGGCACGCGATTATCCAGCGGCATGACCACGCCGGAAGGCAGCCGCACATCGCTCTGGTAGGCGGGCAGGCGCGCATCAACGGTGCGGGTGAAGCGCGTGAGGCCCTTGAGCGGGCGGGCAGGTTGGCGGGCTTGCAGCCAGCGAGTGAGGCGCGCGATGGCGGGTACTGGGTTCATGCGCCGCAGTATAACAGGCGTCCATGCAAAGGTGAACGCGCAACCCTCATCCTGGGGCAGGCGTAGAGGTTGCCCCAGAATTCCCACCTGTACACAGGATGCCAGCAATGCAATTTGGCGTTGGAGTGAGCGCCGCCTCCATCTCTGCGATCTGCTGAACCATGAATGGTTCCAGGCGCCCTGTTAGGCGTTCATAGGTGCGGTAGTCTTCGATGGCGGCGGGATAGTTGCCGAGGGCATTGTGAACGATACCACGCACGAGATAAGGATTTGAGTGGCGTGAATCAAGTTCGATTGCGCGGTCTAAATCTTCAACTGCCTCGATCAGGTTACCTTGAATTGCAAGTGCGCTTCCTCGGTTGCTATAAGCTACAGCATACTGCGGGTCAATCTCAATAGCGCTGCTGTAGTCGGCGATGGCCTCCTCCAACTTGCCTTGCCGTTGGTACATAAGCCCGCGATTGTTGTATGCGCGAGCATACAACGGATCGATCTCAATGGCGCGGGTGAAGTCGGCAATTGCCTCGTCTGGCATGCCCTGGTCGGCGTACACAAGCCCCCGACTGTTATGGGCCCAGGCATACTCTGGGTCAATCTCAATGGCGCGGGTGTAGTCAGCAATAGCCTGGTCCAGGTTGCCCTGGGCAGCGTAGGCTTTTCCGCGGTTGTAGTATGCAGCCTGGTACTGCGAGTCAATCTCGATCGCGCTGCTGAAGTCAGTGATGGCATCGTCCAGCTTTCCTTGGTCAGAGTATGCATTTCCTCGATTGTTGTAGGCATTAACAAGCTGAGGATTGATCTCAAGGGCGCGGGTGTAGTCAGCGATGGCATCGTCCAGCTTGTCTTGATCAGCGTATGCAACTCCGCGATTGTAGTAGGCATCAGCAAGCTGAGGATTGACCGCGATAGCGCGGGTGAAGTCGGCGATGGCATCGTCCAGCTTGTTTTGATCAGCGTACGCGATTCCGCGATTGTAGTAGGCATCGGCAAGCTGAGGATTGGTTTCGATAGCGCGGGTGTAGTCAGCGATGGCATCGTCCAGCTTGTCTTGATCAGCGTATGCAACTCCGCGATTGTAGTAAGCCGGTGCATATTCCGGGTCAAGCTCGATAGCGCGGGTGAAGTCGGCGACGGCTTCGTCCAGCTTGCCCTGGTCGTGGTACGCAACTCCACGATTGTAGAAGGCCACTGCATCCCCTGGGTCAAGCTCGATCGCACTGCCGAGGTCGGCGATAGCTTTGTCCAGCTTGCCGAGGTTACGGTACGCACCTGCACGATTGTTGTAGGCTATCGCAAACTGCGGATCGATCTCGATGGCACGGGTGAAATCGGTGATGGCTTCGTCTAGCTTGCCCTGGTCGTAGTAAGTAGTCCCGCGATTGGAATAGGCCTGCACGTAGTCCGGATCGATCTCGATGGCGCGGGTGAAGTCGATGATGGCTTCGTCTAGCTTGCCTTGGTCGTAGAACACAATTCCACGATTATAGTAGGGCAGTGTGTACTGCGGATCAATCTCGATGGCGCGGGTGTAGTCAGCGATGGCATCGTCCAGCTTGTCCTGGTCAGCGTAGGTAGCGCCGCGATTGTTGTAGGGTATCGCAAACTGCGGATCAATCTCGATAGCGCGGGTGAAGTCGGAGATGGCCTCATCCAGGGCGCCCCGCCCACCTCGAATGTAACCCCGCGCGAAATACAGGGTGGAAACATTGAATTCTGTTTCCAGCCCTACTGGCACGCGCGCCAATGCTTCATCCAAGGCGATTTCGGCTTTGGCAGATTCCCCGGCGAAAATAAGGCTCTGGGCGCGCACGGCGTCATACAGGAATAGGCCAAGCTCATTCAAGCCGGTGCTGATAAGCAGACTAAATGATTCCAGCGCCGACAAACTGGTTTGTGTTCCCAGGATTGTCTGGGCATCTGATGACAGTATTTCGACCTCACGCGAGCGGGTGAATATACTGCCTTCCGGCAAGTCAACCTCAAAGAACAACCGGATCGCGCTTGTATCCACCTCTCCCCACAACACGATGGTCGCGTTGTACTGCGTGGCCAGAGCGCGGGCTTGTTCGTCGCTGCTGAGCGTCTGGCGCACCCAGATGTAGGGGATGCCGCCGCGTCGCAAATCGCTGGCGAGGTTGCTGATCACGTTGTCAGGGGCGTTCGTGCCCATTGGCTGAAGATCGGTCAACACGACGCCGACCTCGTCTTCGGGGAAGGGCGTACCCTCGGGCGGTGTTGGCGTGATCGTGGGCGTCCTGGTCGGTGTGGGAGTTGTAGTTGGTGTGTAGGTGGCAGTTGGGGTGTGGGTTGCCGTCCAGACGCCAACAACCTGAAATATGTCCGCTTGTAGGCGGGAGTTAGTCAGCAGCGTCAAGAGGATCACTACCGCCACGATGACAACCGCCGCCAGTACACGAGTCAGCATAGTCTGACGCTGGCGCTTGTCGAGCAGGTTGGTCAGGTCGGCGGTCACCTGCGCGGCCAGGTTGTCCAGCGTGGTGAACAGCGCACGCACATCGCTGCCCTCGACGCGTGTTTTGAAGGCGGCTAACCGCTCCTGTGCCGTCGCGTCAGACTCGACGAACTCGTCCGGCCATTGATGCGCCGGGTTGAGCAGGTACATCAGGCGCGGGATGCGGCGGCGCACGGCCTCGTCGTATTCCTGTTCTGTGACGGACTTCTCCGCGCCGGGCGGCACATAGCCATAGCGCCGCGCCAGGATGCCGACGAACACATCAGCCTCACCCACTTCGCGCAGGCTGACACCGACCGGGCCACCGGGCTGTGCGCCGAAGTCCTGCATGTTGATCGGGCGCAGCTTGAGGCGGCGGATAGCGGCATCAACGGCGGCGCGATGGTCTTTGAGGTTAATAGAGGTGGAACTGATGAAGACGCTCTTTGGCATGATACAGTCTCCCATCGCATCTGACGTATAGTCCGTCCGTCGTGGTTGCGATAATCGATACTGCGATTGTAGCGCCGCGTGCGGGGCAGGGCAACGTGAACGCGATTATAGAAATGACAAATGTCACTATCATCGCTACCCTTCGTGAAGTTATACTGTATCTAAGGGAAATTCACGAGAGGTGCGATATGTACGTCAAGATCAATCGCAACGTCTGTGATCACCAGCTCCCGATCTGTGAACGCTGCCTGGGCAAGTTCCTCGCCAACCCGATGGGCTATGAACGGCAGTGTTTTGAAGAGATACGGGATGACGGCAGCGAAACCCTGACCCTCGACATCCATACCGACACGCACGATGTTCACCTTGAACTCAATGAGGAACAACGTAAGCTGCTGGCGGGCGAGGGTTGGGCCAGTTTTGTCGAGTTTGCCGTGCCGATGTTTCGTCAGAAGACAGAGCATCCCAAGTAGCACCCCAGGGTTCGTTTGAACCCGGCGCAGCAATCATACGCGTGCTGCTACAGGCTGCGCCCGCCCCACAACTGATGACTCATACCTTCCAGACTGACGATCTTAGCCTGCCCACCCTTGTGCCGCGCCGCGCACCAGCGCTGCCATGGCGTCCAGCCAGGCCGGGTACGCGTTCAGACAGGGCACGAAGGTGAAGTTCTCCGCGTGTCCGCCGCCCTCCTCGAACTGTGCGCGCCCCTCGTTGCCCAGCTCGTCCAGCGTCTCCAGGCAGTCGGTGACGAAGCCCGGCGAGAAGACCAGCGGGCGCTGCACCCCCTGCGCCGCCAGCCCTTCCAGCGTCTTATCGGTGTAGGGTTCCAGCCATTCTTCCGGTCCGAAGCGCGACTGAAAGCACATCTGCCACTCGTCTGGCTGCCAGCCCATCGCCTCGGCCAGCAGGCGCGCGGTCCTTTCGCACTGCGCGCGGTACGGGTCGCCCGTCTCCACGTAGCGTCGTGGGATGCCGTGAAAGCTGATCACGCAGCGGTCGGGTGGCTGCGGCTGCGCGGCGATCTGCTCGCTCAGATGTAAACGCATGGCTTCGATGTAGGCCGGGTGCTGATAATAAGGCTCGATGAAACGCAGGGTGGGCACATGGCGTTTGCGTTCGTGGAATAACGGGCAGCGCCGCCCTGCCGCCGCCGCATAGACTGCGTCGTAGATTGAGGCCGTCGTCGTGCATGAAAACTGCGGGAACATCGGCAGCACGATGATGCGGTCGATGCCCTCGGACTCCAGCGCGGCGATGGCTGAGGCGATGCTCGGATTGCCATAGCGCATCCCCAACACGACGCGGAAACCCGCGCCCAGGCGTTCCTGTACGCCCTCGGCCTGCTGTCGCGAATAGACCAGTAGGGGCGACCCCTCCGGCAGCCAGATGCGCGCGTAAAGTTTAGCGGAACGACGCGGACGCGTGTTCAGGATGATGCCGCGCAGGATCGGCTGCCAGATGAATGGCGAGTAGTCGATCACCCGCATGTCGGAGAGGAACTCTTTGAGATACGGGCGCACGGCCTGGGGTGTGGGCGCATCCGGCGTGCCGAGCTGCGCGACGAGGACTCCGATGAGCGGCGATGAAGTGGACACGGATAGCTCCCGATGGAAATCTGCATAAATCTGCGTAATTCTATATATACCTCAGCGCCATGACAACTGAACTGGCTTGTCAATACCCCTTGACTCTTACGTTACGTCAGGCTTTATCATGCTGATTGTTGTCCGAGGTATCGAACGTGCCGTTACCCGTCCTGCGATGATCGCGCTGTGTAGGGACGAATGACGGGGCGTCCGAGTAGCGCCATATCTGCCTACCGGCTATCGACTAACAGCTAACGACTCACCACCATGTACACCGTCAAACAACTATCCGACCTGGCGGGCGTGACCATCCGCACGCTGCACTACTACGACGAGATCGGCCTGCTCAGCCCGGCGACGGTCGGCGCGAACGGCTACCGTTACTATGACGATACGGCGCTGCTGCGGCTGCAACAAATCCTGTTCTACCGCGAAATCGGGCTGGAACTGCTGCACATCAAGGACATCCTCGATGCGCCGGGCTTCGACCTGGTGGCGGCACTGCGGACGCACCGTGAAGCGCTAACCGGCAAAATCGCGCGGATGGAAGAACTCGTCCGCACCGTTGACGAGACCATTATGCATATCACAGGGGAGAAACCGATGAGCAAGAAACGGATGTTCCGCGCCTTCAGCGCCGAAGAACAAAAGCAGTATGAACGCGAGGCGCGCCTGCAATACGGCCCTGCCAACGTCAACGAGTCGATCAAACGCTGGAATGGGTACAGCGAGGCGCAGCGCCAGGCCATAATGGACGAGGGCAGCGCCATCTACAGCGAGATCGTGGCTGCCATCGAGGCAGGCTCGTCTTCCACCGACGAGTCGGTGCAGGCCCTGCTGGCGCGCTGGCACGAGCACATCCGCCACTTCTACGAACCAACGCTGGAGATTCTGCGCGGGCTGGGCGACCTCTACAACGACGATGAGCGCTTCAAAGCCAACTTCGATCAGATGCATCCCGATCTGGCGACATTCATGCGCTCAGGCATCAACCACTACGTCGATGAACTGGAGACTCGCGAGATCGAACGGCTGCTGGCGGAGGATGAGCTGCGCAACGCGGGTGAGGGGTAGCAAGCGGCGTCCGTTCGGGCGCTATGTCATCAGATCCCATCGGCATTTGAATCGGGGTGCATTTCAGGATATACGCCCTGATGGGCTAATCCTTTTGCCACGTACCCCAAAATCTGAAATGCGCCCTTTGAATCCGTCCGCGTTGGCGCGTCGCGCGATTGACACTATAATTGCGCCACCAATAGACCCGCGCGAATGCAGCTTTCTTGAGGAGCAATTTGATTATGTCGGATCAGGAATTCGTCCTCAGTACCCAGGAGTGGTACTACCCCTCGGACGAGATCGTCAAC
>JAEUQX010000090.1 GCA_016788625.1 Anaerolineae bacterium
GGCTGGGTGACAGCCTGCGTGGACTTCCAGGCGATGGACTACGCGGGCGATACCATCCTCAGCTTCGGCCCGCGCGTCGAGGTGCTGGAACCCGCCGAACTGCGCGCGCATGTGAGGGAGTTGGCGGCGGCGACGGCGGCGATGTACGGGGATGGGGCATAAGCTCCTCTGCTCATTGCGAGGAGCTTATGGTGAACGAGAGAATAGGGTCCGATTACCCCTCGCGCGCGAACACGCCGCAGGCCACGCGGCCACCCGCGTCACCCGTGTTCAGCGTCGTCTCGTCGGCGTCCGGGTCATAGCGCTCTGCCGGGATGTTGCCGTAGTTATCCGGCCCGGCATGGATGATCACCGCACTGCCGTCCGCGTCCAGCAGGTCATCGAGCGTGAAGCCGTCAGCGGCGAAGACCAGCACGCCTGCGCCGCCCTGCGTCACCAGCAAGGAAGGCAGGTCGCCCATGTGCTGCCCATGCGTCTCGCCGTCCGCGTGCAGATGCCCACCCGCAGAGGCGAACGCCCGCTCGCCAGACGGGTCGCACGTGCCAACGCCGTGAATGTGGATACCGTGAAAACCGGGCGTCAACCCCTGCACCTGAATCCAGACGGCCATCGCACCCTCCAGCGTTTCTGGTGGGAAGGACATATCGCGCGCCATGTCTGCGGTGAGCGGCGCAACCGACATACTGCCGATTTCCTCGCCTGCCACGTTCGTGATGACGGCGATGACTTCCGATGGGAATTCCTGGGCGCTGGCCGTGATGGCGACGAGCAATGCAGCGGCGAATGCCAGTGTCAAAAGACGCTTCATGAGAACAGCTCCTTATGCAATTGGTCGGATGGTCAGATGATGTCGCTGCGGTTATCGAACATACTGGGCGCAGACGGCTCGATAGTCGCTGCGCCAAGCGTTCTCTTGATCAATCACTGCATCGCAGCGACAACCGCAGGCTGCTGCTGGCGCTGAATCGCCTGGCCGATGGCAAACCAAACCAGCCCGACACCCAGCATCATGACGAACCACAGCAGGTTTTGCAGTGATCGTGGTTGAAAGTAGCCCGCGAATACCAGCAGGAACACGTAGCCCGCCGCGATTTGCAGCGGCAGCCCGCGGAAGACGGGCAGCACGGGCGTCCGCAGATGCACCAGGCCGAAAACCAACACCCCGCCGATGTGTGCCAGCATGGCGTAGTACCACAGCGGCCAGAAGTCCTCGCCCGTCGATGCAGCTACCGTCAGCGTAGCCCCGACGCCCGTGAGCACCGCGCCAATGCCCGCAGCCAACAGCCCCAACCTGCCGATGATGTGCAGGGAAGTCGTCTCGCGCAGGAACAGACCTGCGCAGCCTAGCCCGATCAGGATGAAGGCTGGCGCCATGAACCACATGGCGATCTGGTAAATGCCGTAGTAGGTGTAGTGGTCGTCCGGCTGAAGCTGGCTGAAGGCCATGATCATGGCGCACACGCCGCCGACGATGAAGAAAAGACCTGTCAGTTTAGTGAAGTTCGCTTTGGACATTCCGAACCTGAACTTTCTGCGTTCTTCAAACGCGGTGATCAGGAGGTCGAAGACTGTCGCACACCACCACAGCAGCACCCCCGCCCAGCCGTTCTTGCGGCAGCGGTCGCGCAGCACGTCGCGGAAGACTTGCAGCATCAGCGGCCCATACTCCCGGCGGTACTCGGCAGGGTAGAGCGCCAGCAGCACACGGTAGATGCGCGTGGAAAGCAGAATCGTCGGTGAATCCAGCATCTGCTTCATCCTCACGCCCTCCCCATAAGCCTTTTGGACTGCGCCACGTTGAGCAGCGCCGCCAGCCGCGCAGCCTCCGCCTGCGCCACCCGTTCGCCAAAGCTGGTCAGGCGGTAGTAGCGGCGGCGTTCGTCATCCAGCGCGGGGTCAGGGCGCTCCTCGGTTTCCTCGATCAAACGCATCTCCAGCAGGCG
>JAEUQX010000110.1 GCA_016788625.1 Anaerolineae bacterium
CGGCAGGCAGCGAATGCCCATCTTGAGTTCCAGATCGGGGATGATGCTGCACAGGTTGGCGTTGCCACAACGCTCGCCATAGCCATTGATCGTGCCCTGCACCTGCACCGCGCCAGCCTTGACCGCCGCCAGTGTGTTGGCAACGGCCAGTTCGCCGTCGTTGTGCGTATGAATACCAAGCGCGACGTTGGGAAAAGTCTGCTTCACCGTATCCACATACTGCGCGATCTCCCAGGGCATTGAGCCGCCGTTGGTATCGCACAGGACGACAAAATCCGCTCCACCTTCGACAGCCGCTTCGAGCGTGTCGAGCGCATACTCCATATCCAGCTTAATGCCGTCGAAGAAATGCTCAGCGTCGTAGATTACCTCTTTGCCGAGTGACTTGAGATAGCGAAGGCTCTCGCGGATCATGCGCAGGTTTTCTTCCGGTGTCGTTTGCAGCACATCCGTAACATGCAGCATGGAGGTCTTGCCCACCACCGTGACGACAGGCGTCTCCGCCTCCACGAGTGCGATGATGTTCGGGTCGGATGCCGGGTCGCCCTGTTTGCGGCAGGTCGACCCGAAGGCGGCAATGCGCGCGTGCTGCAACTCGAGTGACTTCACCGCTTCAAAATAGGCTGCATCTTTGGGATTAGACCCCGGCCAGCCTCCCTCAATATAGGCGACTCCCAGGCTGTCCAGCAGTCGTGTCACCTTCAGCTTGTCAGCTACAGAGAGCGATATACCCTCGCGCTGTGTCCCATCGCGCAGTGTTGTGTCGTAGATTGCAACGTTCATTGCCAGTTCCCTCAATACGCGCATTCACGCCTATCGTTATTGTGATGCGATATGCAGGGGTGCGGCGCGCCACACCCCAGATACGTAGAAGTAGAAGTGCTAGGCCGTCGCCAGCGTGTTGACACGCCCGGGCGTCTGCCCCTCATAGCTTGCAATCTGCTCGTCCAGCCCCAGCACAAAACCAAGTTGATCAACCCCATTCAACAGGCAGTAGCGCGAGAAGGCATCCACCGGAAACGTGACGCCACGGCCATCGGGCAGGATCAGCTTCTGCGATTCCAGATCAACCGTCACCTGCGCGGTCGGGTCTTCCTGCGCCAGGCTGACGAGCTGCTTATGCGTCTCGGCATCCACCACGACGGGCAGCAAGCCGTTCTTGAGCGCGTTATTGCGGAAGATGTCCGCAAAATAGGTGCTGACGACAGCCTTGAATCCCGCTCCCAACAGCGCCCAGGGCGCGTGTTCGCGCGAACTGCCGCAACCGAAGTTGTGCCCGCCAACCAATACCTGCGCGCCCTGATAGGCAGGTTGGTTCAGCGGGAAATCTGCTTTCGGGCTGCCATCGGCGTTGTAGCGCCAGTCGCTGAAACAAGCCGCGCCCAACCCGTTCTTATCGGTCACCTTCAAGTAGCGCGCGGGGATGATCTGGTCAGTGTCGATGTCATTGATCGGCAGCGCGACCATACTCCCGCTGAATTTCGTAATCGGTTCCATGCTAGTTCACCATTTCTCGTGGGTCAGTGATCACGCCGTTGATCGCCGTCGCGGCGGCAGTCAGCGGGCTTGCCAGGAAGGTGCGGCCACCCTTGCCCTGCCGTCCCTCAAAGTTGCGGTTGCTGGTGCTGACGGCATACTGCCCCGGCTGAAGCTGGTCGCCATTCATAGCAATGCACATCGAACAACCCGCTTCGCGCCATTCTGCACCCGCCTCACGGAACACCTTGTCCAGGCCTTCCGCCTCGGCCTGCACCTTGACCTGTTGTGAACCGGGCACAACCATCATACGAACATTAGCAGCGACCTTGCGTCCCTTGATCAGGCGGGCAGCTTCGCGCAGATCAGAAATGCGCGAATTGGTGCAGCTTCCCAGGAAGACGACATCCACAGGTTTGCCAAGCAGCGGCTGGCCCGGCTGCAAGTCCATATATTGCAGCGCTTTGGTGAGCGCCATCTTCTGGCTGACGTCACCCAACTGGTCGGGGTCAGGCACGCGAGCAGTAATCGCCATGCCCATCCCGGGGTTCGTGCCATATGTGATCATGGGCGTCAACGTGTTGGCGTCCAACACAACCTCGTTGTCGAAAGTCGCGCCATCGTCGCTGGGCAGCACGCGCCACTCTGCCACGCGGCGTTCCCACTCGTCCCCCTTCGGCGCAAAGGGACGCCCAGCCACATACTCAAAGGTGGTATCATCCGGCGCAACCATGCCTGCGCGCGCTCCACCCTCAATGGACATATTGCAGATCGTCATGCGGGCTTCCATGCTCAGCGCGCGAATAGCCTCGCCCATGTACTCGAAGACGTAACCCGTGCCGCCGCCAACGCCGATCTTGGCGATTACAGCCAAAATGATGTCCTTGGCGGTCACGCCGGGATGCAGGCGACCATCGACGCGCACAGCCATTGTGTTGGGCTTGCTCTGCAGCAGACACTGCGTCGCCAGAACGTGCGCGACCTCGCTCGTGCCGATGCCGAACGCCAGCGCGCCGAATGCCCCATGTGTGCTGGTGTGACTGTCACCGCAAACAATCGTCATCCCTGGTTGGGTCAGCCCCTGCTCCGGGCCGATCACATGCACGATGCCCTGGTTCTTTGTCCCCAGGTCGTACAGCGGAATGCCGAAGTCAGCGCAGTTCTTGCGCATCACGTCAAGCTGCGCGGCGGCCATGCTGTCGGTCACCGGGATGATGCCCGCAGCATTGCGCGGCGTGGTCGGCGTGCTGTGATCCATTGTCGCCATCGTGCGTTCCGGCCGGCGCACCTTCAGCCCGCGCTCACGCAGCAGCGAAAAGGCCTGCGGCGAGGTGACTTCATGCACCAGATGCAGATCGATGTACAAAACTGCCGGGGTATCCGGCGTCTGGGGACGAACAATATGGTTGTCCCAGACTTTCTCGAACAGCGTTCGAGGGGTGGTTGGTTGGTGTTGCGTTGTTCCCATCTTCTCCGTTATCCCAAATTATCCCAAGAACGTTGGGATTATTTAACATTCACCAGACAGTCAGTCGTTAGTCTCTAGTCATCAGTCCTTAGCAGGATTCAGGTTCGCTGAGTCTGCGGCCTGAACTACTCAACTGGCGGGTTCCAAGGTGTGCGGACACGGCAGTGCCGTGTCCCTACGAGTGCCCATCAGACTAATCTTGTTGGACTACTAGCTAACGACTATTGACTCAAACCTCTTCGCGCTTGACCTCGACGGTGGAAATCTCGCCCTCTGGCTTCTGCCCACTCAATCCCAGGACGACGACCATCCGGTTCAGCGCGGCCAGATACGCCTTAACACTGGCGACGACAATATCGCTGTCCGCGCCATAGCCGCCGAAGGAACGCTTGTCGCCGTCGGCCTGGGCGATGCGTACCGTCACCTCACCCAGGGCGTCGATGCCCGCTGTGACGCTGTGGACGCTGTACTCGACCAGCGTGTTGGGCGCTTTGACAATCGCATCAACAGCTTTGTACGAGGCATCGACCGGCCCCGCGCCAACCGCAGCGTGTACGACTTCTTCGCCGTCGGCATTCCGCATCTTGACGGTTGCCGTCGGCATCCCCATCGTGCCACAGGTCACCTGGATATCAATAAGGCTGTAGATTTCTTCCGGCCCATGAAACTCGTCAGCGATCAGCGCTTCCAGATCGGCATCGGTAACCGTCTTCTTGGCGTCAGCCAGATCCTTGAACCGTGCGAAAACCTGGTTCAGGGCATCACCTTCGACCGTATAACCTAGCTCCTGCAAACGAGCCTTCAGGGCATGGCGACCGCTGTGCTTGCCCAGCACCAGGCGGCTTTGGTGTACGCCGACGCTTTCGGGCGTCATGATCTCATAGGTACTGGCGTTCTTCAACATACCGTCCTGGTGAATACCCGCCTCGTGGGCAAAGGCATTCGCGCCGACGATGGCCTTGTTAGGCTGCACATGCATCCCGGTATAGTTGCTGACCATGCGGCTGGTCTTCATGATCTCGCGCGTATTGATGTTGGTTCGCAGGCTGTAATACTGCGGACGCGTGTGGATCGCCATGACGACTTCTTCCAGGCTGGTGTTGCCCGCGCGCTCACCAATGCCGTTGATCGTCACTTCGACCTGCCGCGCCCCCGCCATCACACCCGCCAGACTGTTGGCCGTCGCCAGTCCCAGGTCGTTGTGACAGTGAACAGACCAGATCACACCGCTGCCGGGGCCAGCGCCTGGGGTCTCGGCAATCAGGTTAGCGATCAGGTCGCCCCACTCGGCAGGCATGACATAACCCACCGTATCAGGAATGTTCA
>JAEUQX010000141.1 GCA_016788625.1 Anaerolineae bacterium
GGGATTAGTGGCAGGCGCGGCGCTGGGACTGACGGCGATCAATCGACCGCTGGCCGGGGTGGCGATGGCTGGGCCGTTTGTGGCGTGGAGCGGCGTGCGGCTGCTGCGGGCGTACCTCACCCCCGTATCTGCGGGCGGACACGGCACTGCCGTGTCCCTACAGGACGCGTACCTGACTCCTCTGCCCCCTCTCCAAGGGACGAAGGGGAGCGAAGAGGGGTTAATGGCAGATACGGACAAGCCAGGTCTTGCCCCTACGGTGGGTCGGGGGGGGAGTGTTGTACGTGTTCGGCGGGTGCTGGGGCCACTGCTAGCGTTGGCGGGGGTGACGCTGCTCGTCGGCCTGATCATCCCGGCCTACAACTACGCAGCGACGGGCGACGCGCGCAAGAACCTGTATCTGCTGGTCTGGCCGTATGATCGCGTCGGATTTGGTGAGGGCTACGGACGCAACGGCCACACGCTTGAAAAAGGGCTGCGCCAGACGCGCTGGGATCTCTCGCTGACGGCAGCGGATTTGTTCGGCTGGCAGATTGGCTCATTTGACGAGGAAGCACGGCAGCACATCCTGTTGGAGGCCGACTACTGGCCGAACCTGGGGCTGAGCTGGCTGTTGCTGCCTTTCGGCCTGATCATCGGCCTGAAGCGGCGCTGGACGTGGTGGGCGCTGTGGCTGCTGGCGGGCACAGCCGCCTTCATGGGCACGACCAACCTGCCCGCCGAGACGCTGCGAAACCGCGATTTCGCGCTGCTGTGGATGGGCGCGGCAGCGTTGTGGCTGCTGATCCCGTTCGCTTTCTTCCTGCGTGGTAAGCTCGATGACCAACAGGCCTGGACGTGGCTGCTGCTGGCGATTCCGCTCTCGCTGATCGGGCTGCACATCACGTACTGGATCGGCTCGCAGCGTTACAGCACGCGCTACTACTACGAAGGGCTGGCGGCGCTGGCGCTGCTGAGCGCGCTGCCGCTCGGTTGGCTGATCAAGCGCGGGTTAGCGGCGCGTTGGTTTCTCTATCCACTCGTGGCCGCTGTGCTGGTCTATAGCCTGGCGAGTTACAGCGTGCCACGTATCCAACCGCTGTACCGCTTCAACTGGGTCAGCCCGGAGCTGATTGAGGCGGTCAATGCGCGGCGCACGACGGACGCGCCCGTTCTGGTGATCGTGCAGGGCACTGACGTGCGCTGGCGTTCATTCGGCAGCCTGATGGCCGTCACCAGCCCGTTCCTGGACAGCGACATCGTCGCGGCCTGGGACAACGGAGGCGAGGGTCAGCGTGAAGCGATCCTGGCGCTGTTCCCTGACCGCGAGGTGATCGAGATGACGGCCGTGGGCAACCTGTCGTGCTTCGGCGACACGTTGGAAGGCGAATGCTACGGCGAGAGTGCAGCCAGGTAAATCAAAAACCCGCGCCAGTTGTGACGCGGGTTCATGGCGGAGCGGTGTTAGCCGCTCCAGCAATCAGGCCGAGCTTAGCCCTCAGGGAACTTCGACTTTTCCCAGTCCTTCTGGCTGACGAACTTGGTCAGGTTGCGACCATCTTCCGTCTTGCCACGAAGGCCATAGCGGACCTGCCCGTTCTTGGTGGTGAACTTGGTCTTGACGACCAGCTTATCATCCACCTTGACCTTCTTACGGGTCTTCACATCATAGAACTCAACGGCCATTTTGAATCTCCTTCTGATGCGTAAGCACCGTTCAATCTTTCCCCGCTTATGCTCCGCCGTGGTTACGGGAGAGATACGCGAGCGTAATATGTATCATTGCACAAGTCGCTCAAACGCACAAGCGAGCAGTTTCACTTTCGTCAGGGGAAATGCTTCCTAATGGTACGGCGCGCTGTGCCAGAAGCACTCCGGCAGCCATTGCGCGGCGCATCTGATAGCCTGCCAATCGTTCCGCGCGCCCATCACTCAGCGCTCCAATGCGCAGTGCTGCCCGCAGCGCAACCAGGGCTGCAGCGCTCACGTCCGCCAGAGCTGCATCCGCGCACTCGGCGGCGCTCAGCGTCACGCTCTGGGCGGCATCCCGTGAGAGATGCAGCGCGGCCTCGCGTGTGCGCCCATTGATGTTCAGCAGCAGCGTCAGCGCCGGAAAACGCGGACGACGCATCTCCTGCTCGATGCCTAAGCGCAGTCCTTCCAGGTGCAGCGGGACGAGCAGATTCGCTAAAGCCTGCCGCTCCTGCATCCAGAACACAACCGGCAGACAGCCGTCGCGTTCGATTAAGGCGGCGATACGTTCCCGCAGCGCGCGGAAATGCCCTTCCAGCGCAGCCTGCATCCTGGCTTCGCAGGTGATATGGAGGTCTTCCCCCACTGGGGCCAACGTCACAGTGGTCATCATGTGGTTCTCACCCTCCTGATTAGAACATGATTTCTATTTTAGATCAAACGTTCGCCCCTGTAAAGTTTGATTTTGGTACGAAAATGCACCAGCAGCCAAAGCGTCTGCTGAGCGTCAAGTAAACGGGCGGCTCTTCAGCGTAGGCTGATGCTTGACCCGGCATACCGATGGATGAAACACCGTGAAACTACTCCTTCCCGTACTGTTACTCCTGGGCACATTCGCTGTTACGCGCGCTCAGTCCGCGGCCTGTCCCACCGATCTCATCACTGCGCTGAGGGTCGATACCTGGGCGTGGGTGAGCGGTGATACACCCAACAACCTGCGTGCAGGGCCAGGTCTGGCTGGCGAACGCATCGGCCAGATACCCGCTGGTGACCTGTTCCGCGTGCTGGTCGGGCCGTTGTGTGCCGATGGCTATGTGTGGTGGGAGGTTAACTACGCGGGCACGCTCGGCTGGACGGCGGAGGGCGAGCACAACGCGATTACGCCCTGGCTGGCCGTACTGGACGAGATCACGCCACCTGCCGAAGATGACCCTGAAGGCTGTGCCCGCCCGCCAGAGTCCTACGAGCGTATCGAGATCGGCTATGGCATTCTGAATCTGCGCACGCTGGCGATGCTCGACAACGCTCAGCGCCTGTACACCGCTGCTGGGGGTACGGCGCGCTTCCGTGAGGCGGTGATGCAAGGTGGCTACAACCCCGGAGGCGTCGCGGCCAGCTTCGGCACACACGACGGCGGCGGCGCGGTTGATCTGGCCGTGCGCGACCGCCAGACGCGCAATGTGCTGGCCGCCGAAATCCCGCTGATGCTGGATGCGCTGCGCCGCGCCGGATTCGCCGCCTGGCTGCGCGATACGGACGAACTCTACCCCGGCTCACCGATTCACATCCATGCCATCGCGGTCGGGGATGCGGAACTTTCCGAGGCAGCGCGCGGGCAGATTGATGGGGTGTTCGGCTACCTGCGCGGCTATAACGGCCTGCCACAGGAGAGCGGGATCCCCCTGCCCGATACATCCGGCGAGATGATCATCTGCGAGTGGATGGTGGAGATGGGTTTCGAGGATTTGCGGGGGTGACTAGCGCTGCGCGGTGGGGCATCCTTCGCTGACTGCCCCCAAAAATACCACAAACGCGGAAAACAACATTATAATGAGGCAAAATACTGCACAATGACAAGTTGAGTAACATCATGGTAGTTTATTCCGCTCCGCAAACTACCTTTTTTGTCGGCAGGGACATCGAGCTAAACGATATTGCAGAACTGCTGACCAATCCTCTCTGCCGCCTCCTTACGTTAACGGGACCAGGCGGGATTGGCAAAACGCGGCTGGCACTGGAAGTCGCCCGACGGCAAAATGGCACATTCCCAGGTGGATTCTGTTTCATTCCCCTTCAACCTCTGAATTCCCATGAATACATCATCGCGGCATTGGTGGAACACCTGAACTTCCCACTTTCTCTGAACAAGGGTTTGTTTGAACAGTTATTGGAATACCTCGGCGAAAAATCCTTGCTCCTTGTCATCGACAATTTTGAGCATCTCCTTGAGGGAATACATCTTCTTAGTGGCATTCTGGCTCATGCGCCTCATGTCAAAATTCTCACCACCTCGCGCGAACGGTTGAACCTGGTCGAAGAATGGGTCTATGACATCGGCGGGCTATCATTTCCTGCCAACGACTCAGAAACAGACATCGAGAACTATGGCGCTGTCCAGCTGTTCATGCAGAACGCGCGCCGAGTACATCACCGTTTTGCACTGACTGCGGCACATAAGCAAACTGTGAGCCGCATCTGTCGGCTGGTTAGTGGGATGCCGCTGGGGATCGAACTCGCTTCCGCCTGGGTGCGGGTGCTGCCCTGTGAGGTGATTGCGGACGAGATAGAGCATAGTCTTGATATTTTGGAAACAACCTCGGGGAACATAACACCACGCCACCAAAACATGCGTGCGGCATTCGAACCGACATGGAATCGCCTATCGGAAGATGAACGCCGGGTCTTCATGAAGTTATCGATATTTCGAGGTGGTTTTACCCGCGAAGCTGCTGAATATGTAGCTGGGGCGACAGTGCGATCCCTATCTGCCCTGGTGGATAAGTCACTGCTGCGGCTGGATACAAACGGACGACGGTATAGCATCCATGAACTGCTGCGGCAGTACGGCGAGGAGAAACTAGACGCATCCCTTCATACACAGAACGAGACGCTCGACTTGCATTGCGCGTATTACATGCACTTTCTGCGTGAGCGAGAAATCGATATCGTCTTTTTAGGTCGGCAAAGAGAAGCCATTGAGCAAATAAATAACGATCTTGAGAACGTGCGCGGCGCCTGGCGGCGGGCGGTGATTCAGGGTCGCTTTGAGGAGATTTCCCAGGCTGCCGAAGGGCTATGGGACTTCTACTGAATGCGTGGTCTGCATCAAGAGGGTGCAGATCTTTTCCACTGGTCAGTGGAATGTCTTCGTGAAGGTTTGCATGGAACAGAGGAAGATCGCCAGCGAATCGTGGCGATGTGTTTGGCGGCTCAAGGGCAGTGTTCCCTAAGCCTATCGGTAGAGCGCGCCAGGAGTCTTGCCGACGAAAGCTTGTCCATCCTACGCCGCTTGCCTGCCGGGAAAGCGACCATTCTTGCCCTCAAGCTCCTAGAGAGCCTTGCGCCCGGCGACCCAGAACGAATGCACCTTGCACAGGAAGCCCTTGCTATCGCCAGAACGACCGAGACCGGGTGGTGGCTTCCAAAGTGCATCATGGATTTGGGTTGGCTCGCCATGAATCGCGGCGATTATGCCGAAGTCAAAAACCTGGTGGGAGAAGCCCGCTCCCTCTATCGAGAGATGGGCAATCCTGCGCTCGAAGTCCAGGCCCTGCTAATGCTGAGTCAAGTGAACATGTATCAAGGCATCTACGACGAGGCGCGACAGTTGGCTCAAGAGTGCCTTGCGGTTGCTCAGGATATGGGTTATAGCGCGGCTGTATGGTGGTCGCACTCCGCCGCTGCCGATGTGGCTTTGCTACAAGGGGACTACGCCAGCGCGCAATTGCATTATCAGGCTGGCTTGAATGTCTGTCAGGAACTGAACGACCAACAAGGCGTGGCTATCCAGCATAGCGGTCTGGGTTTCGCAGCCTGCGGCTTACGGAATGATGCAAAGGCGCGTTCCCATCTCTACCAGGCACTCCAACTTGCCCAAAGGTTCGACAGCGCGCGCCCTGCTCTGGATGTGATTGGTGCAATGAGCTGGCTTCTGGCAAATGCAGGTGACATGGAACGAGCTGTGCTACACGCCACCTACGTCCTGAATCACTCTGCAAGCGATCTATTAGCACGAATGCGCTTGACTGGCGTACTCCAAGTCGCAGAGAACACGCTTCCCCTAGAAACGTTCGCAGCGGCAGTGGAAAAGGGCAAGCTGCTTGATTTTGATACCACGGTTCAGGCATTGCTCACCGAATTGAGCCGACCGCCGCAAGTGACCACCTCTATCGCTGCTGCTCATGCCTCGCAGCCTATGATTGATCCACTGACTGAACGCGAACTAGAAGTGCTGCGATTGATCGTTGATGGCTTATCGAACTATGACATCGCCGTGCGGCTCTTCCTGGGCGTCAGTACGGTGAAGACTCATGTCAATCGTATTTTCAGTAAATTGTGCGTGAAAAATCGAACACAAGCCGTTGCGCGCGCACGAGAATTGCATCTCATTTAATCTTGTCGCGGAATGAGTGTCTCCATTAGTTATGGAGATATCATCACTTGACAGATTCCATTCCCTCAAATTACATCCACCTCAACCCAAATATCAATCGAAAGATTGACTATCTGAATTCGTTTTGCCTGTACCGTGGTTAAGTAAGTTGCCCCACATCTGACAGGACGCGAAAAACGCAGGGGGTTCTGGGGAACGAGCTTGGAGCAGTCAGTTCCTGAGTTGATCACAACTCATCAAGAAAGATTGTTGGAGGTCATATGAGTGAGAATGCGAAGTGGAAAGTATCAGGCACAGGCCCTGAAATATATGAGCAGGTTTTCGTTCCTGCGGTCATGCAAACTTGGGCAAACCGTCTAGTTGATCTGGCGAATGCAAGACCAGGTATACGGATTCTGGATGTTGCGTGCGGATCCGGTGTCGTTACCCGCAAATTTGCTGAGCGTAACGGGAATTCCGGACAGATTATCGGCTTCGACATCAACCCGGATATGATCGCAATTGCTCAGGTGAAGCAGCCGAGCAGTATCATTGAATGGCGGGAGGGAAATGTCCTTGAATTGCCTTTTCAGGACAGCACATTTGATATTGTGACCTGCCAGCATGGTCTGATGTTCTTTGAAGATCGTGTCAAAGGATTGCAGGAGATGTATCGAGTACTTGTCCCAGGTGGAAGCCTTGTGGTTCTGGTTTGGGGGCCGATTGAAGACAATGCTGGCTTTCTGGCCGCAGCCGAAGGTTTCGGCCGACATGTCGGTATCGAAGCAGGCGATAGTATCCGTGGCATGTTTGTATTAGGCGATCTTGGGCGGATGCGCTCTCTGGCTAAGGCATCGGGTTTCCGCGATGTGGATGTAAAGACGGTTGCCGCTCAAGCGCACTTTCCTTCCGTCGAAGATCTTGTTCATGGTTTCGGAGCGCTGATGCAATCCGCAATTTCTGAAGCCATCCAACTGGAACTCCTGACCGATATAGCGACAACTCTGCGGCCCTATGTGAATGATGACGGGTTGGTTTTTCCGATGGAAGCCATCGTGATGCATGTGCGGAAATAGGCATCCAGCCAGATGTTTGTGGGCAAATCTGATTGAAAGGAGAAAAGAACATGGCAAAGACTTTTGAACAAATGGTGGCGGAGGCACTCGCTCAAGTTCCGACAGTAAGCCCAGCAGAGGCGCACAAGCGTTTACAGCAAGACCTCCATACCCTGGTGATTGATGTCCGTGACGACGCCGACATCGCGATGACGGGAACCATTCCGGGCGCGATGCACATTTCGCTAGGCAGTTTGACCTACAAGGCGGATAATGAGGTACCCGAAGACTGGCGCGAACCGGCGCTGAAAGATCGTTCACGCCCCATCATCACGACCTGCATCCTTGGCCCAATGGGCGCGCTGGGGGGTAAGCTGCTGCATGATATGGGCTTCGTCAATGTGTCGATTCTGGAAGGTGGCGTTCAGGGATGGCGTGATGCAGGTTTTACCACCGCGAAACCAGGTGATGCATAGGAGGACACCATGACTGAATACATATATCCTGACACGCTTGCCAGTACACAGTGGGCTGTGGAGCGCTTGAACGACCCTCAGGTACGTTACGTCGAAGTGGGCTTCAGCGCCGCTGCTTACGACTCAGGGCATATACCGGGGGCAGTATTTTGGGTCTGGCATGGTGACATTTTGAGAGCAGGTAGCCGGGATATTCTGGATAAGGTCGCTCTGGAAACGCTGCTTTCGCGCTCCGGCATCAGCGACAAGACGACGATAGTTCTCTACGACAGCAATAACAACATTTTGGCGGCTATGGGGCTGTGGATGCTCAGGATTTATGGTCATCAAGATGTACGGCTGCTGGACGGCGAACGAACGAAATGGGTGAATGAGGGCCGTCCCCTGGTCACCGACAGACCAATCATCCAGCCGACAACTTATGAAGCGAAGAAACCGGATTGGACTTTGCGAGCGCATCGTGATCTTGTGCTTGAAGACATCGGCAAACCTGATCGGGTGATTGTGGATGCACGGACTACGGCAATGTACAACGGCGAAGACTCAATGGGCGGAAGCGTTGGCGGTCACATACCTGGTGCGGTCAATTTGCCAGCCATCATGGAAACCGAAAATGGACAGTTCAAACGTTGGCAGACACCTACAATGAATACAGATGGAACCTTCAAATCTGCTGACGAACTCCATAACTTGTTTGCCGGAAATGGCATTAGCCCCGATAAAGAAGTCATTACCTATTGTGTGCGGGGCGGCTTGTCAACACACATGTGGTTTGTGCTGAAATACTTGCTTGGCTATCCAAGAGTGCGAGAATACGACGGCTCATGGGCGGAATGGGGAAACCTTGTCGGAGTCCCGGTTGAGCGAGCAAATGGGTAGACATTTAACCCTGTGGATGGATGCTCAGGTCTGTACGCCTTCATAGCCGTACCAACAAGCAATTTGCTTGCATCCAACGGGCTGACACTATATGCTCACAGGCATGATTTCAGTGCAGCCGATTCGTTCGGGTTCATCAATCTGCCAGGGCAATATGCAGAATGATGGCGGGGAGGAAATAAAATGGTCGCGCAGCAGGTTGAGCCACAGGTTTACACGCCGTATCGCGTCAGCGTTGAGCAGTACGTGACGTTTCGCGAACAGGGGTTTCTGGTCGTCCCCGGCCTGATTCCGCCTGAAGATATTCAGCGCTTCAATACGCATGTCGACAATCTGCTGGCAGGCCGCGAAACCATCCCCGGCATCGTTTCCCCGCCCATCGATCTGCCGCCAGAGGAAAAGCTCAAGCACTGGCAGCGCGCGCACATGCTGCACCGCGTCCTGCCGCTGCACGAGTTTTTCCTGCTGCACCCGCGCACGCTCGACGTGCTGGAGGCGCTGATCGGCCCGGACGTGCTGGCGCTGCAATCGATGCTGTTCTTCAAGCAGCCGGGGCAGATCGGTCAGGGCTATCACCAGGACTCCTACTACATCCCCACGCAGCCGGATACGTTGTGCGGCGCGTGGGTGGCGCTCGACCCGGCTACCGAAGAAAACGGCTGCCTGTGGATGACCGTTGGCTCGCAGCATGAACCGATCTACCCGGATGACGATGGCGCTAGCCCCAATGGCGACCGCATCTTGGGCGACATCCAGCCGATTCGCAACGCCAGCAACACCGACGAAACGCTCAACGCCCTCACCCCCGTCGCGCGCAAGTATGCCGGGCGCGAAGTGAGCGCCGAAGTGCAGCCAGGCGACGTGATCTTCTTCGGCGGACACATCATCCACCGCTCGCACAGCAATCGCTCAAAAACGCAGTCACGGCGTTCGTTCGTCGGGCACTACTGCAACGCCCGCTCGTTCGTCCCCTGGAATCACGGGATGCCCTACGAGGGCGACTCCGCCAACGATCAGCACATCCTGGCGCGTGGCAGCACGCATTTACCCTATGCACAGCCGCGTTTTGGCACCCCCTGTGCCGCCAACCAACCGGAACGCTATGGCGCACGGCCTGCCCCTAAGAAACCGCAGTCGATGATGCCCGCGCGCAACGGCCTGTTGATCATCACCCCGCACGCCGACGAACCCCACGACGAAAAAGGGGTGATGTAGGCATCCGCTGATGCAGGTCTAACGCACCTCGTTGACAATCATGCGCAACGAGGTGTTTTTTCATGGCTGAAATCAACATTCTGATTGTGGCAGACAACCCGCTGGCACGAATGGGGCTGGTCACATTATTGAGCGGGCAGGCTGGACTGCGGATCGCCGGACAAACCAGCGGCGGCGCGGGATTTGCAGAAGAACTCGATCTGTATCGCCCCGATGTGCTCGTTTGGGATTGGGGTTGGGGCAGCGCGCCCGAACTGCCCTTGAACTGCCCGGTGGTCGCCCTGCTGCGCGATAACACACAGGCTACTGACGCCTGGTCAGCCGGAGTACGCGGCTTGCTGCCGGGCGCTGCCGAGGCCGAGAGCATCGTCGCCGCCGTACAGGCCGTTGCGCAGGGGTTGGCTGTTTTTGACCCGGAACTGGCGAGCACGCTGCTGCCCACCGCATCTCCGGCAGATGTGCCACTGGAAGCGCTCACCGTGCGCGAGATGGAGGTGCTGCAACTGCTGGCGGAAGGGCTGCCCAACAAGCTGATTGCCGCCCGGTTGGGCATCACCGATCACACGGTCAAATTCCACGTTAACGCCATCATGGGTAAACTCGGCGTACAAAGCCGCACAGAGGCGGTCGTTCGCGCCACCCGCAGCGGGCTGATCATCTTGTGACGTGCTGACACGCACCGCCGCGTCCCCGTCCTATTGACACGCCCGCTTAATCTTTGATACCTTGTGATCTGAAGGATGTGCACA